>JAODMI010000165.1 GCA_025464755.1 Homoserinimonas sp.
GGTCAAAAGCAGCTGTGAAGCGTGGCAGTAGACAAGTCGGTCGGGGTCCTTCGCCAATATACGGTGCGTTGGTAGCCAATAGATGAACACCGCGGATCCCTCACCGAATTGTGACCTTGCGCTACGCCGCCCGCGCGGACGTGTCGACCGCGAAGCAACGCAACCAGTCGCGACATCCCTGATGTGGCACGACACGAACAGCGCTGTGCCCGGTGGGTTAGTTCGTGCAACAGGCGCTACGAGATAGCGCTGCCGCCGTGAATTCGCATGGAGGATTACCGATTTTCGGGGGCTTGCGTTATCGCGTCGATATAGTAATGGCACGTGGGGGAGCACCCCGCCCGCCCGCGCTGACTGTGACGCACGGGCCGCGCAGCAACACCGTAGGCAGCATGGAGGAGCTTTCCGCAATGGAACTACTAATCGTCGTCGGCATCATCGTGTTGCTGATCGTGATCGTCGGTATCTACCTGTGGACCACATACAACGGTCTGGTCACGCTCAACGTTCGAGTTGACGAGGCATGGAGCGACATCACGGTGCAGCTGAAGCGTCGCGCCGACCTGCTGCCTAACCTCATCGAGACCGTCAAAGGCTATGCGGCGCACGAGCGCGGCGTTTTTGAGTCAGTTACCCGCGCGCGCGCGGAATCCCTTAACGCCGGTACGCCTGCTGAGGCAGGTGTCGCAGAGAACCATATGCAGTCTGCGCTCAAAAGCATTTTTGCGGTCGCAGAAGCATACCCGCAGTTGCAGGCCAGCCAGAATTACCTCCAGTTGCAAGGCGAACTCGTTGATACGGAAGACAAGATTCAAGCCTCACGCCGTTTTTACAACGGTGGAGTTAGGGAACTGAATACGAAGATCAAAACGTTCCCCAATACTCTTTTCGTTCGTTCCCTCGGCTTCAACGAACGGGAATTCTTCGAGGTTTCGGACGCCGCGGCCATCGCCGAGCCACCGCGCGTGCAGTTCTAGTTCCCACGAACGGGCCGTAAATGTATCGCGCCATAGCGAAAAATAAACGCAACACCGTTTTCATCATCCTGCTGTTTCTGATCATCATCGGCGGTCTCGGCTTCGTAGCCAACTACATGTACGGCGGTGGAGGCTATTCCATTTTCATCGCCACGCTTGTCGGCGCCACGATCTACGTCGTCATCCAGTACTTCGCTGCGGGTAGCCAAGCGGTCGCGATGAGTGGTGCCCGCTTGATCCAGAAGGCTGACAATCCCCGGCTGTACCGCATTGTGGAAAACCTCGCCATCACCACAGGCATGCCTATGCCCAAGGTCTACATCATCGACGACCCGTCACCGAATGCGTTTGCCACCGGACGCGACCCGGAGCACGCGATCGTCGCCGCCACGACAGGCTTGCTGGACATGATGACCGACTCGGAGCTTGAGGGAGTGATGGCTCACGAGATGGGCCACGTGCGGAATTACGACATTCGCGTCACGATGATCGTCTTCGGCCTTGTCGTAGCGGTCGGTTTCATTGCTGACATCTTGTTGCGGATGACTCTCTTCAGCGGAGGTAACCGTAACAACAACAGCAACCCGATCTTCCTCGTGCTTGGGTTGGTTGCTCTCGTGATCTCACCCGTGGTGGCCACGGTGGTCCAGGCGGCCATCTCCCGTGAGCGCGAGTATTTGGCGGATGCGACCGGTGCGCTCACCACGCGCCATCCGGAAGCCCTCGCCAGCGCCCTGCACAAGTTGTCGGAATATGGTCGCCCAATGAAGCGCCAGAACTCCACTATGGCGCATATGTGGATCAGCGATCCGACCAAGCCGGGCGTGATCGACAAGCTATTCAGCACGCATCCTCCGCTCGGCGACCGCATTCGTCGCCTACTGGATAGCTCCAACAAGTTTTAGCCGTTGGTAACCGGTCGGGATGTCGGGATGAAGGCCTCACCGGTTGGCATCTATGGTTTACGGTTCTGTGAACGCGCGCGCGACGCATGCCCAGCCGCCTGTCGACTGGCGTCGAAAAGGTTATGGGGTGTGTGCGTAGCACCCAAGCTCTGCAGCCACCGCGGCTGCGAGATTGCCCCGCGCCATAACCTCGACGCGTTCCAAACCCTGCCAGGCCGCAGTGCGAACCAACAATGGGGCGAGGCGCGCAGCCGTCTCCGGCGGAGCACTCGCTTCTGACCACGCTGCCTGCACTCGCAGCAGGCCGTTCTGGCGATCACTCTTAAGGTCAACCCGTCCCACCAGGGTGTCATCGAGCAGCAAGGGCAGTACGTAGTACCCGTACACCCGCTTCGGTTGGGGTGTGTAGATTTCAATGCGGTAGCGGAACCCAAAAAGACGCTCAACTCGTGCGCGTTCCCACACCACGGGGTCGAAAGGGGAGAGGAGCGCTGTGGCAGACACGGTGCGCGGTATTCGTGCTTCGGCGTGCATCCATGCATGTCGGCCCCACCCCTCGACGGCGACGGGTCGCAGAATATTTTCCTCCGCTAGCTCGTGGAGTGCCGGCAACACATCGGCCGCCTTAAGTCGAAAGTAGTCGGCGAAATCGGATGCTGTGCCGACGCCGTGAGCCCGCGCCGCCTGTTCGAGAAGCAGCTTGTGCGCCTCGTGAGCCGGCACTTCACGCTCGAGCACGTTGCGCGGCAGAATCTGTTGGGGGAGCGCGTAGGTCCGCTCGAAGCGGGTGCGTCCCGCGCTTACGACGTCTCCCCAGCGAAACAGCGTTTCGAGCCCGCGCTTCACGTCGGACCAGCCCCACCACGGCCCCGAACGCTTGTTTGCGTCGTGTTCGATGGCCCGGGCGGGCAGTGGCCCTTCATCTGCCAACGCGGCGAGGAGCCAATCCATCAGGGGCCGATTGTCGTGGGCCCAGTGTGAGCCGTCGATCATGGCTTGTCGGCGGTACCTGTCCATACGCCATCGCATGAGCGGCCAGGTGTCGAGGGGTATGACTGACGCCTCGTGAGCCCAATATTCGACATGCTGTCCCTTCTGCGCGAAGGTGAGACGATCCAACTCGGCTTTGTCGTACGCACCGGCGCGTGCATACGCCGGCAGGTAGTGGCTGCGTTCGAAAACATTGACTGAATCGAGCTGCAGCAGGCCGAGCCGACGGATGAGACCTCCGAGTTGGCGAGTGCCAACGGAGGCTGCTGCGGGCCGCCCGAAACCCTGTGCTCCCAACGCGATGCGCCGGGCTTGCTTGAGTGAAATCGTGTCAATCATTGCCTCGACGATAGCCACTACCGTCGACCTCGGTGACCGATGTCGCATTCATCTGGCGTTTACTCTGGCTCTGCCTTTCGTACAGCCGTTACTCTTACCGTCACGAGAGGTCGTTGCCGATTCTCACAGCCGCTCCCACGCGCGGCGATCGCGCGAAGGCCGTTAATGGAGGAACAGTGTTCTCACAACGTGCCACGGTCGGGTTCGCGGCCATCGCCGCCGTAGCCCTCGCCTTAACGGGATGCGCCGGCGATGCAGGAGGTGACGCTGAACCAAACAGCGTTGATGCGGCCAGCGCGACCAGTGCCGAAGACTTCGGAGGCCTGGACGGTCTCATAGAAGCCGCGCAGGCGGAAGGCGAGCTCAATGTCATTGCCCTGCCCGAAACCTGGGCTAACTACGGCGAAATCATCGCAGCGTTTGAAGACAAATACGACATCACGGTAAATTCGGCAGACCCCGACGTTTCCAGTGCTGAAGAAATCCAGGCCGCGGAGAATCTCAAAGGTCAGGACACGGCACCGGATGTCTTCGACCTCGGCAGCGCCGTAGCGCTCGACAGTCTCGAATACTTCGCCCCATACCAGGTTGAAGCTTGGGAAGACATACCTGATGGCAGCAAGGAACCAACCGGTCTGTGGGTTTACGACTACACCGGCCTAATGTCGATCGGCTACGACGCAGACGCTGTTCCGGAACCGAAGTCGCTGGACGATCTTCTGGGCCCGGACTATAAGGGCAAGGTTGCCATCAACGGTGACCCCACCCAGGCGGGTGCTGCAGCTGCAGCCGTCA
>JAODMI010000014.1 GCA_025464755.1 Homoserinimonas sp.
ATTGGACGATAAGTGAATGGGCCGGCTATTACGCCGGGTTCTGTCTGCGTTACCTGAATTGCTCCCGATGACGCTGGACGGCCATCTATCTCGGGACTACGTTGCCGCAGCCCTCTAGCGGTCTACCCGGAAACTGGGCGAGCAGCCTGTAATGTTCCCTGTCTGACCTTGCTCCGGACGAGGTTTACCTAGCCGATCGAGTCACCCCGACCGCTGGTGGTCTCTTACACCACCGTTTCACCCTTACCCCGAGCCTCACAGCTCACGGCGGTCTGCTTTCTGTTGCACTTTCTCGCGGGTTACCCCGGGTGGGTGTTACCCACCATCCTGCTCTGCGGAGCCCGGACGTTCCTCGGCGACAACCACGTCTTTGCAGATGCAGCTGTCGACGCGACCGTCTTGCCGACCCATTCGTGGAAAGTTTAGCGTGTCAGCCAGATGCAGTATGCCTAAATGCCGGACTCCGCCGTGCGAATCAGGATGGCCTGGCTGTCCGGACATAACACAACTTCATCCGGTGCTGCGGCGCGGATGGCCATTAGGTCGTTTCCGTTCAGCTTCACGCCGCTAGCGCTCGACACGCCATACTGCAGTAGTGAGGCTCCGAGCCCGTACCGTGCTCGTTGGCGTTCGTAAAGTGCCAGGAGGTCTTGCGGCAGCTTTCCCGCTATGGTGTTTCTATTAGCGACCGCATGGGTGCGTTCACTGGCTAACGAGGCAAGCGCGGCGTCACGCTCGGCCTTCGCAGTAGCAACGCTCTCTTTAACGCGCTCGAGCCTTTCCCTGGTGGTTTGCGCCGTTGACTCCAGTTCCTCGACGCGCTCCATGACGCTGAGCTCAATCTCTTCTAGATCGTCCCGGCGTTTGGTGAGTCCGGCAAGCTCATGTTCGAAGCCGGCGACATCCTTCGCGGATGAGGACGAGGCGATGCGCTCGGTATCGCGCTTCATTCGCGACTCGACGACGGCCACATCTGATTCGATGCGACTCAACTCAAGCCGTGCATCTTCAACGGCCCCTGTTTCTGTCAACAACTGAGCGCGCAGCTGGTCTGCCTCAGCCGCAAGCGAGGCGAGTGCGGCGATCTCAGGCAGCTTTTTCGCCCGATGGTCCAGCTGTTGAATGCGTGTGTCGCTCGCTTGCAAATCGAGGAGGTGGGCTTGTGTGTCTGGGCTGGCTTTCAGTGGCATTACGGGTTCTCTTACTTTCTATTGGACGACAACGAAGTCCCATGGATCAGTTCGCAGCTCGCTGACGGTGACGGTGACACCGGGTAGAGCGGAACGCAGCTCACCGGCCGCTACGTCGAGCCAAAGCCACTCACTCGCCCAATGAGACACATCGACGAGGGAAGGACCCCCACCAAGGCGAGCATTCTCGCGCGATTCGGACGCCGGATGGTGACGCAGGTCGGAGGTGATGTACACATCGGCGGCCAGGACCGCCGGATGGTTGAGAAGCGAATCTCCCGCGCCACCGCACAAAGCAACAGTGCTCACAACGCGGTCGAAGTCACCGGCGACACGCACGCCCGAAGCGGTTGGTGGCAGGAGTTGGGCCAACAATCGAGCCAGATGCCCAAGTGTTACAGGCTGAGGAAGCTCACCATAACGGCCAATTCCGCGGCCCGGTTCGGTCCCCGGCACGATCGGTTGAACGTTCGTCAAGGCAAGCACGCTGGCCAACGCCCCCGATGTTCCCGACTCAACGACATCGGCATTGGTGTGCGCGGCAATCAGGGCACAATTGCCGCGGATGAGGCGAGCGATGACGGCACCTTTATACCGATCCTCCGCAACAGAGGTCACACCCCGCAGCAGCAGTGGGTGGTGCACCAGCAAAACGTCCGCTGCACTTTGGATAGCCTCATCCACGGTGTCCACAACAGCATCGACGGCAAGGTGGATGTTTGAGACCGGTGCGGCGGGATCGCCCACCAGAAAACCCGGCGCGTCCCAGTCTTCCGACCCAGATAGCGGCCACAAACGTTCGATGACGGCATTGACCTCGCCTACGGATGCTGACACCTGGCCAGTCTACCCAGACAGCCGTTACCCGCCGTGTGGGTCGGCTACCGCGGTCATGATTTCAGCGGTGCCGGGCGCATGCCTGCTAGCAGCGGTGTCGCTATTCCTAAACCAAGGGCGACAAGCACCCCAAAATCGGTGCCCGCAACTGCACTGGTCGGCTGCACACCAATCATCGCCATCAGGTATCCCTGCCAAGCCAGTCCTGCTGCATCCGCGGTGGTCAGACCTAAACCTACAATCGTGGCGACAACGAGCATCGTTACGTTCAGCCAACGGACGTCGGGATAGAGTCCTCCGCGGAGCACAAGCGATGAGGTGTCGAAGCGACGATTACGGATCATGATCTCGGCCGCAAAAATGCCAGCCCAGGCTGCCGTCGGCACAGCGAGCGTGGTTGCAAGGTCCCGGAACACTATGCCGAAATCTCCGTAAGCCATGCCCACAGTAATGGTAAGTATCGCAACGGCCACCGCGACCACGATGACGGCGGCTTCACGTCGAAGTGGGACGACGATCGTCTGCAGGGCAAAGGCACCGGAGTAGAGGGAAAGCACGACGCTCGAGAACAGGCCGATGACCACTGCGGCGACCAATGGCCAGACCAACCACGGCGGAACAAGGCCCACCAACGCCTCAAATGGCCTAGCTACGAGGTCAACGGCGAGCATGTCATCGGACCCCGCGAGAAGGGAGCCATACGCGATGAGGATGAATGCGGGAATGGCGCTACCAAGCGGTGCGGCAATCATGGACTTGGCACCAGAACTGGTCGGACGCTGGTATCTGGCCAAATCACCGCCGCTGGTGGCCCAGGCTAGGCCCACGTAACTGAAGACGAGGATCGTTCCCCCCAGAACGGCGGTCCATGGCCCGTCTGCAGCGGACAGCGCGTGCGACACATCGACGTGGGGTGAGGTGGCAACAATGAATACGAGAATCAGAACTGCCGAAAGGATGCTTGCGGTCAGTTGCACGCGGGCTAGGAGCGCGTAACCGAAGTACGCGACGATGAGCGCTGCCAGGAAGCCGACACCGCCGAACACGATCACCAGCTGCTGCTCGACAAGTACGCCACCAAGGCCAGCAGTGATGGCGATCCGCGCCGCAGCAAAGGCCAAGAACCACAACAAAACAGCACCCCAGAACACTCTGGTTATCAGAGACAGGAGCGCCGGTGCGAGGTTACCGACATGTCCAAAGACTGCGCGGGAGATAACTATTGTCGGTTGTCCAGTCCATCTACTCGCCAGCGTCGGCAGCCCCAAGGGCAGGAACGACAGTGCCACGCCTGCCATAGCTGCGACCACCGCCTGCCGCAAACTTGTGCCGAACGTCATTAATACCGCTCCCAAAGCCACGCTGATCACTGACGAGTTGGTCGCGAACCACAGCCAGAATAAGCGCATGGACCGGCCGAGACGCACGTCAGCTAGGGTCGGTTCGGCGCCTGCGGTCTCTGGATGGAAGATGGGCATTCTTCTCGCTTGCGGGTCAGCTGCCAGGATGTATCCCGGCGATGTGCTCGGCCCCGAGGACCGAGCCACCGGCCCGGCAGCGGTGCCATTGTCAATGTCGATGTCGACGTCGACGTCTGGCCTGGAGGACGGCTCGTCAGAGTTGTTTCCTTCTTCTTTCATCGGAGCGAGCGGATGCGTGTTGAGGACGGCAGATAGCTGTTCCGGTGTGATCACAGCGATACTCTCCGTGAAGGTCGGACGCGTTTCTTCGACGACTCCATGAGCCTCCGGCGTGCC
>JAODMI010000019.1 GCA_025464755.1 Homoserinimonas sp.
AGCACGGATGTGACATCGATCGCGGCCCGGTGCCCCTCTTTTCCGCGCGCGAACGAGAGGACCTGCCGAATCATTGCTGCGCCCCGTTTGACGCCTGTCTCGATTGACAGCATCAGGTCGAGGCGACCCTGATCCGTTTCGTCTGCGGCTAGGAGCTGGGATGACATCAAAATAGGGGTGAGCATGTTATTCAGATCATGCGCGATACCCCCAGCCATGGTTCCCAAGCTTTCCATGCGCTGCGCCCGATTCTTACGTTCCTCGTCGCGCTTGAACTCGGTGATGTCATAGTTCACCGCAAGGATGGCGGAGGGAAGCCCATTGTCGTCGAACACCAACTGCCATCGGCAGCCAGCGATGATGGTGCGGCCTCCGCGGGTGACCTGTTCGAGTTCACCTTGCCAATGCCCGGCCCGCATAACTTCAGCGATGCCTTCGTCGAAGCCTGCCGGGTCTGAGTAGAGCAAGTCTCGTACCGATTTGCCTTCAGCTTCTTCAGCGCTCCACCCGTATAAATTTTGCGCACCCTCGTTCCACAGTGAGATCCGGTTATCGAATCCTTTGAGGAAAATCGCATCGCGCGCGGCGTCGAGGAGGGCCGCCTGCGAGCGGATCCGTTCGGTGTTCTCCTCCAGGCGCAAACGCGTCTCTTGGTCCTTGGTTACGTCAGTGAGGTGAATGGCGATACCCGTTTCTGTCGGATATGCCGTCGCCTCCAACCACTTGCCTAACGGCGGGTAGTAGTCGCGCACCGACGCCGGCACACGATCCTCCATCGCCCGTCGATATGCGATACCGAACTCGTTCGATCGGGCGTCGGGATACACCTCCCAAAGCGTCTTGCCTAACAACGCTTCCGCCGGATTTTCGAGGTAGTGTTGGCCGGTTTCGTTGACGAACCTGAATCGCCAATCACGGTCGATGAAACAAATCCCCGTGGCCACCTGGTCAAGCATTGAGTTCAGCAGCACTTCCAGACGCGACTGTGCTCGTTCACGCTCGAGAACATCACTGATGTCGTACAGGGCGCCTTGGATTCGAATGATGCGCCCGGATGCATCCCTCAGCGCCTCGCCCACCGCCCTTACGTCAAGCTTGGCGCCGCCCGCGCCATGCGCAACACTGATCACATCGAATGGTTCTCCGGTAGCCATGCAGTTCTCGAGGGCGGACTGCATGATGGAGCGGTGCGGCTCGGGATGAGTCGCCAGTCCCTCTGTGTACTGTCGTGGTGCTCCGGGTGTCATACCGAGGAGGCGAACCAATTCGTCCGAGCAATACAGTTCGCCGGAGGGAACCTCAACCGACCAGCCGCCGAAACCGACGATTTTGCTGGCGATGCGCATGATGCCCTCATTGCGGTCGCTCAACAACAGTGCGTCTTCGATCTGGCCCACATCACGGGCGATGCCGATGACACCCACGATCTGGCCCGCCGCACTTCGCAGCGGAATGTAGGTTACATCGACCACGAACGTGTTCCCCGACTTGGTCAACACCTTCGTTCGATATCGGCGATTCTCCCCGGATGCTGCGGCCGAAAACTGCGCCCTCACATGTTCTGTTTCGTGCGGATGAGCAACCGCGTGAAACGCCATTTGCCGCAACTCGACATCATCAAATCCGGTCATTTCCACAAATTGATGGTTGCTGCGAACGAAAGCGCCGTCCAGGTCGAAGGCGAAGAGTGCGTCAGGGTGCCCGTGGAACAGCGAGTCAAACCCGGAGTCGGTGAGGGCTCGTAGTGCGGAAGTCACGCTTTGGCGCTGCCCAACGATGGTGACGGACGAAGGCCATCCAGGAGCTTGTCGAAGGATGCCAGTTCAATCGGCTTGCTCATGAAGCGAGCACCGCTGCCACGAGCGCTTTCGGGCTGCTCCGCATAGCCGCTGATGATAAGAACTTCCATAGCTGGCGCGACGCTACGCATCGTCGTCAGACGAACGCCGACGGATGGGCCGGGCATAGACGCATCCATGATGCACAACTTGAACGATGAAGCAGCAACCCGTTCGAGTAGATCACTTCCGTTACTCACCTCGATAACCTGATAACCGTGCCGTTCGCTTGCGTGTCGCAGCACAAGGCGTATCAGCGGATCATCGTCCGCAATGAGTATCGACGCACTGTGACCGGGCAATGGCGTCATCGTGTAATCATAAGATAAGCCTCAATCCCGGCATGGCCGCCTAGATGGTTGCCGGTCCCCCAGTTCGGGGCTGGATGCTCCAGATGGAGGCTCAGCGATTGCCAGCATCGCCACTTCGCAGGGCGCCGCGGGCGAAATCGTACCGTTTGAGACCCGGCCAGTTTGTCTCACGGCAGAACAACGCGGCTCGGGCATAAACGACAGGGCGAACGTTGGCGGCATGCATCAAGGGGAGCATTTGAGCGAAGAGATGGTCGAACAGCTCGCGCTGGCACTCACAACAACCGTGATGCCTGTTGTAGATGAGGTGTTGCGCACCCTGCGACTGGCAACTCCGGCTGATTCGCGGCAGTTGCGGACTATGGGTGATCGGTTGGCGAATGCGTCCTCCAGGGCCACCCAACTGATTGCACCTTTGCCTGCCCACGATGAGCGCGCGGCGAATTCTGATGCAGAGGAAAATGAACGCGCTGGCGGGGAAGCGCGCGCTCGGGAGAATGCCATCAGGGCCACATTTGAGCAGCGCGTGCACGGGCCGATCCTCGGTCGTCTCTCCGCCTGCGCAATGGCGCTGAACTTCTACGCTGCAGAAGCCGACAGCCACGCCGACCAACGCTCAGACCTCATCATCCGCGCCGTGATCGACCACCTTCAAGCCACCCGAAAGGCGCTGCACGGCCTTTCAGAACCTTAAGAATCCGCGGATGTTCGAATAGCGAACACCGCGGAGCCCCACCGTTTGCTGCTTGCTGCTTGCCCTGCTTTTATCTCAGATAAAAGCAGGGAACACAATGGATCACATAACGTACGGAATAAAGGACGCAGCCCGAGAAGGCGAAGTTGCATTGCTCGCACAGATTGCGACGATCGACACGAAATACCTGCCGTACGTTGTCGCCGTGCTGGCCATGGAACTCACTGTTGCTTCCCCGATGGCGCGAGCACAGTGACGCCGGCGAATAGAAATCCAGATGCCACGCGCAGATTTCGCTGCCCGTCATGCGGAGGTCGAGCTGAGCGCGTTCCCAACCCCTACTTCGGCGTTGGGCTTGCGGTGCATCGACACGTGGGTGTGTGTTCTGAATGCGATTGGGTAGAGCTTGCACCGCCATCGGGAACTCGTCGGTGGGTTACGCCCAGTGCGGGACACATCACCATTCAGCGCGCATCCTTCCCCTGCCCCGAATGCGCCGCACCGGTAAAGGCAACCAGGAATCCCCACTACGGAATCGGTCTTGCCGTTCATGAATACGTGCGCGTCTGCATGGTGTGTGACTGGTTCGAGCTGGCGCTTGGATCCCCGGAGGCTCAGCCGGCAGTGCCGGTCGAAGTGGTAACCGCTCCCCCGCCAACGTTCGGCTCGAGGTTTCGCAGCTTGTGGAACCGCCCACACCAGGTGCGCCGCTCCGCGTGAAGCTAATCCGTTGCAGGCACTTCGATCGGCAGCAACGCGATGGTCACTCCTGGTGTGATGAGCAGGTCCGCTGGTGAGGAGGTGCCCTCTCCATGGTTCACACGAATCCACCGGGCGGCAGGGTCGTTGGTGGTGAGCGCATCCGCTATCTGTTGCTTCACCTCCTCGTAATCACGGCCGCCAATGCTGTATCGAACACCGTCGTACATCACGTTAATGCGCTTCATAGTTGGCAAGGATCCTCTGGCTTGGCCGCTAAGGCAACGAGGTCTCCTCACATAATGCGAACGAGAGTACTCCGATAGCAAACCAGCTGCCCCTATGTCGAAGATATGGTGCTGGTTTCTCCCCGTTTCGGCAACGCTCGCCTGGCTCCTGCTACCACCTAGACTGCGACACCATCAACAATGTCAACGTTGAGATGGTGAACGGAATGGCGCGTGCGACGGGCGACAGCAAAGAAGCTGGGCTCGTTCTACCCATACGCAGTGGGGTGGGTCGGTAGTCGGTGTGCGGCTCCCCGAAATCTGGGAACTGTGCTCCGTTACCGGGTTACCGGTGAGGCGGCGAATGTCAAGGGCCCCCATTTTGTTGGCTAGAACCACGTGGGCTCCACACAATGGGCAGATGGCCCCTCCGATGAACCTTTCTACCGACCTTGTATGTTTTTCGCATCTTCGGTGGGATTTCGTCTACCAGCGACCTCAACATCTGATGACACGGTTCGCCAAACATCGTCGGGTCTTCTACATCGAAGAACCGGTCGACGACTCCACGGAGGGGGCGTGGTTGGAGATCATGATCCGTGCCGGCAACATCACGCGTGTCATCCCGCATCTTGAGCCGGGAACCGACAGAATCTCGGCAAATCAGCAGCAGGCCAGCCTTTTCAAGAATTACTTCCGGGCGCAGCAGATCGACCGCGCGACGTTCTGGTACTACACGCCCATGGCCATACCGTTCAGCATGGATTTGCTGCCCAGCCGTGTGATTTACGACTGTATGGATGAGCTGGCTGCGTTCAAGAACGCGCCCCCGCAACTGCGCGGTTACGAGCGTGAACTCATCGCGCGTGCTGATCATGTGTTCACCGGTGGGCACAGCCTGTATCACGCCAAGCGCAACATGCATCCAAGCATCCATCCGTTCCCGAGCAGTATCGATGTCGAGCACTTCGCGCAAGGCCGCCGGCAGCACCCAGAGCCGGAGGATCTGCAGGCAATCGCGCACCCTCGGGTGGGTTTTTACGGGGTCATCGACGAGCGAGCCGACCTGGAGCTGATCGCAGAGGCTGCTGAGCGCCTGCCGGAGTGGCAGTTCGTCATGGTGGGTCCCGTCGTCAATAAGGTCGACGAGTCCAGCCTTCCCAGGCTTGGCAACATCCACTACCTCGGTGCGAAGTCCTACGACGAACTGCCCGTGTACTTGTCACACTGGGATGTGGCGATGGTCCCTTTTGCCCTAAACGAGTCGACCCGCTTTATCAGCCCCACAAAGACGCCGGAATATCTGGCCGCCGGCAAACCGGTGGTCTCTACGCCGATTCGCGATGTGGTGCGGCCGTACGGGGAGAAAGGCTTTGTGAACATCGCGACATCTCCACAAGACTTCGTCGCCAAGTTGCACGCCGCTTTGCAGCAGACGGATGATGCTGAATGGTTGCAGCGTGTTGACCAGTACCTGGCGGGATGCTCATGGAACCTCACCTGGCAAGGCATGGCGGCGCTTGAGGCCCAGGCGGAAGATGCCCTGGAGTCTCAATCCATCGTGCTGTTCGGGTAGCCGATGGCCGGTGCGCGGGTGCGGAGCAAGCGCGGGGGCGCCGTCAATACCGGCGCACTCCAGATGTGGGCCGGCCTCGAGAGCACGATAAATCGTGTGGGAGATCGCTACTGCGATCAGAGCGAGCAGAGCGGGCACAACGGGCGTGCCGTGGACGATATTTCCCGGTTCACAGCCCTCGAGATCCGCAAGCTCAGATACCCAGTGCTCTGGGAGAAGGTAGCCCCGCGCTCCCTGACCGAGCTGCAATTTAATGAAACGGATGAGCGGTTGTCCGCCATTCGCGATGCCGGTGTCGACCCGATTGTTGGTCTTCTGCACCATGGCAGCGGGCCGCGTTACACGTCCCTTACCGAACCGGGATTTCCGCACAAGCTGGCCGCTTACGCTGCACGGGTTGCGGAACGATTTCCGTGGGTGCAGCACTACACGCCCGTCAACGAGCCACTGACCACGGCACGATTCAGCGGGCTGTACGGTGTCTGGTATCCGCACGGGCACGACGACCGAACGTTTGTGCGCGCCCTGTACAACGAGGTGAAGGGCACAGCGCTCGCGATGCGGGCCATACGGGAGGTGAATTCTGATGCGCGCCTGGTGCAAACCGAAGACGTGGGCCGGGCAAGCGGAACACCACCGCTGCAGTACCAGGTCGACTTTGAGAACGAGCGGCGGTGGCTCAGCTTTGACCTGTTGCGGGGGGCCGTTGATGCAGACCATGCCCTCTACCGCTACCTCATCGATGCAGGTGGGCTCACGGAAGCCGAGCTGGTCTGGCTTGCGCAGAACCCCTGCAGCCCAGACGTCATCGGTATCAACCATTACCCGTTGAGCAACAGGTTCCTCGACCATCGACTCGAGTTGTATCCGGAAGAGCATCACGGCGGCAATGGGAGGGACGTGTACGCGGATGTTGGCGCCGTCGATACAGGTCAGGTGGACCCACCAACCGTTGAGTCCGTCCTCCGTGACGCGTGGGGACGGTATGACCGACCGCTCGCCGTTACCGAGGCTCATATTGCCGGTGGACGTGAAGCACAACTGCGATGGCTTGACGAAGTCTGGCAGTCAGCCGAAGCGTTGCGGAGCGAAGGCGCTCCCGTCGTAGCTGTGACCGCCTGGAGCCTGCTCGGGTCCTTTGGATGGAACACACTGTGCACGGATTCGAAGAGCATGCACTACGAATCTGGCCTGTTCGACGTACGGTGGACCCCACCCAGGGCAACAGCGCTCGCCGCGATGACGCAGGAGCTTGCCGTCACTGGTCACTACCGGCATCCGCTCCTTGACCGTCCCGGATACTGGCACCACGGGTCGCGCGTGTTGTTCGCCCCTCGAGGCGATGTCGAAAGCGAGTCGAATCAACCACCTTCGCGAAGCGGCATTATCATCCTCGGCGGGCGTAGTCTGCTGGCACGCGCCTTTGAGAAGGTATGCCAGCGGCGCGGGATCCACCATGTCATGCTCGGCGAACCCGATGCGCACCGTGACGGATCCGCGGCCTCCTACCGGCAGCGCTGGGCGCAGACGCTGGATGTGATCGGACCATGGGCCGTCATTGATGCACACGGGGATCAGCCACGTCCCGCCCAACGCGAAGCAGAATTGGCGGATGAGTGCGCCTCCCGCGAGATTGCGTTCCTGACATTCTCCGGCGACCTCGTTTTCGGTTACAACTCTGAGCATGCTCATCAAGAAAGTGACCCGCTTGCGCCAGATTCTGCGGCGGGCGTGCAAGAGGCTGCGGCAGAAGCTGCCGTCTTACGCTCGCACCGCCAAGCCCTCGTTGTTCGAACCGGACCCATGTTCGGGGCAGGCGGTGACGCGGATGTGGTGGAGAAGGCATTGCAGCTGCTTGCTTCGAATGCCGCGGTGGAGGCATCCGATGACGTCCTCGTCTCACCCACCTACGTCCCTGACCTGGTTGGGAGCTGCCTGGACCTTCTTATTGACGGTGTGACGGGCGTTCTGCACCTCACCAACGGCTCAGCGGTCACCCCATACGAGTGGTTCCGTGAAGCCGCCAAAGCTGCCGGCGTCGATGAAAGGCGAGTGCAGGCGCGGCGCCCATACGCCACAGGTACAGCCAGGAACCGCGCATTAGTCAGCTACCGTGCGCAGGTGCTGCCACCGTTGGCAGATGCGCTGCTTAGGTACGCCCACAAGCGCAGAAGGGACGCCGTGTCGTGACCAAGAAAATAGCTATCGCCGGGGCTGGCTTCGCCGGCATCGTCATCGCCCGGGAACTTGCATTGTCGGGCAAGTACTCGATCACTATCTACGAGGCGAGGGACCACATCGCCGGCAACTGCCACACCAGTCGGGATGCAAGAAGCGGCGTGATGATCCACCACTACGGGCCCCACATCTTCCACACCAGCAGGGACGACGTCTGGCGGTACGTGCAGTCGTTTGGTGAGTTCGGTCCCTACACGAATCGGGTTAAAGCCGTGACGGAGCGCGGAGTGTTCACCCTTCCGGTCAACCTGCTCACGATTAACCAGTTCTTCGGCAAGCGCTTCACCCCGGCGCAGGCGCGGGCCTTTGTGGAGAGTATGGGCGATCGAAGCATTACAGAGCCACAGAACTTCGAAGAGCAGGCGGTGAAGTTCTTGGGTCAGGAGTTGTACCGCACGTTTTTCTACGGTTACACAAAAAAACAGTGGGGTGTTGAACCGACCCAACTGCCAGCATCCATCCTGCAACGGCTGCCCATCCGTTTCAACTATGACGACAACTACTACAACAGCACGTATCAGGGCATCCCGGTGGATGGCTACACGGCCATCGCCGAGAAGATGATTGACCATCCTGCGATCGAGGTTCGGCTCGGCCAGCGGTTGAAGCCTGAGATGCGCGAAGACTACGACCACGTCTTCTTCTCCGGCCCAATGGATGAGTACTTCCACTATCGGCTGGGCAGACTGCGTTACCGCAGTCTCATCTTTGAGCGGTTTGAGGCGGAAGGCGACTACCAGGGGAACGCCGTAATCAACTATTGCCAGGAGGAAGTCCCGTACACCCGCATCAGCGAGCACAAGCATTTCACGCCGTGGGAGGAGCACGAGCACACCGTGTGCTTCCGCGAATACAGCAAGCTGACCGAGCCGGATGACGTTCCCTACTACCCGCTACGACTCGCTGAGGATAAGGCGCTCCTCGCGGATTACCTGCACCTTGCTGAAGCGGAAAAGGGTGTCAGCTTCATCGGCAGGCTGGGTACGTACCGCTACCTGGATATGCACGTCGTCATCGGCGAATCGCTTGACCTGGCCAGGCGCTGCGTCGATTCGGCACTCGAGGAGTGGCCAACCTTCAGTAACGCACCGTTGTGATCTCGCTCAGGCGCGGTCGACGACACCCACGAAGCGACTGCCAACGCCGTCGTATTCTTCGCGGTAGAGCCCCTCACCCGGCTGGGGCAGCTCCCAAATCCCATGGTCAGAGCAGGTCAGGTAGGTGAACTGTGGCCACCATTTTTTAGGGCGCGCGTTTTCAGTGAATCCGCACACATCGCAGGTAAGGTGCACCCAGGTGGGACGTGTGCCCGCCTTCCGATTCGCCCGCGACTGCACCAGCCACGCGGGCGGACTCTTTTCCAGCTCGGCGAACTCCGTCTCCGTCATTCGCGCAGGCAGATTGTGGCGTTGCGCCATCTCCAGAGGAATATCGAGGCGTTGAGCAGCATCACGTCTGGTAATCATCACCATTAACGATAGGCGGCTCATGCGGGTGCCGGTTCACGGTAGGGATCTGTGTGAACAGCAGTGGGACACTGAGGTATGACCAGCGACCACTCCCCCCTAGGCCTGCTCCTCGACGTTGACGGCCCCATCGCCAGCCCGGAATCGCGCACGGTCGCCATCCCTAGCATCCTCGAGGACCTCATCACGCTGGCTGCGGCGAACGTGCCGATCGCCTTCATAACCGGTCGAAGCGCGGCATTCATCCGAGATGAGGTTGTCCGTCCGCTGATGGCGATTTCCTTGCCTTCAGACATGCGCATGTACGGGGTTTGCGAGAAAGGCGCCGTCTGGTTCCCCATTGATCGCGGCGGCATGGGTGAGGTCGAGGTGGATGCCTCGGTCGCTTTGCCCGATAAATCAGTTGAGGCACTGCGCTGGCTCGTGGCCGATCACTTTAGCGACACCATGTTTTTCGACGAAACCAAGCAAGCGATGGTGTCTGTGGAGCAGAGAACAGATGTCGCACCGCTTGACTATCAGCGAGCCCAGTCCGACTTCAATGACGCGGCTTATGCGCTCCTCCGCCGTCA
>JAODMI010000038.1 GCA_025464755.1 Homoserinimonas sp.
GAATACCGGGCGTAACGATAACTTCTGGGTCCAGCTCACCAAGCTCGACGATGTTGTCGACCTGCGCGATCGTTACCGCGGCAGCCGTCGCCATGACCGGCCCAAAATTCCTTGCCGTCTTGCGGTAGATGAGGTTGCCCAGCCGATCGCCGGAGACGGCCTTGATGAGGGCGTAATCAGCGTGGAGCGGATACTCAAGAACGTAGTTGCGACCGTTGATCGTGCGTGTTTCTTTGCCTTCGGCGAGCATCGTGCCGTAACCCGTCGGCGTGAAAAACCCTCCGATGCCTGCACCGGCTGCCCGTATGCGTTCGGCCAGGTTTCCCTGCGGAACCAGTTCCAGCTCGATCTTTCCTGCCCGGTACAAACCGTCAAAGACGTGGGAGTCGGACTGTCGCGGGAACGAGCACACAATCTTGCGCACTCGTCCCGCAGCCAATAGTGCAGCCAGTCCGTGGTCACCGTTGCCGGCGTTGTTGTTGATGATCGTCAGATCGCTGGCACGCTGGGCGAGCAAGGCGTCGATGAGTTCCACCGGCTGACCCGCGCTTCCAAAACCGCCAATCATGATGGTTGCACCATCCGGAATATCGGCGACGGCCTGCGCGACGCTCTCTGCGATCTTCGATATCATGATCCGTTTTTCCCTATTTGTTGTCTGCGGTCACGCTGGCAGCTGGGCGGCTGGCAGCCTTGGCACGCTGAATCTGCTCGTACACGTGTCCACGAAGTTCCGTGAATCGCGGCAAGCTTCGCGTATTCAACTGGTCGCGCTCGGCGGGGAGATCGATTTTCAGGTCTTCCTGCACAACTGTTGGCGAGTTCGATAGCACGATGACACGCTCGCCAAGGTAAACCGACTCGTCGATGTCGTGCGTGACGAAGAGCACAGTGATTCCAAGCTGCTTCCACACTCGACGCACGAGGTCTTCCAGATCGGCACGCGTTTGTGCGTCCACGGCGGCGAACGGTTCGTCCATGAGCAGCACTTGTGGCTGGTAGGCGATGGCACGAGCGATGGCAACACGCTGTTGCATCCCGCCAGACAACTGCCACGGATAGCTCTTGGGCACGTGTGCCAGACCGACAGCTTCAAGCGCCTCATCGACCAGCTGGTCGCGCTTGGCCTTATCGACACCCTGATTTTTGAGGGGCAACTCAACGTTGTCGCGGACACTCATCCACGGGAACAGGCTGCGACCGTACTCCTGGAAGACAACAGCCAGGGACTTGGGCGGCTCTGTAACAACCTTGCCCTCCACCGAGACGGTTCCCGATGTTGGGGCAAGCAGCCCGGCGATGCACTTGAGCAGCGTCGTCTTACCGGCGCCCGACGGCCCGACGAGGCAGACGAACTCCCCCGGAGCCAGGTCGAAAGTGAGGTTACGCACGGCCTCGACATCGCCGCCGGGTGTTTGGTAGACCTTCTTCAGATCTTTGACCGACAGTGCTGGAACCTGGTGGCTCGCAGCGGTTCCTTCTTGGGTGATCGTCAACGGTCTACCTCTCTCAAGCCGTAGTACCACCGGAGCACGCGCTTCTCGGTGAATTGGAAAATTAGGGACAACGAAACGCCCATCAGGCCGAGCAGCAAAATGCCGCTCCACATCTGCGGTACGGCGAAGGTGCGCTGGAACTGCACGATCGCAAAACCCAGGCCTGATGATGACGCGAACATCTCAGAAATGACCATCAGGATGAGGGCAATAGAGATCGACTGCCGAACACCGGTCATTATCTGTGGGCTGGCGCTGCGGAGTACGAAGTAGCGGAACCGCGCGAAACCGCTGATGCGGTAAACCCGGCAGGTGTCGCTCAGAACTTCATCGACGGCGCGAACACCTTCCACGGTGTTGAGCAGAACGGGCCAAATCGCTCCGAAGATGATGACCATCACCTTCATCTGGTCGTTGATGCCGATGATGAGCATCAGCAGTGGCACGAGAACGGGCGGCGGGATTGCCCGGAAGAACTCCAGCACTGGTTCGCTCAACTGCCTCAGAATGCGCACCGAGCCGATGATGATCCCGAAGAGGATCCCGAGGACGATGGAGAGCACAAGCCCGGTCAGGAGACGCGAGATGCTAGGCAGAACGTCGACGAAGAATCTTTCACTGAACCAAACCTCGACGAATGTTTCGGCAAGCTGGCCCGGCTTCGGCACGAAGAAGTTAGTGGAGTCGATGGTGAGTACCCACCAAAGCAGGATGAGGGCGATGGGAAGGCCGACGAAATAGGCGATCTGCTTGAGGAACCTCATACGATCACGTCCCCTCTTTGCGAGCTGTGCCAGCGCAGAACACGCTTTTCAAGCAGGCGCATACCGATGTTGATGGCAACTCCAATCAATCCAGTCGCAACGACCAGTGAGTACATGGGAACGACGCTGCCACCGCTCTGATTGAGCGCAATTTCTTTGCCGAGCCCGGGAGCCCCGATAACGAGCTCAGCCGTGATGGCGAGGATGAGCGCAACGGCGGCAGCCAGGCGAAGGCCGGTGATGAGGTATGGCAGTGTTGTCGGCCAGACGACGTAGCGGATGCGTGCCCACCAGCCGAGTCCATAGCTCTTGGCGGTGTCCATGGCAACACTGTCGACATCTGCTGTCCCATACAACACCTGAATCAGAATCTGCCAGAACGATGCGTAGATGATCAGCATCAGGGACGATTCCATCTTGATGCCGAACAGCAGCACCGCCAGCGGGATAAGTGCCACGGAGGGGATCGGCCGCAGAAACTCAATCGTCGAGTGGGTGATGCGTCGCAGGAATGTGCTGGATCCGATGATGAAACCCAGCGCTGTCGCTGCAATTCCGGCCGAAAGAAGACCGATCAGCCAGCTTCTCATCGTGAGGCCAACGCTCGCCCAAAAGTCAGCGCTCACCAGGTCTTGACCGAGTTGGGCAAGGACCACTGTGGCTGGCGGGAAGAACTTGGGGTTAACTAGTCCGGTACGGGTGGCGGCCTCCCAAATCAGGAGGAACAGCACGATTCCTGCTACTCCGAGCAATGGTCCTGCCAGGGGATGCTGGGACCAGGGCGACGCCCGTCTAGCTCGTTGCGTTGTCACTGCTTCTGTCACGTGCATGTCACTCTCGTCGTTGGGAGGTCGTCAGGGTCGGTTAGAGGCTACGGCAGAATCTCGTCGAGGTTGGGCATTTTCGAGAGTCCGCTGTATTTAACGGCTGCCTCTGCCAGCTTCTTGGCAGCATCTGCGTCGATCGCCGCACGGAAACGCGGCAGGGCGATCTTTTCAATGACCTCTGGGGTGATGGTCGTGTAGCTCGCCAGAATGGCGCGCACTTCGTCCGCATTCTCGTTTGCGAACTCCAGCGAGATGTTCATTGCCCGCTGGAAGGCTTCCACTACCTCAGGCTCAGCCGTGGCCTTAGCGCCGCTCGTAAAATACCCAGAAACATCAAGCTCCGGATCGAACCCGCTGAAGTTGTAGGTCACAACTCGCGCACCGGCTGCGACGGCCTGGGTGAGGAACGGTTCCACGATCCAGGCGGCATCGATTTGTCCATTTTCCAATGCGGCAGGAGCATCCGGGAATCCGATTTCGACGAAATCTACGGCTTCAGCGTCGCCACCATCTTCGGCAACGATCGAACGGATTGTCGTGTCCCCGATGTTTGCCAACGTGTTGACGGAGACGGTCTTGCCGGCCAGGTCGGCAGGGGTTTTCACGTCGGAGTCATCGAGAACGACGACGCCTCCGAAGTCTTTTGCGGCGTCCTCGCCAGCGGTTACGCCGTTAGCGACGACCTGCAGATCAAGGCCCTTGTCATTGGCGACGTAAAGCGAGATGTAGTTACTGAATCCGAAGTCGTAATCTCCGCTGACAACACCGGGAACGATTGCCGCTCCACCGCCTGCAGTGTCGATGGTTACGTCCAGGCCCTCATCTTCGAAGAAGCCCTGATCGACGCCGAGCCAGAGGGCCGCAGTGTCCGCGATCGGGATGACGGCCACGGTCACGGGCGTCAACTCTCCGTCCTCGCTCGGAGCCGTGGGGGCGCTACCGCCGCTACAGGCGGTAAGGGCGAGGGCCGATCCGGCCGCAAGGGCGACGAGAAGTTTGCTCTTCAAGGTTTCACTCCGTTGTGTCATGCAGTACAGGGAACTTCGCCGAGCGAATGTTCGCATGTCGAACAACTGTTCACCAGCTAAACTAACCATCGGATCGCGTCGAGTCAAACCGTCGCCCCTCGGCGCAACGCCATCCCCGCCAAAGACGTCACGGAGGTACGCATGTCAGAACCCACAATTCTCAGAACACAAGTGGGGATTATTGGTGGTGGACCCTCCGGGCTACTGCTGTCGCACCTCTTGCGACTGTCCGGGATCGACAACACCGTTTTGGAGCTCCGTGATCGGGAGTACACGGTGGCCCGGGTGCGAGCCGGAGTTCTGGAACACGATGCGGTGGACCTTCTCACCAGCGCTGGTCTCGGTGAGCGGATCGCCCGAGAAGGACTCAAGCACCAGGGCATCTATTTACAGTTCGCCGGCGAGCGGCACCATGTCGACTTCTCCGAACTGATCGATCGTGACATTTGGGTGTACGGCCAGCAGGAGGTTATGAAAGACCTGATCGCTGCCCACGACGCCGCCGGCACCCCCGCGCGCTATGAAATCTCCGATGCGCAGCCACAGGACCTCCTGACAGACGCGCCCTCCATCCGCTATACGGAAAACGGCGAAAAATTTGAGCTTCGTTGCGATTTCGTCGTCGGCGCGGACGGCTTTCATGGGGTGGCCCGGCCCAGCATTCCGGCTGACCAAAGCGCTGTGCACGAGCGGGAGTACCACTTCGCGTGGCTGGGAATCCTCGCGCACGTCGCGCCATCAACCGATGAACTCATCTACTCGCTACATGAGCGGGGCTTCGCTATGCACAGCATGCGCTCCAACAAGGTGAGCCGCCTGTACCTGCAAGTGGAGCCGGACGATGACATCGAGAACTGGTCAGACGATCGCATTTGGGATGAACTCGACATTCGTCTGCGAGTGCCCGGCTGGCAGCTTGAACGCGGCGAAATCTTCGAGAAATCGATCACCCCAATGCGCAGCTTCGTCAGCGAACCGATGAGCTACGGCCGCATGCACCTCGTCGGTGATGCCGCCCATATCGTGCCGCCGACAGGGGCGAAGGGCTTGAATCAGGCGATCGCCGACGTGGCACTATTGCACAACGGGTTGGTCGACCACTTCCGGTCGGGCAACAGCGCCGGGCTCGAAGCCTACTCCGCGACATCCGTGGAACGCGTGTGGAAGACCCAGTACTTTTCGACCTACATGACTCGGATGCTTCACCGCTTTCACGGCACGGATGACGCCGAATTTGACTACCAGGTGCAGCTGGGCCAACTACGCCAGCTCATTTCGTCGCGACACGCCATGGCCGCGCTGGCCGAGCTGTACACCGGCCTACCGATGCCGAAATTGCACTAGCTGCGGCTCCGCGCCGGTGGAGCGTGTCGAGGCTTCGCTGAGATCTCGACGCGCCCCACCAAGGGATATGGCTGCCTAGTCGGTCGGCGGCTCCTCCGCGAACACGGCCTGCGCCACACCGAATGCCTGGTTCGCCGCCGGAACACCACAGTAGATAGCGGCCTGCAGCAGCACTTCACCAATTTCCTCCCGACTCAGCCCATTCCGCTGCGCGGCGCGCAGGTGCATCGCGAGCTCCTCGAAGTGTCCGTGGGCGATCAACGCGGTCATGGTGATGGCGCTGCGCATCCGCCGGTCCAGCCCCGGACGCGTCCAGATCTCTCCCCAGGCGTAACGCGTGATGAGGTCTTGGTAATCGGCTGTGGTCGGGTCTACGGAGCTGTTGGCACGGTCGACGTGGATGCTGCCTAGCACTTGCCGGCGCACGGCCATGCCTTCGTCGTAGCTGTCCTGGTTGGTTCGGGTATTTTCGGCCATGTCAGTCCTTTGTGAAGTGGCGTAGGAGCGCAGCGGCGACCTCGTCGGGGCGTTCAATCGGTGCGAGATGACCGGCGCCGGTGATCTCGACCCCACGTCCATTGCGCACAGACTCCGCGACCGCGCGCGCATCCGTCGGGGTGATCACAACATCCTGGTCGCCCCACAGGGCCAGCACGGGAACTGCGATGCTGGCAAGGGCTTCACGCATGTCGCTGGCAGCAAGTGCTTCGCAGCAAAGCGCGTAACTCTCGTCATTGGCGTCGGACAGGGCGTGCAGTAGCTCCCCCGCATCCTCCGGGTGGGCGGCGATGAAACCGTCCGCGAACCAACGTGACGCGGATCCGCTGACGAGTGCTGGCGTGCCCTGCGCACGAACTGCCGCCGCGCGCTTCAGCCAGCTTTCCGTATCGCCTATTTTGGCGGCGGAGCAAATGATGGAGACGCCCAAAACTCGGTCCGGATGCCGCAACGCCAGCTGCAACGCAATCTGCCCGCCCAGCGACACTCCCGCGTAGTAGAACGTGTCAACGCCCGCGTCATCGGCGACGGCCACCACGGCATCCGCCAAATCGGCGACGCTGAACGGTTGCTCGGCGGCCGGGGACAGCCCGTGCCCTGGCAAGTCGACGCTGATGATGCGGAAATGCTGGCGGAGCACCGCGATGGCACGATCCCACAAAATATTGGAGGTACCAAGCGAGGGTCCCAGGATGAGTGTGGCATCGGCGGCACTCGGGGTGCTTACGGCAGCCAGTTGCGGAACGGTCATGCTGACTCTCTCCCTGCGTGATGCGCCAGCACCCGGTCGATCAGCGCATCGGCGTCGCCCAGGTAATTGGCGGGGTCCAAGATTTCGGCGAGGCGGTGGTCACCTACGACAGCCAGCGCAGGCTCGGCCCGAAGAAGTGATGCCAGGTCGTAAGAGGGGTCGTTGGCGCTGAGGGAGACGAGCTCCTGGATGCGTGCACCTCCTGCAAGCGGCCCGAACTCGAGCATCAGCCGTTCGCTGATGACAAGCGGCCCGCTCAAAGCGAGGTTCCGCTTCATGGCGTTGGCGTGGACCACCAGTCCAGGCGCCATCTCCGACGCTAGCGCCAGTGCCCCACCAGTCGCACGCAAAAGTTCGCGCATCACCGCCCACTCGACATGCCAGGCGCCTTCCGGACGTTCATCGACAGCATTGGCAGAGCGGTGCAACTCTGCTGCCAGCCCCGGAGCCTTCCGGGCAGCCGCCTGTACTAACACGCTGAGCACCGGGTTCTGCTTTTGCGGCATGGCGGATGACCCCCCGCGCCCGGAGGCAGCGGGCTCGCTCAGTTCGCCGAACTCTGGCCGAGCCAAGAGCAGCACGTCGCTGGAGAGCTTGCCTAGAGCATCCGTCACCTGGGTGAGTGCATCGCCGAGCTCTGTGACGGCGGCGCGCTGCGTCTGCCATGGTGCCACAGCCGCGTGCAGGCCAAGACGGTCGGCGATCGACTCCGAGAGACGGATGCCAAGTCCCGGCCCACCGATGACGGTGAAAGAGGCGAGCGTTCCGCCTGCCCCTCCCCACTGTACGGGTAACTCGCGGGCGACTGACCGTAACCTGCGGCTTGCCCGCTCCAGTCCGCCAAGCCATCCGGCAGCCTTGAGGCCGAAGGTAGTCGGCACTCCATGTTGCGTGAGGGTGCGGGACGCCATCACTGTTCTACGGTGAGCGTGCGCAAGCGCCGCGAGGCCGTCGGCGATCACATCACAGTCGAGTAACGCGATACCGATGGCGCGCTGTGCCACCAGCATTAGGGCGGTGTCCAGTATGTCCTGGCTGGTAGCGCCGCGATGCACCCATGCCGCAGCATCCGGATCTGCGGCCGCTACAGCGGCCCGCACATCCTTAACCAGCGGGATGACCGGGTTGCCCCCCGCGCGCCCGCGTTCGGCGATGCCCGGCACGTCGAACTGTGCACTATTGATGCTGTCGCGCACCCGCTGAGCAGTATCGGAGGAAACCATGCCGAGATCGGCATACGACTCGACTAAGGCGATCTCGACGTCGAGCATGGCACGGAATACTGCTTCATCCGATGTCGCAGCGGCGGCAGCACTGCCAACCCAATGAGGGGAGAGCAACCCGTAGTCTGCATCAGTCGAAGTCAAGAAAGACCGTCTCCTCGTCGCCCTGCAGAACTATGTCGAACAATAGGTTACCGTTCGGCTCGCGCTCAGCGATGAGCGTGGCGGCGCGCTCCGGCGGCAACGATGACAGCAGAGGGTCGACGGTGAGATCCACCGTTTCGGGTACATAGATGCGTGTGTGGAGCTTGTCGAGCAGTCCTCGCGCGAAGACGACTACGGAAAAAAACGGACGCTCCCCACCCGGTTCGACCGTGGTGAACTGATACGCTCCCGCGCCATCTACCGCTGCACGTCCGAAGCCGGTGAAATTATAGCCATCACGGTTGATGGAACCGGGCCGGTCGGAAATCGCACCCTTTTCGTCCACCTGCCAGATTTCAACAACTGCGTCGGGAACGGGGACGCCTGCTCCGTCGAAGATACGGCCATGCAGACGAACAGCTGCCGGATGCGTGCGGTCGACAAGGTTCTCGCCGCCCTCATAAGGGAGTGCGTACCCGAAAAAGGGTCCAATGGTTTGGCCCGGCGTTGCCGGTTTGAGCGCGGTCACTCGTCGCCTCCTTCTGGCTCGGTCCAGGTTCGTTTGGTGCCGGTTAGCACGATGTCCCAGCGGTAGCCAAGGGAATACTCGGGCGTCGTCAGATCGTGGTCATAGCTGGCGACGAGTCGGTCCCGGGCATCCGCGTCAAGGATCGACTGGTAGATGGGGTCAAGCGGAAACAGCGGATCGCCGGGAAAATACATCTGCGTGATGATGCGTTGCGTGAACTCGGAGCCGAATACTGAGAAGTGTATGTGCGCCGGGCGCCACGCATTCGTGTGGTTGCGCCAGGGGTATGGCCCGGGCTTGATGGTTTGAAAACGGTAGACGCCGTTCTCATCTGTAAGGCAGCGTCCGGTGCCCGTGAAGTTCGGGTCGAGCGGTGCCGGATGCTGGTCTCGCTTGTGGATGTAGCGTCCGGAAGCATTAGCCTGCCAGACCTCCACTAGCTGGTGTCGAACGGGCCGTCCGTCGCCGTCAAGAACACGTCCGGTGACAACCATACGTTCGCCGAGCGGTTCACCGCTGTGCTGGATGGTCAGGTCCGCTTCAACGTCTGCGACGTCGCGGTGGCCGAAGGCCGGCGAGTGCAGTTCGATGGTTTCCGGGTCTGCATGATGCAGATCCTTGGTGGGGTGACGGAGAAGGCTACTCCGGTACGGGGCGAAGTCGATTTCGACTTTGTCCCTCGCCGGCGAACCGGTGAGGCGGCCGTTGCGGTATGCCTCATGCGCGGTGGCTATCTCTGCGCTGATTTGAGCTTGGGTCGCCGTGGTCGCCAGTGGATCTTGGTCTTCGACAACGGCGCTGTTGGGGGATTCTTTCACACCCCAAGGTTTACAGTGAGCTTCGCCAACAGCAAGGGCTCATTTTCACTCAGTGAAAAACATCTCGCCATTTTCTGGTCCCTCCATCGAGACTCGCGCCGAGAGCATCCGCCATTCCCGCCGCCACCTCTTTCAGAAGCGGCGCGCTCCGGCGGATATCCGAACGCGCCAGATGGGCAACCAGGCCAACGGCGGCATACGGCGGGCCGTCCGCCACGAAAATGGGTACAGCCAGCGAAGCGTTCCCCAGAGTCATCTCTTGTGCCGTGGTGCTGAAACCGCTTCGCCGCGTCTCGGCCAGCTCTGCCCTGATGGCCGCCTCCGAAACCACCGAATGGAGCGTCGCCCGGTCGAGCGGCTGCTCAAAGAAGTCACACAAAAAGTCTTCGCTCTGGAACGCGAGCAGCGCCTTACCGACACCCGTTGTATGCAGCGGCAGCCGCCCGCCCGCCCTGCTCACCGTCGGCACCGACCGAGGCCCGGTCAGTCGGGCGACGTACAGCGCTTCGGTCCCATCCAGGATGGCGAGATGTACATTCTCACCGGTCACCTCATAAAGGGTAAGAAGGAATGGCAGCACAATCTCGCGAAAGCGCAGGCTGACAGCGGCCAGCTCCCCCTGCTCCCACAAGCCGGTACCGATCGAGTACCGCGCTCCGGTGCGGTCGAGGAGCCCTTCTGACACCAGCTCGCGGGTAATGCGGTGGGCAGTGGGCACGGCGAGATCGGCACGCGCCGCCAGCTCAGTCAGCGTGAGGGAGTCGTGGTCCTCGTCGAACGCCCGCAGTACCCTGGCGATGCGGGCGATCATCGACTCCCCCGCCGCAGCATCCGTCATCTCAGGCCCTCCCGCACGATGCCATGTTATCCGCCGGCCGATCAGTAAACTGCGAACACCAGCGGAGGGACGATCATGTCACGGGCGGTTCGGTACAGCGAGTTCGGTGATGCAGATGTGCTCCAGGTCGTCGAGGTGGAGACGCCTCAGGCGGGGCCCGGGCAAGTTCGGGTAGCTGTTCGCGCGGCTGGACTCAACCCGTACGACTACAAGGTGCGTCGGGGTGAGTACGGCAAGGTGCGACCTTTGCCCTCCGGGCAGGGCTCCGAATTTGCAGGAACCGTCGACCAGCTTGGCCCGGGCATCACCACGGTTACCGTCGGCCAGGAGGTTTTGGGGTGGACGTCGTTCGCCGCCCAAGCCGAGTACGTCCTCGTCCCGGAAGATACGCTCGCTCCCAAGCCGGCGAACCTGGACTGGGCGGTCGCCGGAGGCATCGGCCTGGTCGGCAACACGGCAAAGCGCGCTACTGATGCTATGAGGTTAACCCCGGATGACACGGTGCTGGTAACCGCCGCAGCCGGTGGAGTCGGCCTGCTGTGCGTGCAGTTCGCCCGGTCGGTCGGCGCGGCAGTGGTGGCGACGGCCAGCGAAACGAATCACGAATTCCTGCGTGGACTGGGAGCGATTCCGGTGGCGTACGGAGTGGGTCAACTGGAACGGGCGAGGGCGGCGGCTCCTGCGGGGTACACCGCGATGCTCGACAGTGCCGGACGTGATGGGGTCCTGCTCGGCCTCGATCTCGGCATCCATCCGTCCCGCATCAACAGCATTGCGTACCAGCCGGGAGCCGAAGAGTTCGGCATCAGTACGATCGGCGGCGGCAAGAAGACCACCGCCGAACTAGCATGGCTGGCCAGGAGCGCGGCACACGGGTCATTGCAGTTTCCCATACGCGCGACATTCCCTCTGGATCGGGTTCAGGACGCCTACCGACTGCTGGAGAAGCGACATGGCCTCGGCAAGATCGTGCTGACAATGCCGTAAGCACCGCCTATCGACCAAATCGGGGCTATCCGGCGCAGCCGGGTCGACGATGCACCGAGTTGGTGACGATGCGACGGTTTAAGTACCCGCGCACGTCAACAGAAGCCCGCATTGTGAAGGGAGCACGGGCTCCTAGTCGTCTCGTGAGCCAGCGCCCCTTAGCGCACCACCGCAGGATCGAAGATTGCCGAAATCTCTTTGACGTCTTCCGCTGTGGGTGCCCAACTCGTCGCGGCCGCTACGTTTTGCACAATCTGCTCCGGTTTTGTCGCGCCTGCGATCACGCTGGTGAGCCCGGGCTGGGCAAGAAGCCAGGCGAATGTCGCCTGCACCATGGTTATCTGTCGGGCTTCACAAAACGCCGAGTACGACTCGAGCGTCTCCCATGGTGCATTCTCGAGAAGCTGCGGCTTTTGTACAGTCAATCGCGCATCCGATGGTCTTCCATCGCGACTGAACTTTCCGGTGAGCAGTCCGTTGTATAGCGGAAAGAACGGCAGGAAGCCCAAGCCGTAAGCGCGCGCTGCGGGCAGCACCTCCCGCTCGGCATCACGAGCAAGAAGGTTGTACTCGTTCTGAGCCGAAATGAATTTGGGATGGCCGTTCAGTTGCGCCATGAATTCGGCCTCAGCGATCTGCCAGCCGGCCAAATTCGAGTGCCCAATATAGCGGATCTTCCCCTCGCTGATCAGGTCGTCCAGGGTGGCCAGGGTCTCTTCGATCGGAGTGATGGGGTCGGGATGGTGCAGTTGGTAGAGGTCAATCCACTCGGTCTGCAGCCGTCGCAGCGACGCCTCGACCGCACGTCGGATATACCGGCGGGACCCTCGGGCACCCCAGTCCGGCCCGTTAACCCCACCCATGTCCATCCCGAACTTAGTGGCGAGAACAATATCGCCCCGGCGAGCACCTAGGGCATGGCCCATAAGCGTCTCGCTGAGACCGCGCTCGGCGCCGTAGATATCGGCGGTGTCGAATAACGTTACGCCAGCGTCGATTGCCGCATGGATAACGGCATCCGTCCCCGCCTGCGTCTCGGTGATTGTCTTAGCGCGCCCAAAATTATTGCAGCCCAGGCCAATCGAGGAGACGACCAGTCCTGAATTGCCCAGCGCGCGGTACTCGATCTCAGCCATCGCACCAGCCTATTGGGGTAACGCCACTTCCCGCAGACCATTTTTCGCCTATCGGCTTTACCATCGCGCTGTGTCGCTGCACATTCGGCGATGACACGACTGCAAATCGGCGTCGGCTTAGCGCTCCACCAAAAGTTCCAGCTCACCGGGTTTTCCCAGACGCAGTGGCACCCCGGCAGCATCCGACCAGACCAGCAGCGATCGAACATCCGCATGGTCGATACGGGCATGTATGAGCTCGCGGACGAACTCCCCTTTGCCCTTCTTATTGAAGTGGTTGAGCGCCCGTCTGCGGCCAGAATCATCCTCGGCGACGACGCGAAGGTAGTAGGCGTCTTCGGGGGCCGCACCCAGCGCAACGTACGCCTCGGAACGCAAGTCGAGCACTAAACCGCGACTGGCCGACAGCACCTCGCTTAGCGGCTCCCGCCACGTCGCCTTCAGGGGAGCCAGCGGCAACCGCGAATTGTGCGACAAACGGTAGGCAGGGATGTGATCACCCGCACCAATAAGGCCAAACAGAGCGGAGTGGATGACAACGTGCTCGGCAGCGAACGCGCGTTCGGCCTCGCTCATTGACGAAGCACCCAGTGCGTCATAGAGCACACCTGTGTAGCGCTCGAGCGCCGGCATGGTGGGCGATTGCGCAAGCGTACGGTTTCGTAACACCTCGCCGTGCTGGCTCGGGCCGAGCTTTAGCGCTTCAGCCATGGTGGCGGCATCGTCGGCTAACATCCGCGTTGCCGCCAGCACCTCCCGACGAGCGTGGAGCAGCTCGGGGAAGCTCAGCGCGGACAGGTCGAGTGAGCTGCCCGCTCCCCCGTCACGCTTTGTTTCGGACGGAGGCAGCAGAACAAGCACTAAACCACAACTCGGATGGAAACGGACGCAGCAGAAGCAATGACGTTCAGAACGACCGGAAACTAAACAAGAGTCGCATGACGCGCGACGATGGTGACCGTGTCGTGCTCGACCGAGAGGAAGCCCTCTTCAGCGTTTGCCTTCACGGATCCGCCACCGGCGAGGGTAATGCGCACTTCGCCAGCACCAAGGATCGCCAGCATAGGCTCGTGGCCCGGCAGCAGCCCTATCTCGCCCTCCGTGGTGCGTGCGACCACCATGGACGCCCCGCCCGACCAGACCTCGCGGTCAGCCGAGACAAGGCTTACATTGAGTTCGGCCATTGTTAGCCGTTCTCCTTCTGAATCTGTGCCCAACGCTCCTGAACGTCGTTGATATCGCCGACGTTGAAGAACGCCTGAACAGCAACGTGGTCAAACTCGCCCTTGGCGATTGCATCGAAGGACTCGATGGTCATCTTCAACGGAACAGTCGAGCCCTCGACACCGGTGAACTTCTTCGCCATGTACGTGTTTTGGGAAAGGAACTGCTGGATGCGACGCGCACGCGAAACGGTGATCTTGTCTTCTTCAGAGAGCTCGTCAACACCCAGGATCGCAATGATTTCCTGGAGTTCCTTGTTCTTCTGCAGAATCTGCTTCACGGTCGTTGCTACGCGGTAGTGGTCCTCACCCAGGTAACGCGGGTCGAGGATGCGGCTGGTGGAAGTAAGCGGGTCAACGGCCGGGTACAGACCCTGCGATGCAATTTCACGGCTCAGCTCAGTCGTGGCGTCGAGGTGCGCAAACGTGGTCGCCGGAGCGGGGTCGGTGTAGTCGTCAGCCGGAACATAGATGGCCTGCAGCGACGTGATCGAGTGTCCACGCGTCGAGGTGATGCGTTCCTGCAGGATACCCATCTCATCGGCAAGGTTGGGCTGGTAACCGACAGCCGACGGCATACGCCCCAGAAGGGTCGACACCTCGGATCCGGCCTGCGTGAATCGGAAGATGTTGTCGATGAAAAGCAGAACGTCCTGCTTCTGCACGTCACGGAAGTACTCGGCCATGGTGAGAGCGGACAGAGCTACCCGAAGACGCGTTCCCGGCGGCTCATCCATTTGGCCGAAGACTAATGCCGTCTTATCGAATACACCGGCCTCCTCCATCTCGAAGATCAGGTCGTTGCCCTCACGGGTACGCTCACCGACACCGGCGAACACGGACACACCTCCGTGGTCCGAGGCAACTCGCTGAATCATTTCCTGGATGAGAACGGTCTTGCCGACACCTGCACCACCGAAGAGACCAATCTTCCCGCCCAAGACGTACGGGGTGAGCAAGTCGATAACCTTGATACCGGTCTCGAACAATTCGGTCTTCGACTCAAGCTGGTCGAATGCCGGGGGCTTGCGGTGGATAGGCCAACGCTCGGTGATCTCGATTTTCTCCCCCGGCGTGCCGTTGAGGATTTCACCAATGACGTTGAAGACCTTGCCCTTGGTTACATCACCCACGGGAACGGTGATGGGGCTCCCCGTGTCACGAACCTCCTGACCGCGGACAAGTCCGTCGGTCGGGTTCAGCGCGATGGCACGAACCAGGTCATCACCGAGGTGCTGTGCAACCTCGAGGGTGATGATGTGGGACTGCCCACCGATGGTGATGTCGGTCTTCAGTGCGTTGTAGATGCCGGGAATCGAGTCGTGCGGAAACTCGATGTCGACGACGGGGCCGTTGACGCGCGCGACGCGACCGATGCCGCCTTCAGCGACCGGCGTGACCTCGACGGCAGCTTTCTTGGCCGGCGCCTTTCGCGTTACTGGCTTCTTGGCAGCGGGGGCTGTAGTAGTCATATTCCCTGTTCTCCTGTTACTTCACGTCTTTATTAGTGCTTTGTCGAAAGGGCGTCTGCGCCGCCCACGATTTCGGAAATCTGTTGCGTAATTTCTGACTGGCGAGCGTTGTTGGCCAGTCGCGTGAAGTCCTTGATGAGGGTGTCCGCATTATCGCTTGCCGACTTCATGGCCTTCTGGGTTGCCGCGTGCTTCGATGTCGCCGACTGCAGCATCGCGTTGAAAATTCGACTTTCGATGTAAACCGGAAGCAGCCCGTCCAAAACGTCGCCCACTTCTGGCTCGAACTCGTAGAGCGGGAAAATTTCGTTGTTATCCGGTTCTTCGACACCCTCCACTACCTCCAGGGGTAGAAGACGAACCACTTCGGGCGTCTGCGTGAGCATGCTGACAAAGCGGTTGTAGACGATATGGATCTCATCCACGCCGCCCTCTGATGCTGGAGCGATGAAGGCCGAGACCAGCGAATCACCGATCTCCTTCGCAGTGTCGAACACCGGATTGTCGGTCTCGCCCACCCACTCCTTCACGAAGGCACGCTTACGGAAGGCGAAGTAGCCAACCGCCTTGCGTCCGATCAGGTAGTAGACGACGTCCTTGCCCTGGCTACGCAGCAACGTGGCCAGTTCCTCAGCCTCGCGCAGAACGTTCGAGTTGAACGCTCCCGCGAGTCCGCGGTCGGAGGAGAAGATGACGACCGCTGCGCGCTCGACCTTCTCCGGCTCGGTGGTGAGGATGTGATCGACGTTCGAGAACGTGGCAACGGCCGAAACCGCCCGAGTGATGGCACGCGAGTACGGGGCGGAAGCCGACATACGCGCCTGCGCCTTCGTGATGCGCGAGGCGGCGATCAACTCCATGGCCCGAGTGATCTTCTTGGTCGTCTGGGCAGATTTGATTTTCTGCCGGTAGACCCGAAGTTGCGCTCCCATGTGTCTCTTTCTGTTCTAAATCGGTGTTACGAACTTGCGATCGATCGGTGCGGGAAGAGGTTGTCTGGTGACACAGGACCTCAACCCGCGATAACGACTTAGCGCTTCTGCTTGACGATCTTTTCCTGATTGACGTCGGACTCGCCCAGTTCTTCGAACTCTTCGTTACCAGCGGA
>JAODMI010000059.1 GCA_025464755.1 Homoserinimonas sp.
CTTGCTTCGCAACACCGGCAACACGTTTGCCTTCCTGCGTGGCATGGCCGCCGACTTGGGCAGCCTTGTCTTTGAGGCCGCCCCCGGTCGAGTCACTGCCTGTGCCGGCGGGCGCGATGTACAGATCGCTGTCCGCATCTGAGATGGTCGGCTCTGCGTAAGCCGATGTCGTATCTGCCGGGGGAAACACCGGCGGTGCAGGGGGGAAGTCCCCGGGGTTGTTCGGTTCAACGTTGTTCGTCACGACGTGTCCTCGCATTCTTTGTGGCTTCGTCACGCTCTTTTCGTGGCCTTGACGTTGCCCCATGTTGCATCACCCCCCACATGGGGACAACCCCCTTGCGCTCCACAAATTTTGAGGCAAATATCCGGACGGAAGACGCAACGGACCACGAGGAGTCATCGTGACAAACGAAGTGAATGGCGCCCCTTCGGGCCAGGGTAATGACACAAGCCAGGCCAAGGCGGTCCACGCGCCGGACCCCGACGACGGGCGCAAACCTGATGGCCCTACCGACGTGAAGAAGCCGGCGTGGGCGTACATCCTGAAGCGAACGCTGCACGAGTTCTCGTGGGATAAATGCACGACCCTGGCTGCTGCACTTACCTACTACGCGGTTTTGTCGCTGTTCCCGGCCCTTCTGGCCCTGGTGTCATTGCTCGGCGTATTCGGCCAGGCGGAGCAGACCACCCGGGCGCTGTTGCAGATCGTGGAGAGCCTCGGCGACCCCACGGTCGCTGCCACCCTCCGTCAACCCATCGAGCATTTGGCGGCGACCCCCTCCGCGGGCCTCGCCTTGGCAATCGGTCTGCTCGGTGCGATCTGGTCGGCCTCCGGCTATGTGAGTGCTTTCAGCCAGGCTATGAACCGAATTTATGAAGTTGATGAGGGGCGCCCGTTCTGGAAGCTACGCCCTGTCATGCTGGTGATCACCATCGTGATCCTGCTGCTGGCATTTCTCATGGCGCTTCTTCTGGTGATCTCCGGCCCCGTCGCTGAAGCCATTGGCGACGCCATTGGCCTGGGTGACGCGGCGGTGACTGTGTGGAACATCGCCAAGTGGCCGGTCTTGGTCGCGTTCGCGATCCTCATGATCGCCGTCTTGTACTACGCGACGCCGAACGTCAAACAGCCTAAGTTCAGGTGGATGAGTGTCGGTTCCTTGCTCGCGTTGTTGATTCTGGCGTTGGCTTCGCTAGGGTTCTTTTTCTACGTCTCGAACTTCGGCAACTACAACCGCACTTACGGCAGCATCGCGGGAATGATCGTTCTGCTGCTGTGGCTTTGGATCGCTAATCTGGCGCTGCTGTTCGGCGCGGAGTTCGACGCCGAGATGGAGCGTGGGCGTCAACTCCAGGGGGGAATCGAGGCCGAGCAATCGCTGCAGCTGCCTCCCCGAGACACCAGACAGAGCGACAAAATCCACGCCAAGGAGCAGGCAGATGTGAAGAGCGGGCGGGAGGTCCGGGAGCACCTCGCCGACGGTCATGCGGACGCAGATGTAGACAGGCGACGGTGAGATCGGTTTGCGGCCGTCCCCTGCGCTCGGGCGGCCGCCCCTTCGGTAGCGCGTAAGCCGGTAGCTAGCGTGCGTGAGGGCTGAAGGTCGACTGTCCCGGTCTCGCGCCCTCGGCGACCCCTACCACTGCGTTAAATGACAGAGGGTGCCCGCCGTCACCGACGTGCACCCTCTTCACAAGTGGAGTACTACTTTGCAGCCGCCTTCAGCTTGCTTCCAGCGCTAACCTTCACGCCGTAGCCAGCCTTGATCTCGATGGCTTCACCCGTTGCAGGGTTGCGGCCGGCGCGTGCCGCACGGTGGGTGCGCTCAACTGCGAGCCATCCGGGGATGGTGACCTTCGTGCCTTCTCCGACCGAGGTCGCGAGTGTGTTGAACAGTGCGTCAAGAACGCCATTGACGGCGGCCTGGCTCTGGCCAGACGCTGCGGCAACTGCGGCGACGAGCTCGGTACGGTTTAGTGACTTGTCAGCCATATGGAGTCCTCCTCGGACATCGTGCTCTTAATTACACACGCGACTGTTCCAGTGAAACAGGCGGCGTATGTGGATCAGTACAGCAATGAAGCGGGCAGGGCAACCATACGGTAACCCGCGCACCGCGTCGAATTTACCAGCTTGACTTGGTAATTCCGGGCAATTCACCTCGGTGCGCCATGTCGCGGAAGCGAACACGGGAAACACCAAACTGCTTGAGGAATCCACGCGGGCGACCATCGATGGCGTCGCGTCCACGGACGCGCACCGGCGAGGCGTTGCGGGGAAGCTTCTGCAAGCCAAGGCGAGCCTCTTCGCGCTGCTCGTCGGTCGAGGTGGGGTCCACCAGGGCCTTCTTCAGCTCAAGACGCTTGGTGGCGTAGCGGGCAACGATAACTTTGCGCTGCTCGTTCTTAGCGATCATGCTCTTCTTAGCCATGGTTAGCGCTCCTCACGGAATTCGACATGCTGGCGGATGACTGGGTCATACTTTTTCAGCACGAGACGGTCGGGGTTGTTGCGACGGTTCTTGCGGGTCACGTAGGTGTACCCGGTACCGGCAGTGGAACGAAGCTTGATGATCGGACGGACGTCTTGCTGCTTGGCCATTAGATCTTCTCCCCACGGGCGAGTAGGTCCTTGACGACCGACTCGATGCCGCGCGCGTCAATCGTCTTGATGCCCTTGACGCTGAGCGTCAGGGTCACGCTGCGACGAAGCGACGGCACGTAGTACGTCTTCTTCTGCACGTTCGGGTCAAAGCGACGCTTTGTCCGGCGGTGCGAGTGCGAAATGTTGTGCCCGAAGCCTGGTACGGCCCCGGTCACCTGGCAGGTTGCTGCCATGGTTTCCTCTTCTCAATACCGTAGGACGATTTGTCCTACCCAAGATCTCTTGTCGGCACGCTCAATTCACCCGAATGCATAAACTGGTGGATTGCGTACAGGCGAGCGGAGATACCGCCACGCAGCCTTCAACAATACGGGATCGAAAGCATTACGGCAAATGCGCGGACGCGGATGAGCACGGGCCACACACGCCGAAGACGTCGACGACATGCTCCGCCCGACTGTAGCCGTGTTGAGCTGCCACGGACTGTGCCCAGCGTTCGACAGCATCCGCTTCAATCTCGACCGTGCGACCGCAGCTGCGGCAGATTAGGTGATGATGGTGCTGGCCGGGAGTGCAGGCCCGATACAGGCTTTCGCCTTCCTGCTGCAGCGAGTCCGCTTCTCCTTCGGAGGCGAGGTCGGCTAAGGCTCGATACACCGTTGCTAGGCCAATGGATGAGCCCGCTCCTCGCAAATCGGAATGCAGGCTCTGCGCGCTGACGAACCCCTCGTTGTGCGTGAGAGCCTCACGCACGGCTTCCCGTTGCCAGGTGTTTCGTTTCATGCCGCCACCGGGCTTTCAGCCACGGCCGAACGTGCGCCCCCGACCTCGCGTCGCCAGCCGATAACTCGGCAACTCAGGTAGATGGCGAAGGAAATGGTCGTGACGAATGGGCTGATCGGCAAGCCGCCGCCAAGGGACAACAAGATTCCGCCCACCACTGAGACGACCGCGAACACCACGCTCAGAAGCGGAGTCAGCAGTGGCGAGGATGTCACGCGCATCGCAGCAGCAGCCGGTGTCACCAGCAAAGCCAGCACGAGCAGTGCACCCACGATTTGGATGGAGATTGCTGTGGCCAGCCCCAGCAGCACCATGAATGTGAGCGAGATGGCGGTGACCGGCAGCCCGCGGGCGCGAGCCACCTCTGGGTCAACGCTTGCAAAAGTCAACGGGCGCCACATGATGAGCAGCCCAACAATCACAAAGACGGCGATGCCGATGAGCAAGGTGAGTTGCGGGCTGTCTACAGACACGATCTGGCCGGTGAGTAAACCGAATTTGTTTGCACTGCGCCCTTTGTAAAGGGAGAGGAAGAGTATTCCAAGACCCAAACCGAAGGGCATCAGCACCCCGATGATCGAGTTTCGCTCCCGCGCTCGGGCTCCCAGGACGCCGATTAGCAGGGCGGCGATTAAGGATCCTCCGATTGACCCTGCGACGACGTTGATTCCCAGCAGCAGGGCGGCCGCTGCGCCGGCGAATGACAGCTCACTAATGCCATGCACGGCGAAAGCCATGTCGCGACTCATCACGAAGGTGCCGATCATGCCGCCGACAATACCGAGAACGGCACCGGCGATGATCGAGTTGCGCACGAGCGCAAGAAGCTCGCCATAGTCCTCAAAGTTGAAAAGCTGTGACCAGAAGTCGACGGATACGAACATCACCGATGCGCCCTTCGGTCGTCAACATGATGCTCCAGATGATCATGAACGCCGTAGCCTTCCGGAGCACCCAGGACGGCCACCCGGCCGCGACTTCGAATGACTTCGACCGGGGTGTCGTACATGTAGGAGAGCACCGGGGACTGCAGCACGTCATCCGGTGTTCCCACTCGAAATTTACCCCCGGCCAGGTACAGAACGCGATCGACCATGCCGAGAATCGGGTTCACATCATGGGTGACGAAGATAACGGCAGTGCCGAGCGCATGGCGTTGCTCATTGATGAGATCGCTGACGACGCGCTGGTTATGCAGGTCAAGGGAGATGAGTGGTTCGTCGCACAGCAGAAGCTTCGGGTGGCCGGCGATCGACTGGCCAACCCGGAGGCGCTGCTGCTCGCCCCCTGACAGCGTGGCGACCGGTGCATCACCGTACTGGGTTGCACCTACCGCCTCAAGTAGTGTGTCGACCGTGCTCCGCAGCGCACGGGAGCCCAGCGGTAAACCCCATTTGTGGCCGTTGACGCCCAAGGCGATGAGATCACGAGCCCGAAGTGGGGTGCCAGGCTCTATGAGCTTTTGCTGAGGAATGTAACCGATGCTGCGACTACCGGACTTGACCGGGTTGCCGAGCAGGGAAACGGTTCCAGACGTCAGCTGCTGTTGACCCAATACGGTTTTGATCAAACTCGTCTTGCCAGAACCGTTGGGGCCGAGAACCGCCAGGAACTCGCCTGGCTGCACGTCGAGATTGAGGTTTCGCCACAGCGTGCGATCGCCGAACTGCAACGTCGCGTCGCGGATACTCAGCACAGGCGACGCGATATCAGCCATTCGCCTGGTCCAGTCCCGCTCTGAGGCTGTCGAGGATGCCGCCCATCCAGGTGACGTAGTGGACATCGGGCGGCAAGATCTCGGTGATGGGAATGACCCCAATCGCGGCGGTCTCGGCGGCGGTCACGAGTTTGCGTGTTTCAGCGCCAGCGGTTTGCTCGTTGTAGATCAGGAGCTTGGCTTCGCCTCCCGAAAGCAACTCGACGGTGTCACGCAAAAGCGTCGCCGACACCTCTGACCCCTCTTCTATCGCTTCGGTGAACTCATCGGGGGTGACGTTCCGCAAGCCGGCGTCCTCTAGCAGGTAGTCAGGTAGCGGCTCGGTCACCGCTACTGCGGTGCCACGGAAGTCCTTTTTGAGGGCGCCGGTCTTTGTGATCAGCGCCTGCAGGCTGGCGTCGAGGGCCTCACCCAGGGCCCTGAATTCTGCCTCGTGTGCCCGGTCGAGTTCTATGTACGACTTCGTCAACTCCCTGGCGACTCGTTGGATGGTCGGAACGTTGAACCACACGTGTTCATTGAACTCTTCGGTGCGCTCCCCCAGTCCCGATATGCGGGAAGCGTTCAAAAGCTCGACTTCCTCATTGCCTGCCCCAGAGAGCAAAGCCTGGATATAGAAGTCGTAGCCGCCACCGTTTTCGACGATGATGTCGGCTTTTGACAGCGCCAGCTGCACGCGCGCATCTGCTTCATATGAGTGGGGGTCCTGGCTGGCATCTTCAATGATGGATGTGACCTCCACGAACTCGCCACCCAATTGCTCCGCAATATCGCCGTAAACGTTCGTGGAGGCGACGACGCTGATGAAGGGCGAGTCCGCTTGCGCCTCTTGCGTAGGGCTCGAGCATGCTGCCAGTAGCACGGTGGTGGCCAGGATTGCCGCGGGTGTTGCGAAGGGGCGCATGAAGATTTTCTTAGCTGGATGCTGCACGGTAATGAGATTCGTTATCAACAGTACCGTATGGCCGAGCGCCGCGTAAATGGCCTAATCGAGGAGGAGTGCCGGCTCCTCGATGACACTCGCGACATCGGCGAGGAATCTGCTGGCCACATCCCCGTCCACGACGCGGTGATCGAAGCTGGCTCCCAGCGTCGTGACATAGCGCACGCGCACCTCACCATCGACGACCCAGGGCTTCTGCTTTATCGTGCCCAGCGCAACGATTGCTACCTCGCCAGGGTTCAGGATGGGCGTTCCGGTGTCCATGCCGAAGACCCCGATATTGGTAACCGTAATGGTGCCGCCTGCCATCTCGGCTGGTTGCGTCTTGCCGTCGCGCGCCGTCATCGTCAGGTTCTCGATGGCCCGGGCCAGATCAAGCAGCGACAGGGTGTGTGCATCCTTGATATTCGGCACAATGAGGCCGCGAGGAGTGGCCGCTGCGATGCCGAAGTTGACGAAATGCTTGACGATGATTTCGCTATCGGTCCACTGCGCGTTGACGGTGGGATTACGGCGCACCGCCCAAATGATGGCTTTCGCGATGATAAGCAACGGGGACACCTTGATGCCGGCGAAATCGGTGGAATTCTTGAGCCGCTTGACGAACTCCATGGTGCGTGTTGCGTCAACGTCGACGAAGACGCCGACGTGCGGCGCAGTGAATGCGCTGGAAACCATGGCGGTGGCGATCGCTTTGCGAACACCCTTCACCGGAATACGCTCTTCGCGCTGCTCCGACCATTGCGGGGTCTCAATATTGCGAAAAACGCTAGCCTGCGACGCTTGGCGCACTACGTCGTCACGAGTGATCTCGCCCGCAAGACCTGTAGCAACAACCGTCGAGAGGTCGACGCCGAGATCTTTCGCAAGCTTACGGATAGGCGGCTTAGCGATGATAGACGAGGCGGATGCCGCTGGTACCGACGACGGCCGCGACGGGGCTGCGGACTGCTGGCTCACCGCTGTCGACTGGCTCGCCGGGGCTGTACCCGGTGCTGCCCGGCGGCGTGACGCCGCGTGCCCCTTCAGCCCGTACCCAACCAGTACCGCCCCCGGCTTTTCATCCGTGACGCTGCCTGCCGTGTCCGCCACGCTTGAGGCCACGCCAGCTTCGCTGCCGAGCCTCTCGGTTGGCACGGGAGTCTCATCCGTTGAGACCGAGATAATTGGCGAACCGACATCGACCGTCTGACCCTCATCGACCAGCAACGCGGAAACCACTCCGGCGAACGGTGAAGGCAGTTCGACCAGAGACTTAGCCGTTTCGATTTCGACTACGACCTGGTTCACCACAATGGTGTCACCCGGTTTCACCCGCCAGGAAACGATCTCGGCCTCGGTCAGGCCCTCACCGACGTCCGGGAGCAGAAATTCTGAGGTGGTCACGGTGTCCTTACTCAGTAGGCCAGGGCCCGGTCGACTGCTTCCAGAACGCGGTCCGCGTCTGGAAGGTAGATAGTCTCCAGTTTTGCAGGAGGGAACGGTGCATCAAACCCGGTGACGCGCAGCACCGGAGCTTCAAGCGAATAGAAGAGCCGCTCCGTCACTGTCGCCGCGATTTCGGATGGCAGGCTGGCGAAGCCGGGTGCTTCTGAGGCGATAACCAATCGACCCGTCTTCTGCACGGATGCCAAAAGCGGTTCATAGTCGATAGGGGAGAGGGAGCGCAGGTCGATAACCTCGATGCTCGTTCCCTCGCCCTGCGCGATCTCGGCGGCTTGCAGCAGCACATTAACCATGGCGCCGTGGCCGACGACGGTTACTTCCGTTCCGGTGCGCACCACTTTGCTGGCGTGAAGCGACGACTGATTGAAGTTCAGGTCAACCGGTCCCTTGTGCCAGTACCGGCTTTTCGGCTCGAAGAACATCACCGGGTCGTTGGAGGCTATCGCCTCCTGGATCATCCAATAGGCGTCATGTGGGGTGCTCGGGCTCACAAGTCGCAACCCGGGAGTGTGCGCGAAATACGCCTCCGGGCTCTCCTGATGGTGCTCTACCGCCCCGATGTGCCCGCCGTAGGGAACGCGGATGACCACGGGCATCTGCACCTGGCCCTCATGGCGGTTGGTCATCTTGGCAAGCTGGGTGGTGATCTGGTCGAACCCGGGAAAAATGAATCCGTCGAACTGGATTTCACACACAGGCCTGTAGCCGCGCATGGCTAGACCAATCGCGGTTCCAACGATGCCGGATTCCGCCAGCGGGGTGTCCATGACCCGGCGCCCAAATTCGGCCTGTAGCCCCTCAGTGACCCGGAAAACACCGCCCAGCGGTCCAATGTCTTCGCCCATGAGCAGCACCTTGGGGTCACCGGCGAGCGCTTTGCGCAGCCCAGCGTTAAGCGCCTTGGCCAGTGGCAGCTCGACGATGTCGGTGGCTGCACTGCGGGAAGCGCGCCCGTCACCAGCCTCAGGGAGCGTCTCAGCCCAGGCGGGCGAGGTGTCTTGCTCGCTCATGCCAGACCTCCGAACGATGACTCATATTGGGCGAGCCACTGCTTCTGGGCGTCCATCACCGGGTGTTGCTCCGAATATACGTGGTCGAACAGCTTGTCGGTGCTCGGCCCTTCAAGCGCCAAGGTGCGACGGCGGATGTCTGCAGCGACGTCCTCCGCTTCCGTCGCGACATCTGCAAAAAAGGCGTCACCCTCGCCGCGGTGGCGAAGATACGCCTCATACCGGGAGATCGGGTCGCGGGCTATCCACGATTGCAACTCGGCGTTCGTTCGGTATTTGGTCGGGTCATCTGAAGATGTGTGAGCGCCGATGCGGTAGGTGAGCGCTTCGATGACGCTGGGGCCTTTGCCGCTACGCGCATCATCCAGGTGCTTGGCTGCGACAGCGTAGCTGGCGAGCACATCGTTGCCATCGATTTGCACGCTGGGGATTCCAAAGCCCGCCGAACGCAAGTACAGAGGGGTTCGCGACTGCACACTGACCGGCACGGAAATGGCCCAACCATTGTTTTGCAGGAAGAACACTTGCGGGGTCTGGTAACTCGCAGCGAAGACAAAAGCTTCACTGACGTCGCCCTGCGACGTCGCGCCATCACCGAAATAAACCATGACAGCCTCGTCGGTGTCCGGGTTGCCGGTTCCTGCCTTGCCGTCGAACTGGATACCCATGGCGTAGCCGGTTGCATGCAGCGTATGGGAGCCGATGACGAGCGTGTAGAGATGAAAGTTTCCGGTCTCGGCCGGGTTCCATCCACCGTGGGTATTGCCGCGCAGCAACTCAACAATATGAAGGAGATCCAGCCCGCGGATCATGCCAACCGCGTGCTCACGGTACGCCGGAAAAAGATGATCCTGCGTTTTGGCGGCGTGCGCAGAGCCCACCTGCGCCGCTTCCTGCCCCATGCTGGGGACCCAGAGCCCCATCTGCCCCTGCTTCTGCAAATTCGCAGCCTCGACGTCGAAACGTCGCACGACCACCATGTCACGGTGAAACCGGCGCAGCTGGTCGTCATTGAGCTGGTCAACATAGTGCACGTACTCAGCGCCGACATCATCAGTCGTCAAGGCGCCGTCGGGTGAGAGCAACTGAACGGGCTTGTCGCCGCTTGTCTGTGTGTTGTCTGCCACGGTGACCTCGCAGTCCTGTCGATACTTCTGCTGTGCCGACTGCCTGATCGCCGGTCGAAGCAGCTGTCGCCTGAACGGCGCCAAGGTTCTAATCTAACGTGGGCTCCCGGTCGGAACTTGGTAGGTTGCGCACAACCTCCTGCGCAGCCTGTAGGAGTTTGTCCACAGACTCCGGCTCACCGATGGAGATACGGATCCCATCGTTTCCCAGCGCCCGCCCCACAATGCCGCGGTCAATGAAGCTGTCTGCTGCTCGTTGCGTTTCGGTTCCCGTTGGCAGCCAGACGAAATTTCCGTGCGAACGCGGGACAGCCCAGCCCTGTGCACGAAGACCTTCCCAGATGACTTCGCGCCTGTCGGTCAGCTCCGCCACCTGCTCCAGAATTTCCGACTCATGCTCGAGCGCCGCAATGGCCGCACGTTGAGCAGGCTCGGTAACCGACAGGGGGATCGCAACGTTGCGGGCGGCGTCGAGGATGTACGGAGCGCCGAGGGCATAGCCGATTCGCAAACCAGCCAAGCCGTAAGCCTTAGAGAATGTTTTCAACACGACCAGATTTGGGTAGTCCGCTATCAAGGCCGGGCCCCGCACTGCATCCCCATCCGTTACGAATTCGCTGTACGCCTCATCCAAAATCACCAAGACCTGGGGCGGCACCGAAGCCATGAACCGGGTGAATGCATCCACCGAGACGACCGTCCCGGTCGGGTTGTTGGGGGAGCACACAATGATGACGCGGGTGTGATCGGTCACGGCTGCGGCCATGGCCGGCAGGTCGTGCGAGTGGTCCGCGCGATTGGGCACCTGCACACTGGTGGCGCCCGCAACGGTCACCAATCCGGGGTAGGCCTCGAAGGAGCGCCACGCGTAAACGACTTCGTCTCCCGGTTGGGCGGCGGCCTGAATAAGCTGAGCGAGAATCGAGACCGAACCCGCTCCGACATGCACGGCTTCAAGGTCGACGTTGTGACGCGCGGCGAGTTTCGACCGGAGCTCAACGGCAGCAGCGTCTGGATAGCGATTGGTCGTTGATGCCGCAATAGCTTTGATGATGGCCGGGTGGGGCGGGTTCGGGTTCTCATTCGAGGAAAGTTTGAACGCATCGGCCGGCGCCTGCCTGCCCTGCCGGTACGGGACGGTGGCAACGATTTCTGGGCGAAGCCTGACGGGTGGCGCGTCGGGAGAAGTCACGAACACCACTTTAACGCCGTCAACCCTGCTCGATTGGCGCAGCCGCTCTGCAATAGTTAGTGAATGGCCCGATTCGTGATCAGACTCTTCATTAACGCTGTGGCCCTATGGCTGACCACACTCATCGTTGCCGGTGTTCAGGTCGTGGCGTATCCGCCGCAAGACAATATCGCCTGGGTGCTCACATACCTCATGGTGGCCCTGATATTCGGCATCGTGAACGGGTTCATCGGAAACTTCATTCGGATTGTCGCCTTTCCCCTCTACATCCTCACGCTGGGGCTTATTGCGCTCGTGGTCAATTCGCTCCTCCTGATGCTCGTCGGCTGGATATCTGAAATCATTGGCTTCGGCCTGGTGGTTGACGGGTTCTGGTGGGGCGTTATAGGCGCGCTTGTGCTGTCGCTCATCAGCTGGCTCATCGGCATCGTCCTTCGTCCGGTTATGAGAGGCGACTCCAGGCGCTAGCTAACGGGCTGCCGCTCGGCCCGGTAAAGGGTGGACATCCCCGGACTTAGCGAGACCGTCGGTGCAGCATGTTGGCTCCTGGCGTCGAACAACGCCGCCGTCTCCCGGTAACGCTTCAGCTCGTGGGCGGGAAGCGTCGCATCGCTTGGCACCTCGCCATCAATGAAAAGTTCACGCCGAACACGGATCGCATCGGGGTTGTCCCAGACGCCACCAAGGGCCGGGACAAGATCGTTGGTGTGCTCAATGGCAATCCACGGCACATCTGACGGGACGCTGATCTGACCGACCGGGGCGCCCATCGTGAAGAGCCCCTGGGTGTTGTAATCACCGGATGCGGCGAGCATGCTTGCCACGAGGCCGCCCTGCGAGTGGCCGGTGAAGTGCACCGGCGAATCTTTCTCGATGCCCGCGTCCCTCATCGCCGCCTCCACGGCGCGGTAGGAACCTGCATCGCCGAGCGCAAGGCTTGTGAGATTGCTGGTCATATCCCATGGATCCACAGTCGCGAACAGGCCGAAATCTTTGGTGCCTGCGAGATAGACGTCGAAGCTATCTGGGGCGCCGGCGACCGCATACCGGTCGATGCGAATCTGGGCGGTGCCCTGCGGCAACCGCTGGGCACGCTCCTCAAAGGTGGCCGGGGACGCGACATCCGCTCGTCGCTGCGTCATCTGCACGACGACGGGGGTCTCTGCCAGGGCGCCCACTCGATTGCCCATTCTGATGAGGATGCCCACAGACGTCGCCAGGCCGAGGATTCCCAAGCCCTCATCACCGATTAGCCGCATGACCTCCGGCCGCACATGCACGGAACCACCGACGAAATCGTCGGCGCTCATCACGGCCAGGCGCATAAAATTTACAACGGTTGGGTCGGAAAGAAGTTCGTTGTTCTCCCGAAGCCAACCCAGCAGTTGGTGTCGAGGCACGTGCGGCATCACCGCGAAACCGATGGCGGCGCCCAACGCCGCCGGTAAGACGCGAGGCACCAAAAACACACTAAGCCCGGGCAAAAGCAGCCCCAGACCATAGCTCAGCTGCGCTGCCAAAGATTGGCTGAACCGTGCCGCCTGCTGCTCGGCGAGACCGTAGGCGTCGGCCGAGCCCGCCAGCGCAAGGGCTATTGTGCTCGCCAGCTTCCTGGCACGGTCGATGCATCGCGCCGCCTCATCCAAGTCGCCTTCGGCGACGAAGGCACGGGCGGAAGCGTCGACGGCATAGAGCTGCTCGCGATCAACAATCAGGTCGATCACCGAAAGTTGCTGGAAGCAGGCAGTCAACTCTGCGTGGAGGAGCTCTAGTTGATGGCGTTGTACCAATAGGTCAAAGGTTGAGACGGCCAGGACACCGCCGCCCGAGATGATGAGCTCAGACTCCTGAGCATCTGCCGGCCGCATTATGGTTCCCGCCGGCCGAGAGAGAAAATTGCTGCCGCGGTGTTGCGCCTGGCAATATCCAGCTGATCGGTGAGAAGTTGCAACTCGAGGCGCAATTGCCTGATGGCCAAAAAATGAAGGTCCCTCGCCGGCCCTCTCCATTCGATGGTGGAATCGAGACCGGTCAAGTCAGCAGAGGCAAACTCGACCCTGCCCCGCAAACAACCGAGTGACCGCTCCTGAATTTGCAGGCGTCGGCGCACATCATCAACCGCGTCGGTTCCACTCATCATGTCATCGAGCACGCGCATCCTTTCCCAAGGTTCATGCTGGGGCATAACCTCGCGCCCACCGCCCCTGCTGCCGGTTATCTGTGCGGAACACCGCGGGTGCCCGGCTGTGCTGGAGCAGACGCGCATTGTGACCGTGATCGACCCGGATCTGCGAGAGAATGGGAACACCATGAGCCTCGATCGCATCTTTGACGTATCGGCTTTGTTTCGCATTTGCTTCGTCTGCACCGGCAACATCTGCCGATCGCCGATGGCCGAGGCCGTATTCCTTGACGTCGTCAAACGGGCGGGCTATGAAGGCACAGTCGCTGTGATGTCTGCTGGTACCGGTGACTGGCACGTCGGCGAAAATTCGGACGAGCGCACCGTCGCCGCCTTGAAGTCCCATGGCTACGATGGGGCCGACCATCGAGCGCGGCAATTCGACCCGAGTTGGTTCGACAGCCTTGATTTGGTCGTGGTTTTCGACCGCATCCAGGAACGGATCCTGAAAGCTTGGGCCAATAACGAGGCGGACCGCGGCAAGGTTCAACTCTTGTTGAGCTTTGACGCCGAGCAGCCTCAGATAGACATACCAGACCCTTATTACTCTGATGCGGCGCTGTTCGATTCAGTGCTGCGAACGATCCAGAAATCCAGCGCGGCGTTGTTCCGCCAAATTGAGCCGGGAATCCGGCGAGGAGTGTCATGAGCCCCCTTCCACAGCAGCCACTCAGCCCCCTCGACGGGCGCTACCGTGAAGCGGTCAGCGAGTTGGGCCAGCACCTCTCAGAGGCCGGCCTCAATCGAGCCCGCGTGCATGTCGAAGTCGAGTGGCTGATCTACCTCACAGATCGGCAGTTGTTCGACTCCTCCCCGCTCACCGAAGAGAACAAGGCGTCGTTGCGGCAGGTGGTGAGGGACTTCGGCCAGTCCGACATTGACGAGCTGGCGGAGCTCGAGGCCACAACGCGCCACGACGTCAAGGCAGTCGAGTACTACGTACGCAAGCGGCTCACGGGGCTGGGTCTCGATCGCGTCGCCGAGTTAACCCATTTCGCCTGCACGAGCGAAGACATAAACAACCTTTCCTACGCCCTCACCGTGCGTTCTGCGGTGCGGGATGTGTGGCTTCCGAAAGTCGCTGTGTTGATCGAAGCGCTTCAGCTGCGCGCCGTTCAGCACCGGGATGTCGCCATGCTCGCGCACACTCACGGACAGCCGGCCACGCCGACGACCGTCGGTAAGGAATTCGCGGTCTTCGTGCAGCGTCTGCGCCGGATCGTCACCCGGATTGAGGGCACGGAGTACCTGGGCAAATTCAGCGGCGCAACGGGAACGTTCGCTGCCCATGTGGCAGCGGATCCCAAGCAAGACTGGGCGGCCATCTCTCGTGAGTTCGTCACGTCGCTTGGCTTGGAGTGGAACCCGCTCACCACTCAGATCGAACCGCACGACTGGCAGGCGGAGCTTTATCAGCACATGAGCCACTTCAACCGGGTTCTGCATAACCTGTGCACGGATGTGTGGACCTACATCTCCCTTGGCTACTTCACGCAGATTCCGCAGGCCGGCGCCACTGGCTCGTCAACAATGCCGCACAAAATCAACCCCATTCGTTTCGAAAATGCAGAAGCGAACCTCGAATTGTCGTGTGCCATCCTCGACTCGTTGTCTCAAACACTGGTCACCTCGCGCCTGCAACGCGACCTCACCGACTCGACCACACAACGCAACATCGGTGTGGGCTTCGGGCACTCGCTATTAGCTCTCGACAATGTCGTGCGCGGCCTGGGCGAGATTGCGGTCAACTATGCCAAACTCGCCGATGACCTCGACGGCAACTGGGAAATCCTGGGCGAGGCCATCCAGACGGTTATCCGCGCGGAAGTTGCCGCAGGCAGAAGCTCGATATCAGACCCGTACGCGCTGCTCAAGGACCTGACACGGGGTAAGCGAGTCGGCCAGATCGAACTTGTCGAGTTCGTGAGCGCGCTCGATATTGGTGATGATGCCAAGGCGCGCCTAGTCGCCCTCACTCCGGCCGGGTACACCGGGCTGGCAGCGGAGCTGGTGCGCTTCACCGAGTAGTGGGCGCTGGTCGGCCGCCGGTACCGTCACTAACCGGCGCGTCCGACCGTTGAGCGACAAATATCGGTCAGCATGTCCCACAGCGGCTGAGTGCTCCGCCCCCAGGGGGCGCGCTGACTCAGCAAAGGAATTGCCGTGATCAGTGGCCGCGGTTTTGCTCGTCCAGGTCGGTCTTCTCTTCTTCGTCCGGTTTCATCGCCAGGATGAGCAGGGCGATGGTAACCAGGGTGCAAATGAAGGCTACGCCGAAGAAGATAATCGCCAGCACCATGTCTCGCGTGGCGAGAAGTACCACGAGCCCAGTGAATGATGCGATGGCGGCGGAAAATCCGAGAAGTTCAGCGGGCTTGAACCTGTCGCTGCGGCTGGGTTCGGTCATGCGGCCACCGTGCCTTTCGTGGAGTCCTGTTGGCCCCACTTCAGAGAGAGCCCGGCGATGACAAGAAAAACGCCGAGCATGATGCCATACGCACCGATCAGTCCGGTCGCGAGCACCGCGCCGTCCGGTGGGATGAGCAGGAAGACAAGAGCCATGACGGCGGTGAACGCGCCAACGGCGAGCCAGTCCCGTCCGAGCTGCGTTTCACGGTTCCGCAGGCCGACGTAAAGCTCCAAAAACCCTGTGAGGGCCGCGAAAACGGTGACAATGAACAGCAACACCGCAAGGCCCGCGCCCGCAAAGATGAAGGCAGCGGCTCCCGATGCGGCCGCGATGACGCCCTGAACCACGAAAACCCGGCGTGAGACGCGATCGGCCACCGTGAGCGCACCGAGCCCGGCGATTGCAATACCGGAAAGAAGCCCGAAAAAACCGAAAGCAACGAGCCCTACGGTGGCCGAGTGGTCCGTGAGGAATGTAATGGTGAGCCCAATTGCCAGGGCGGGTACTGCTCGCACCAGAGGCAGAAGCCAGTGGGGGAGTCGACCAGCAGCGGGGCTACCCTGCAATGACGGCACCTGGCCTCTTTCCATCCGAAACGAACATCAACCAGTTTAGTCGACGGCCGTGTGCCCCTCTTCCGGCCAGCCCGGGTACTGCCCTAGCGCCACCGGCCACGTCAGTTGCGGTTAGTTGTCGACTGCACCCGCTAACCCTCTCTCAAAGCGGTCAATGTGCGCCTCCGGCCGCGTGTTTGTCTCTCAACCCCGCCAATGCCGCATCCAAAAGTCCCGTCGGCTCGTCGGTCAGAAAAATCTTCCCTCCGGTCAGCGCCCGGGCTAACATCCTCCGCCACTCAAACTTCCTCGAAAGCGAGAAATGACAGAAATCGTGGCGGGGAGACAAATATAGATGGCGGTTGACAGGTGGTTAGGCACCTGCCATGTCGGTGAAGCGCGAGAAATGCCCCTGGAAGGCGACGGTCACCGTTCGAGTCGGACCGTTACGATGCTTTGCGACGATGAGGTCCGCCTCACCGGCACGAGGGTTCTCTTTCTCGTATGCGCTCTCGCGGTGAAGCAAGATGACCATGTCGGCGTCCTGCTCAAGGGACCCTGATTCACGCAAGTCTGACAGCGCCGGCATCTTGTCCGATCGCTGCTCCGGACCACGGTTGAGCTGGGAAAGCGCGATCACAGGAACCTGAAGCTCCTTAGCTAATAGCTTCAAAGCGCGCGAGAACTCACTCACTTCTTGCTGCCGTGACTCGACGCGCTTACCCGAGGTCATGAGCTGGAGGTAGTCAATGATTACCAGCTGCAGGCCAACTTTCTGCTTGAGGCGCCGGCACTTGGCGCGGATCTCAACCAGGGTCATGTTGGGGCTGTCGTCGATGTAGAGCGGTGCATCGTTGATGCGGCCACGGGTTGACGCAATAGTGGTCCAGTCACGCGTGTCGACCGTCCCTTTGCGCATGCTCTGTAGCGGCACGGCGGCTTCGGCTGACAGCAAGCGCATGGCGATCTCGGAGCGGCCCATTTCGAGGGAGAAGAAAATGGATGGCTTGTCGTGCTTGATGGATGCGGCCCTGGCGAAATCTAGGGCCAACGTCGACTTACCCAACGCGGGGCGGGCGGCGATAATGATGAGCTGGCCGGGGTGCAACCCGTTGGTGAGTTCATCCAGCTCTGCGAAGCCGGTTGGCACGCCGGTCATTGAACCGTCGCGACCCTTGGCGGCCTCTATCTCGTCGATGGCTGTGGTCACGGCCACAGTCAGCGGGATAAAGTCCTCCGCCTCGACACCGCCGGCGACGCTGTAAATCTCTGCCTGGGCGTTGTTCAGGAGGTCCACGACCTCGCCCTCGCTCGCGTAGCCCATTTGGACGATGCGGGTTCCGGCTTCGACCAGGCGTCGCAAAACCGCTTTCTCTGCCACGATGCTGGCGTAATAGCCGGCGTTTGCGGCGGTAGGCACCAGCCCGGTTAGCGTGTGCAGGTACTCGGCTCCGCCTGCGCGTGAGAGTTCCCCGCTTTTGGTGAGCTCATCAGTGACGGCGATGACGTCGGTTGGCTCGCCGTGCGAATACAGCGACAGGATCGCGTCGAAGATGATTTCGTGCTTCGGGATGTAGAAGTCGACCGCCCTGACCGACTCGATGACATCCGCCGTGGCATCCTTGCTCAGCATCATGCCGCCAATGGCGCTCTGCTCTGCGAGGAGATCATGCGGTGGTGTGCGGTCCCCCGGATGACCTGACCCTTGTCGCTGCTCCTGATTGGAGCTGGCCAATCCCAGGTGGGCTATCGACACAACACACCTCCTGTTTTTGTGACACGTGCTTGTAAATCATCAGTGCACGGGCCGTTACCCGTTGGCATGGTTCGGGCATGCAACATGTTTTAGCTCCGTAAGCAGCTCTCGGGTGCCGCTGCAGATACCTGTATAGCGGCCACGACAGACATTGCATCTGCATTGCGTGCACGAACGCCATATCGGTGAGTCCGCTGCTACACCCTACGAAGCCAACGCCAGTCACTCAAAACGTGCCTGTGGATAAACCTGTGGAACTGTGGAGCGAAACGCCCTAACAACTCTGTACAACCTGTGCACTAAATTGTTAGTAACGTCATCAATTACGGCCATAAATGCCCATTGATCAGCACTTTTAGTTTCCACAGGCTCTGCTTTGAACGTGCTTAGAGTACGGGTTGAAGGTTGCAATCTGATAGTTCGCTCTGTGCACAAACCTGCGCTACGGGGACGCGAAAAAGCGGT
>JAODMI010000078.1 GCA_025464755.1 Homoserinimonas sp.
GAGCGGTCGGTGTGGACACCGGCGGTTGCAACATCCAGTTCGCGATAGACCCGGCCAATGGTCGCGTCATCGTCATCGAGATGAACCCACGAGTTTCACGCTCCAGCGCCCTCGCGTCCAAAGCCACCGGCTTTCCGATCGCTAAGATCGCGGCCAAACTGGCTATCGGTTACCGGCTCGACGAAATTCCCAACGACATCACCGGTGTGACGCCGGCCAGCTTCGAACCGACCCTTGACTATGTGGTCGTGAAAGTGCCGCGTTTCGGCTTCGAGAAGTTTCCCGCAGCCGACGCCACTTTGACAACAACCATGAAGTCGGTAGGGGAGGCCATGGCCATTGGCCGTAACTATGCGTCAGCGCTTCAAAAGGCTCTCCGTTCCCTCGAGAAGCGAGGATCATCGTTCCACTGGAATGGTGACCCGCGAAGCAAGGAGGATCTTCTGGCAACTGCCGCGGTTCCCACTGACGGCCGGATCGTGACAGTCCAGCAGGCTCTCGTGGCTGGCGCCACGGCAGAAGAAATTTTTAGCGCTACCAAAATAGACCCCTGGTTCATCGACCAGATAGTGCTGATCAACGAGATCGCCGCCGAAGTGAGAGCTGCCGACAAGCTTGAGTCAAGCCTCATCCGCTATGCCAAGGATCATGGTTTCAGCGATCTTCAACTGGCAGAACTGCGCGGCGTAACCGAACAGGAGATCCGGGACCTACGCCAACAGCTAGGCCTGCGTCCTGTGTACAAAACCGTTGACACATGCGCGGGCGAGTTCCCAGCCCTCACGCCCTACCACTACTCGAGCTACGACCAGGAGACAGAGGTCGCGCCGAGCGACCGACGTAAAGTCGTCATCCTGGGCTCAGGACCCAACCGTATTGGTCAGGGTGTCGAATTTGACTACTCCTGCGTCCACGCCTCGTTTGCCCTTTCTGACGCGGGCTACGAAACCATCATGATCAACTGCAACCCCGAGACGGTATCCACTGATTACGACACGTCGGATCGGCTCTATTTTGAGCCGCTCACACTCGAAGACGTGCTGGAAATTATTCATGCGGAAAGCGCCAGCGGGGAGTTGGTGGGCGTCATCGTGCAATTGGGCGGACAGACTGCGCTCGGACTCGCACAGGGGCTCAAGGATGCCGGGGTCACCATCCTCGGCACGTCGCCCGAGGCCATCGATCTGGCGGAAGAGCGCGGCCTGTTCCAAGGCATCCTCGACGCGGCAGGGATCCTCTCGCCGAAAAACGGAACTGCAACGGACTTCACTGGTGCGGTGAGCATCGCCGAAGAGATCGGTTACCCGGTTCTCGTACGCCCGTCATTCGTATTAGGCGGGCGCGGCATGGAGATTGTTTACGACAGTCTTTCGCTGGCGGATTATTTTGAGCGGATGGAGGGCCAAGGCATCATCGGGCCTCGGCACCCGTTACTTGTCGACCGTTTCCTCGACGACGCCGTGGAAATAGATATCGACGCGCTCTACGACGGGACAGAACTCTACGTGGGCGGGATTATGGAGCACATCGAGGAGGCCGGTATCCACTCCGGCGACTCGAGCTGCACGCTGCCACCCGTCACCCTCGGCCGCGAGGTCATCGATCGGGTGCGCGACGCCACACACGCCATCGCCAAAGGTATCGGCGTGCGCGGCCTCATCAACGTGCAGTTCGCCATCGGCGCCGGAGTGCTCTATGTTCTCGAAGCGAACCCGAGGGCATCTCGCACCGTACCCTTCGTCGCCAAGGCCCTCGGCATACCCATCGCCAAGGCCGCGGCGCTGATCATGACCGGCACCACAATTCGGGCGCTCGTAGGGAGCGGCATGCTGCCCGCGCAAGACGGCTCGGTAGTCCCTATGGACTCACCGGTCGCCGTAAAGGAGGCCGTCTTGCCCTTCAAACGCTTCCGTACAAAAGACGGACGTATCGTTGATTCGATCCTCGGCCCGGAGATGCGCTCCACCGGTGAGGTCATGGGCATCGACTCGGATTTTCCGAAGGCGTTCGCCAAAAGCCAGGAAGCTGCGTCCGTGCGTCTGCCGCAGTCGGGAACCGTCTTCGTATCTGTGTCCGACCGTGACAAACGGGCCATCGTCTTGCCAGTGCTCCGACTTCAGCAGCTTGGATTCACCATCATGGCGACCCTCGGTACGGCCGAAATTCTCAGCCGCAACGGAATCCATGCTGAGGTCGTTCGTAAATACGACCAGGGCGAGTCCTCTCAGGAGGGTGAGCCATCAATTGTCGACCTGATCAATCAGGAACGTGTCGATATTGTCATCAACACTCCGAGTGGTCGAAGCGCCCGGGCAGACGGGTACGAGATTCGCGCAGCCGCGGTTGCGGCTGATCTCCCGCTCTACACAACCATCGCCCAGCTTGGTGCTGCCGTGCACTCGATCGAAACGATGCGTGAAGGATTCCATGTCAAATCCCTCCAGGACTACGCGATCGACCGGGCAGAGAGGCTGGCCCTCATTGGCTAGTTTCGGAGCGCGGCTCACCGAATCATTCGCCCGATACGGCCAGTTGTGTGTGGGCATCGACCCGCACTCGTGGCTCCTGGCCGAATGGGGTTTGCCGGATACGGCGGGCGGCGCGCGAGAATTTGGGATGCGTGTTGTCGAAGCGTCCGCCAACACCGTTGGCATCATCAAGCCCCAGGTGGCCTTTTTCGAACGGTTCGGATCGGCCGGTTATCACGCCCTTGAGGACGTGTTCCAAGCCGCCCGCGCGACAGGACTTCTGATCATCGCCGACGCCAAACGCGGGGACGTCGGATCGAGCGTCGAAGCCTACGGCCACGCCTGGCTCACCCCCGGTCACCCGTTGGAAGCTGACGCACTCACCGTCAGTGCGTTCCAAGGCTTCGGCTCACTGGACGCCCCGGCACGTTGGGCCGAAGAAAACGGTAAGGGCCTGTTCGTATTGGCAGCAACATCAAACCCCGAAGCCGCGGTGATTCAACAGGCAAAAACGGCGAGCGGGAAGTCAGTTGCCGCATCGATCGCGGCTGAGGTGACCGACTGGAACCGAGAACAGAGTGCCGATGCCCTCGGGTCGATCGGTCTCGTCCTCGGCGCAACGATCAATGCGGATGACTACGGACTGAATCTCGACACCCTCACGCACACGCCGATTCTCGCCCCCGGATTCGGCCATCAGGGTGCCCGAATCGATCAGATGGCAGAACTGTTCGGACCGGCGGCATCCAGTGTGTTGATCAGTGCTTCGCGCAGCATCCTTTCCGCGGGCCCATACGGAATAGCCGACGCCGTCTCACGCCATGCTGCCGAGGTTAAAGCATGCCGCGCGTAGCCCCGCCCGACGTAGACCGGGCCGCGGCGTCGCGAGCTGCGGTAGCTGCTCGTCGCGCGCGCGCTGCTGTCAAGCACGCGGTGGCCACCCGCGAGCGTAGCGCGACCGATGTTGTTGACGCTGCCTGGAAAGATGAGCCAGTTCCGGCTGAGGCATCCCTTCGTGTTACCGAGCTTTTGAGCAGCATTCCTGGCATCGGGCCGATCCGCGTCAGCCGCATTCTGGACGAACTCAACATCGCGACGTCCAAACGGGTTGGTGGACTCGGATCCCGTCAACGAAACCGTCTGCGCGAATGGCTGCAGGAACGGGAGCACAACGACGGTGCTGGGACGACCAGACTTGTGGTGCTCGCCGGACCGACGGCTGTCGGCAAAGGAACAGTCTCCACCTTCATCCGCGAGAATTATCCCCATGTGCACCTCTCCGTCTCGGCTACCACGCGCAAGCCACGCCCCGGCGAGATCGACGGAGTGAATTACTACTTCGTTACGGATGAAGAATTCGACCGCATGGAGGCTGAGGGCCGGATGCTCGAAACAGCAACCGTTCACAACGCCCATCGCTATGGAACTCCACGGCAACCTATAGAAGAGGCCCTCGCCCAAGGAAAGAGTGTTCTCCTGGAGATCGACATCCAGGGAGCACGGGCTGTGAAGCGGGCAATGCCAGAAGCACTGTTGATCTTCCTGCTGCCTCCGACATGGGAAGAACTGGTGCGCAGGCTGATCGGTCGCGGCACTGAAGACTCCGCGGAGCAGGCGAGAAGGCTGGTGACTGCCAAAGTGGAACTTGCAGCTCAGGATGAATTCGATTACAAGGTAATCAACCACGATGTTAGCGAGGCCGCTCAGGAAGTCGTAGACTTGTTGGGTATGCCTTCACGGGCATAACACCATTCTTGTGGGTACACCACAGGAGACCTGCCATAACGGCTGGCCTCGCACTGATTTTCAAGGAGCATCACCATGGTTGAACGTTCACAGGGCATCATCGATCCCCCCATCGACGAGCTGCTCTCCAAGGTCGACTCCAAGTACGCCCTGGTCATCTTCGCTTCCAAGCGCGCTCGCCAAATCAATGACTACTACGCTGATCTTCACGAGGGAAGCCTGTTTGACAATGTCGGACCGCTCGTCGATTCAACCATCGATGACAAGCCGCTTTCGGTAGCGATGCACGAAATCAACGAAGACAAGCTGGTCGTCAAACCTCAGGCTGAGTAGCCGTCTGACGTGGCCAGATCCAGCCTGGAGGCCCGATCCGGCCTGAACATCGTTGTCGGCATTACCGGTGGCATTGCTGCATATAAAACGGTGTCGGTAATCCGCACCCTTGTGTTGGCAGGTCATGACGTTCACGTCATCGCCACCGAAGCTGCTTTGCGCTTCGTGGGAATGCCCACTCTTGAAGCGATTAGCCGCAATCCCGTGCACACCGACCTCTATGAGGGGGTTGCACAGGTTCGACATGTTGCCCTCGGTCAGGCAGCCGACCTTGTTCTTATCGCTCCGGCCACCGCAAACACGCTCGCCAAGATTGCGGCCGGTATGGCTGATGATTTGTTGGGTAACACCATCCTTGCCAGCAATGCGCCCGTCGTACTTGCGCCTGCGATGCACACGGAGATGTGGGCGAACAAAGCTACGGCGGCCAATGTCGCACTGCTGCGGGAGCGTGGATTTCTTTTCATTGGTCCAGCCGTTGGCCAGCTGACAGGTGACGACAGCGGCGCTGGGCGGTTGGCTGAGCCTGACGACATCGTCGCAGCAGCACTACGTGCTGTGATTTCGCAAGATCTGCGGGGCAAATCGATTGTGATCAGCGCGGGCGGCACGCGCGAAGCGCTAGATCCGGTGCGGTTCATCGGCAACCGATCAAGCGGCAAACAGGGCGTTGCGCTTGCACAGGCCGCTGCCGCGCGCGGAGCCGCAGTGACACTTGTGGCAGCCAACCTCGAAGTCCCGACGCCACCATCGGTGTCGGTTCTCCCGGTTAGCTCTAGCGCCGAGCTGCAAGCCGCTATCCAACAAGCGGCATTGTCGGCCGACGTGGTCATCATGGCGGCCGCCGTCAGCGACTACCGCCCCGCGGCGGTCGCCGAGGGCAAAATCAAAAAAGAATCCCAGGGCGACCAACTCACGCTCACGCTGGTTAAAAATCCTGACGTCCTTGCCGCGTTGGTGACCAGCCGCCGTGCCGGTCAGACGGTCATCGGCTTCGCCGCTGAAACCGAAACAGATTCCGAGCGCCTGGTGCAGTTGGGGCGGGATAAGGTCGCACGCAAGGGTTGCGACTATCTGGTCGTCAACAGCGTCGGTTGGTCGGCAGGGTTCGCAACGGACAGTAATACCGTTGTCATCCTGAATGGGGCCGGCGATATAGTGGGCGAGGCCGCCGGCAGCAAGCTGTCAGTGGCTCATCGTATCCTCGACCTGTTGGTGTGATCGCTGGTTGTCGTAACGCGCACCACATTCAGCAACACCCTCGTTTCACCCTCTCAGCTAAGGCCTTTCACGAATGACTACTTCTTTGCGTCTCTTCACCTCAGAGTCTGTGACCGAGGGTCATCCCGACAAGATTTCTGACCAAATCTCAGACAGCATCCTGGACGCTCTCCTCGAGGTCGATCCGCATAGTCGGGTGGCCGTCGAAACACTAGTGACTACCGGGCTTGTTCATGTGGCTGGTGAAGTCACGACAACGGGGTACGTCGAGATCCCTAAGATCGTCCGTGAACTCATTACTGGTATCGGCTACAACTCCTCTGAAGTAGGGTTCGATGGCAGCAATTGCGGCGTATCAGTGTCCATCGGTGCGCAGTCACCGGACATAGCGCAGGGAGTTGACCACGCGCTAGAAGAACGCGAGGGCGTGATTGGCGACCCTCTCGACGCTCAGGGCGCAGGTGATCAGGGCATCATGTTTGGATTCGCGACGGTGGAGACGCCTTCTTTCATGCCTCTGCCGATCTGGCTGGCACACCGCCTGGCCGAGAAGCTCGCCGAGGTACGCAAAGACCAGCATGTGGAGTATCTGCGGCCTGACGGTAAAACACAGGTCACGGTTGGCTACGAGGGTTTCATTCCTCGAACAATCGAAACCGTCGTGTTATCGACCCAGCATGCCCCGGGCGTTGGGGCGAAAGCATTAGCTGCCGATATCAAGGAGCTCGTCATTGACCCGGTGCTGGCTACGGCGGGCCTGGACTCGTCGAACGTGAGACTGTTAATCAACCCCACCGGCAAGTTCGAGATCGGCGGGCCGAAAGGTGACGCAGGGCTCACCGGGCGCAAGATCATCGTCGATACGTACGGCGGTGCGGCACGCCACGGTGGTGGTGCTTTCAGCGGCAAAGACCCGTCGAAGGTAGACCGCTCTGCTGCGTACGCGCTGCGCTGGGTGGCCAAGAACGCTGTCGCAGCCGGTCTCGCTGACCGACTCGAAGTGCAACTCGCTTACGCCATTGGCAAAGCAGCTCCGGTAGGCCTTTACGTGGAAAGCTTCGGCACCGGTCATGTCCCTGACGACGTCATCATCGGTGCGATCCGCGACGTCTTCGACCTACGTCCGGCAGCCATCATCCGGGATCTCGACCTGCTGCGGCCGATCTACTCCCAAACGGCCACCTACGGTCACTTCGGGCGCGATTTGCCCAATTTCACCTGGGAACGCCTGGACCGCGTCGAAGACCTGCGCGTTTCAGCCGGACTCTAATCATGCCGGGCTGGGCCCAGCAACAACTTTTCCCAACCGACAAACAAGCGGGGCAAGCTCGAATTGCCCGCGTTCTGATCGATTCGCCGCTGCCGCAACTTGACCGGTTGTTCGACTATCGCATCCCGCCACTGTTGGCTGCGGACGCACGTGCCGGTGTTCGAGTGCGCGTACCTCTCCGCAGTGCCGGGCGCATCGCCGACGGCTTCATTGTGGAGGTCGTCGAATCCGTTGCCTACACGGGAGTCCTCAGCGACCTTGAAGCTGTGGTTTCGAGCCTTCCGGTTCTGGCCCCGGAAGTGTGGAAGCTGGCCCGCCGGCTGGCTGACCGCTCGGCGGGCAACGCGAGCGATATCATCCGTCTCGCCGTTCCCAAGCGTCAGGTTCGGGTTGAGAAGGTCTGGCTGGCGCAAGAGCGGTCAGGTACACCAGCACCGGTTGGCGCCACACCGGTTCACACTGTTCCAGTCTCGGATTATCCCGAAGAGGCCATGGTCGGGCTGTTATCGTCCGGCGGACGAATAGCCCTTGATGCGGTCCCACGTGTCGTGCAGCTACCTGGCGGGGAGTGGGTGGGTCACTGGGCCGTGACGCTGGCAGCTCTTGCTACGCAAGCATTGGCGCGCGGTGGGTCAGCCATCCTTGCCGTGCCCGACTACCGGGACCAGTCACAGCTGATGGCTGCGCTTGCCGCGGTTTTGCCACCAGATCGCGTTGTCCACCTCGACGCTCGCCAATCGAACCCTGACCGGTATCGCTCGCTACTTGCGTGCTTGGGCACGACGCCCCTTGCCATAGTCGGAAACCGATCGGTCGTGTACGCCCCCGCCCGTTCTTTGGCGCTGATAGCGGTGTGGGACGACGGCGACCCGCTGCATTGCGAACCGCTCAGCCCTTACGTGCACACCCGGGACGCGGTTTTGCTGCGCCAGGAGCAGCAAGCATGCTCTGTGGTATTCGCTGGTCATGCACGCAGCACAGAAGTCGAGCGTCTCGTGGAGCTGCGGTGGCTCGAACCTGTGCGGGCCACTCGGGTGTACACACCCAAAGTGATTCCCACCGCTCAGCAGTCATCCGATGACAAGCTGGCCGCGGTGGCAAGGATTCCTACCGCGGCCTGGCGGGAGGCTAAAGCCGCCCTCGAACATGGTCCCGTTCTGGTGCAGGTAGCGCGCCCCGGGTACGCCCCAAGGCTCGCCTGCGATAGCTGCAAGCAGTCTGCGCGCTGCACCGTCTGCGAGGGGCCGCTGGGCATGAAGACGTCACGTTCGACTCCTGCCTGCCAGTGGTGTGGGGCGCTGGCCACCACCTGGCACTGTGTCCATTGCAACGCAAGTACATTCCGGCTAGTGGGACAGGGTTCGGTGCGTACTGCCGAAGATCTCGGGCGGGCCTTTCCTGGAGTGCGCATAATCATCGCTGACGGCGACCGTCGGGTGCTCACCGTTCCGGCTAGCCCGGCACTGATCATCGCCACTCGCGGCGCTGAACCGATCGCCGATGGTGGATACCGCGCCGTCCTGCTGCTTGATGGGGAACGGATGCTCGCCCGGGAGAGCCTGCGCGTCGGAGAAGACTGCCTGCGCTGGTGGGCCAACGCAGTAGCCTTGGCTGCCCCGGGCGCAACTACCGTGCTGGTCGGAGTCGGTGGCCCCCTTGCTTCGGCGATGGCCACCTGGCGTCTATCGAACTACGCAAGTGGCGAGCTTGCAGACCGCCGCCGCCTACGGTTCCCGCCCGCCATCCGCGTAGCAACAATGACCGGAAGCCCGTCCACCGTCGAGAAAGCGGTCAGCGCCCTCACCTCCATCGAGGGAACCGATGTCCTCGGGCCGACCGAGGTGGAGGGCGGTTTGAGGGCGATCGTGCGATTCGATTATGCGGCGGGCAGTCAGGTCGCCTCCGTCCTCAAAGCCGAGATCGTACGCAACGCGACGAATCGACGCAAACGCATTCCCGCCGGTGAAGGCCGTATGACGCCACTGCCTACACTTAAGGTGCGCTTCGACGACACAGAACCATTCGTTGATGTGTGACCACATAGGTGAAGTGAAAGGGCTTTCGTGACCGAACTGCGTATCGTGTTCGCCGGCAGCCCTGAGGCGGCGGTGCCGAGCCTTCGCGCCATCGCCGAAAGCCGACATAAGGTTGTCGGCGTTGTCACTCGTTCTGACTCACCACAGGGACGAAGACGTGTCATGACGCCCACGGCGGTCGCTGCGGCTTCAGCCCAGCTGGGGTTGGAAACTGTCAAGGCGAACCGACTCGACGCTGGCGCAACAGCCTCTATCGACGGTTTTCAGGCCGACCTTGGCGTGATCGTTGCGTACGGCGGGCTGGTGCGGGAACCGCTATTGTCTATGCCTCGACTCGGCTGGATCAATCTGCATTTTTCTTTACTTCCGCGCTGGCGCGGTGCCGCACCTGTTCAGCGGTCTCTCATAGCCGGCGACGAATTCACCGGCGCAACCGTCTTCCAACTCGTCGAAGAGCTGGACGCCGGCGACGTTTTCGGGCAGTTCACTCAGGCGGTCGAGCCGAGAGAAACCGCCGGCGAGCTGCTGATGTCCCTGGCGGAGGGCGGTGCCGAACTTCTGCTGCGCGTTATCGATTCGATCGCAGATGAAACAGCACGTGCAGAACCCCAAGAGGGTGACATCACGCTGGCGCCGAAACTGGTGCTGGCCGACGGTCGCATCGACTTCACACAACATGCCACGACGGTGAGCAACCTCATTCGCGGCGTCACGCCGGAACCCGGCGCGTTCACCTCACTGGATGGCGCCCGGCTCAAGATCATCCAAGCCTCGCCTCTTGCACCAACGCATGGCGTGAGGTTACCGCCCGGCCACCTCGCCCTCATTGACGGGCGCGTCTTGATTGGCACCGGAAGTCAGGCCTTAGAGCTTGTCACGGTGCATCCCTTCGGCAAGAAAGCCATGCGCGCAACTGACTGGTGGCGGGGACGCCCGGCAGATGCTGGGAGAGTTGTGGAATGAAGTTACGCATCCAACCTGCGCGCCGCGTCGCGTATGAAGTGATTAGCGCGGTACGCGAATCGGACGCATACGCGAACCTGCTGCTCCCGGTGAAATTGGAACGCGCGGGAATCTACGGTGCCGACGCGGGGTTAGCCACCGAGCTGACCTATGGAACATTACGCCAGCAGGGGTATTACGACGCAGTCATCGCCCTTGCCGCCGGACGGGCGACAGACAAAATCGATCCGGCAGTCCTGGATGTCCTTCGCTTGGCCTGCCATCAGTTGCTCTCGTTGCGCGTGGCGCAGCACGCTGCCGTCGATGAAGCGGTGTCGCAAGCCCGCGAGGTGGCATCGCAGTCTGCAACAGGCTTCGTAAACGGCGTGCTGCGCTCCATCACCCGCGCAGCGCCCGAGGAATGGCGCCGGCGCGTGCTGGAGAACCCTCGCAATGAAGACGAACGGCTCTCACTCCAGTACTCGCATCCGGTTTGGATTGTCCGGGCTTTTCGACAGGCCCTCGCGGCCGAGGGACGCGTCGAAGAACTGGAGCAACTGTTAGAAGCGGACAATTTCGCGCCTAAAGTGAGCTTGGTTGCCCTTCCTGGGCTCGCCTCCGTGGCCGAAATCAAGGGTGACCGCAAGGCGAAGTATTCACCAGTAGCTGCCGTCAGCGATGGTGGCGACCCCGCGAACTTGACCGCAGTGCGCGAAGGTCGTGCACGAGTGCAGGACGAGGGCTCTCAACTGGCCGCTCTCGCCCTCAGCCGAGTGCGTCCGATCGAAGCGGGGGAGCGCTGGCTCGACCTCTGCGCCGGGCCGGGAGGCAAGGCCGCCTTACTTGCCGCTGAGGCGATGCAGGGCGGGGCGACCCTTATCGCGAACGAGGTCGTCCCCGCACGGGCAGAACTGGTGCGCAAGGCACTGCAAATCTTCACCCAGCCTCCACAGGTGATCGTGCAAGACGGGACGCAGGTGGGAACAACCCTGCCCGAACAATTTGACCGCATCCTCATCGACGCCCCCTGCACCGGCCTCGGTGCCCTTCGCAGGCGGCCGGAGGCACGCTGGCGCAAGCAGCCGCGTGACGTTCCGGAACTGGCCAGCCTGCAGGCAGCGCTGCTGGATTCCGGCCTGCGTGCGTTGAAGCCCGGGGGAGTGTTGGCCTACGTCACATGCTCTCCCCACGTAGCCGAAACCCGGCTGGTGGTCGAGAACGCCTTAAAGGCCGCCGGCGGCGCTGTTGTGCAACTGGACACCGCGGCAGTACTCGAGACAGTGACGCGCAAACCGTTGGAACTGGGGACAACGACGGGATCCGTGCAGCTCTGGCCACACCGCCACGGCACCGACGCCATGTTTATTTGCCTGTTGCAGAAGAGCGGCTAACCGCAAGCACTCACTAGGCTCTGCATCATGACCGTACGTATCAACCCGAGCATTCTGGCGGCCGATTTCGCGAACTTGGAGCGCGATATTGGCACCATCCATTCGGCCGACCTCGTGCACGTCGATGTCATGGATAACCATTTTGTTCCGAACCTAACGTTCGGCAACCAGATGGTGGGGCGCATTCAAGAAGTTTCCTCCATTCCGCTCGACGTGCATCTCATGATTGACAACCCGGACCGCTGGGCGCCAGGTTACGCGGAATTGGGTACCTATTCCGTCACCTTCCACGCGGAGGCCACCACCAATCCTGTGGCGTTGGCGCGAGCGCTTCGAGACCGAGGGGCGCGTGCCGGTTTGGCAGTCAAACCCGGCACGGCGATCGAGCCCTATCTCGAGCTTCTCAACGAGTTCGATCAGGTACTTGTGATGACGGTTGAACCGGGGTTCGGGGGTCAGACTTTCATGTCCGAGATGATGCCCAAACTGAGAATTTTGCGCGAAGAAGTAAACAGATCAGGGCTGGACGTGTGGCTGCAAGTGGATGGTGGGATCACCGAGCAGACGATCATCACCGCCGCCGAGGCCGGCGCCGACACGTTCGTTGCCGGATCGAGCGTCTTTCGGGGCGGCGATCCGACAGCCAACATCCTGAACCTGCGTACTGCGGCCGCAGTTCACATCCATTAAGGTCTGCTTGAATTGACGCATGAGTGACTTCAACAAGACAAAGCCAGAGATCGACTTCTACGAGGGTGAGGCTCCCACCGAGCTCGTCATAACCGACATCGAGGTAGGCAACGGAGCCGAGGCGGCCCCCGGCTCGACCGTCGACGTTCACTACCTGGGCGTAGACCTCGAGAGCGGTGAAGAATTTGACTCGTCGTGGAGCCGCGGCCAGTCCATCAACTTTCCGCTCACGCAACTTATCGCCGGTTGGCAGCAGGGTATCCCCGGCATGAAGGTTGGCGGTCGCCGCCAGCTGATCTGCCCGCCTCAGCTCGCTTATGGGCCGGTCGGTGGAGGGCACCAGCTTTCCGGTCGCACGCTGATCTTCGTGATCGACCTGCTGGGTGTCAGCTAGACCAAGTCGTCGCATCGTCGATCGGAACCATCGCCGTAACTAGTAACCTTGGACCTGTGAAGACGTTCGACGATTTATTTGCAGAGCTTGAGCACAAGGCCAAGACTCGACCAGAGGGCTCCGGTACGATTGCCGAACTCGATGCTGGCGTGCACGCCATCGGCAAGAAGATCGTCGAAGAAGCGGCCGAGGTATGGATGGCCGCCGAGTTTCAGTCAGACGACGAGACGGCGCAAGAGATCTCCCAGCTGCTCTACCACGTGCAGGTGATGATGGTCGCGAAAGGGCTGAGCACTGCGGATGTCTACCGACATCTGTAGCGCCAGCCCTCTTCGTGTATCTCCATCCATCGACCAGCTCCTAGAGAGACCACCATGCTCCGCATAGCAGTGCCCAATAAAGGCTCCCTTTCCGAAACCGCAGCCGAAATGCTGCATGAAGCCGGCTATGTCGGTCGACGTGACCCGCGCGCCCTAACGGTCGCGGATCCTCAGAACGGGGTCGAATTTTTCTACCTCCGTCCGAGAGACATTGCCACCTACGTCGGATCAGGCGCCCTGGACGTTGGCATCACCGGCCGGGACCTGCTTCTCGACTCCGGTTCCAGCGCGGCCGAGATCGCTAGCCTCGATTTCGGCGCCTCGACTTTCCGTTTCGCGGGCGACGCGGGGCGGTTCGACAACCTCAGCGACCTTCACGGTGTTCGGGTGGCCACAAGCTATCCTGGCCTGGTTGGCGATTTCCTGAGCCGCAACGGCGTTACAGCCGAACTGGTTCGCTTGGATGGCGCGGTCGAGTCCGCCGTCAAGCTTGGGGTCGCCGATGCAGTCGCCGACGTCGTGTCGACGGGTTCGACATTGCGTGCCCAGGGTCTTGAAATCTTTGGACCGGTCATCTTGGAGTCCACCGCAGTACTCATCGCGGCGAAGGCCGCCCACCCCGGCATTGAAACACTGCACCGCAGACTGCAGGGCGTCCTTGTGGCGCGCCAGTATGTGCTGATGGACTACGACTTGCCAGCGAACCTGATCGAATCTGCGTCAGCGATCACCCCGGGACTTGAATCACCCACAGTGTCTCCTCTGCGTGACAAGGATTGGGTGGCCGTAAGGGTCATGGTTCCGCGCCGGGGCACAAACCAGCCGATGGACGAGCTGTATGCCCTTGGGGCTCGTGCGATCCTGGTCAGTCCCATTCACGCGGCGAGGCTTTAACAGTGTCGGTCGCCATCCGGGTCATCCCCTGCCTTGATGTCGCTGCCGGCAGGGTGGTCAAGGGCGTGAACTTCCTGAACCTGCGCGACGCCGGAGACCCGGTGGAACTGGCACGTAAGTACTACGAGCAAGGCGCCGACGAAATCACCTTCCTTGATGTCACAGCCACAGTCGACAACCGCTCGACCACCTATGACGTGGTTCGGGCGACCGCAGAACAGGTCTTCATTCCTCTTACCGTCGGTGGGGGAGTGCGCTCTGCAGAAGACGTCGCGCGGTTGCAAGGCGCAGGCGCAGACAAGGTCGGGGTTAACAGTGCCGCAATTGCACGGCCAGAACTGCTGTCGGAAATTGCCGACCGTTTTGGCTCGCAAGCCCTGGTGTTGTCACTCGACCTCAAACGGTCAAAACGAACTCCGTCCGGCTTTGTCGTCACGACACACGGGGGCCGCACGGAAACACAGCTGGATGGCCTGGCCTGGGCTCGGGAGGCGATTGAGCGCGGTGCCGGTGAACTACTGGTTAACTCGATTGACGCCGATGGCACCAAAGCAGGATTCGACCTCGAACTGATCACCGGAATGCGGCAGCTCAGTACCGTTCCCGTCATTGCAAGCGGCGGTGCCGGCGCCCTCGAGCATTTTGCCCCGGCCATCACTGCCGGTGCCGATGCCGTCCTGGCGGCATCGGTGTTCCACAACGCGGAACTCACTGTCGGTGATGTGAAGAAAGCGCTCCTCTCATCCGGATTTGCGGTTAGGTAGACCCATGTCGAACGACTTAGAGACCCAGGCTGTCATTACCCGAGCAGTGTTCAACGCTGACGGTTTGCTGCCGGCGATCATTCAACAGCACGATACCCGCGAAGTTCTTATGCTCGGGTGGATGGACGCGGAGGCTTTACGCCGCACACTGACTGAGGGTCGTGTCACATTCTGGTCGCGTTCACGCCAGGAATACTGGCGAAAAGGTGACACCTCCGGGCACGCACAATACGTTCGCGGGGCATCTCTAGACTGTGACCGCGACACGTTGCTGGTAGAAGTGGAACAAATTGGTGTCGCCTGCCACACCGGTGCCCAGCGATGCTTCGATGTGGACCCGCTGAATCCCGCACTGGGGCATCCGAATGCGTGACACCACCACCCGTGAGCAGTTCGCAACGCTGTTGCACGACCATCGTGTGGTCCCGGTCATCCGCGAGGTTTTTGCCGATGGCGAGACCCCCGTTGGCATCTACCGCAAACTTGCTGACGGGCCGGGCACCTTCTTGTTGGAATCGGCAGAACAAGGCGGTATCTGGTCTCGCTACTCCTTTATAGGCGTGTCGTCTTTCGGCGTGCTGACGCAGGCCTCGGATGCCGCATCCTGGCTCGATTATGGCCTCTCAGCAGAGCGGGCCTTCGGTGAGAAAATGCCCTCCGCTCCGTTGCAGGCGGTCAAACACCTGCACGCTCGGTGGGCGACCCCACGAGTGCTCGGGCATCCGCCGCTGACCGGTGGTCTGGTCGGTTTCATCGGCTGGGAAGCCGTCCGTCAGATCGAACGTCTTCCCAATGTTCCGATAGCGGACTATGACATCCCGGGGCAGGCACTCAGCTTTGTCTCGGAACTTGTCGTTGTCGATCACCGCACCGGCTCGGTGTTGCTGATCTCCACGGCATTGAATGACGGCGTTGAGCCACCAGAAACCTTGTGGGAAGGCGCCCAGAAACGCCTCGATAGCCTCCAGAAACGTCTTGGTGAGCCCTCGGAAGCCTGGTTAGCCGATGTCGATCTCACCACAGTACCGACGCCTTCCCCCAGAATCGCCGAGGAAGAATTCCACGCCTCAGTGGAGCGCTCGAAGAAGTACATCCATGACGGAGACGTCTTCCAGGTCGTCATTTCGCAGCGCTTCGATCATGAGGCGACGGCCGACCCAATCGACGTGTATCGGGTACTGCGCACGCTTAATCCGAGCCCCTACATGTACCTCCTGTGCCTGGAGAGCCCCGCAGGCGAGCCATACTGGGTTGTCGGGTCGTCCCCGGAAGCACTCGTTAAAGTCGAGAACCGCCGTGTTTTCAGCCACCCGATCGCCGGCTCCCGCCCTCGCGGGTCCTCCCCAGAGGAAGACCTTGCTCTGGCAGACGAACTCCTCGGTGATCCCAAGGAACGCGCCGAACATCTCATGCTGGTGGACCTGGGTCGCAATGATCTACAAAAAGTCTGCAAGCCCGGCTCTGTAGAAGTCACCGAGTTCATGCAGGTCGAACGTTTCAGCCACATCATGCACCTGGTCTCGAGCGTGGAGGGAAACCTTCGGGA
>JAODMI010000116.1 GCA_025464755.1 Homoserinimonas sp.
GGTTGTCGACATGGCCACACACTGGTCAACATTCGGCAACGTCGCAATCCTGATCGGCCTGCAAGTGGGCGGCATCGGAGTACTAACCCTGGCAAGCATCATGGGTCTCGTCGTCTCCCGCCGGCTGGGCCTTCGCACACGGCTGATGGCGGCCAGCGACACCAACCCGTCCCGCATCCACCACGGCCCGGTGTCCGAATCACAAGCCATCCGCCTAGGCGAAATCGGCGGCCTACTAGCCACGGTCGCCCTGAGCGCCCTCATCATCGAAGTCGTTGTCGCCCTTTTCATCCTTCCCAGGCTCCTCGTGCAGGGCTTCGATCTGTGGTCGGCCGTCTGGCAGAGCTTCTACTACGCGGCATCCGCCTTCACCAACACCGGATTCACGCCAAACCCGGAAGGCCTAACGCCCTTCGCGACCGATCCGTGGATGCTCACTGTCCTGGCTATCGCCGTGTTTCTGGGAAGCATCGGCTTTCCTGTCATCTTCGCGCTGGCACGTGGCTGGCGGAACCCCCGTCGTTTCTCCGTACACGTGAAACTGACACTGGTGACAACGGTCGGTCTCATCATCCTGGGGGCGCTGGCAATTTCGCTACTGGAATGGAGCAACTCCGCCACCCTAGGAAACCAAGATCCCATCACCAGACCCATGACGGCGACCTTCCTCTCCGTCATGACACGATCCGGTGGATTTTCCACCGTCGACATCAGCCAGATGAACGGCTCCAGTCTGCTCGTCATGGACATGTTGATGTTCGTCGGCGGCGGCTCAGCCTCCACCGCTGGCGGTATCAAAGTCACAACCCTGGCCGTTCTGTTCCTGGCTGCCTTCGCCGAAGCGCGTGGCGACGAAGACATGCAGGTCTTCGATCGGCGCATCCCGACAGACGTTCTACGGCTGTCGGTCAGCGTCGTGCTGTGGGGAGCGACCATTGTCGCCGCAGCATCCATCGCCCTACTGCAGCTAACCAAGGCGCCGCTCGACTTCGTGCTGTTCGACGTGATCTCAGCGTTCGGCACATCAGGCCTCAGCACAGGACTCACCGGTGAGCTGCCTGATACGGGCAAGTACATCCTCGCGGCAACCATGTGGGCAGGCCGCGTTGGTACAGTGACGTTGGCCGCAGCGCTCGCGGCGAGCCAACGCCGCCAGCTTTTCAAGCGAGCAGAAGAAAGGCCCATCGTTGGTTGACAAAATTGCCCATGACGCCCCCGTGCTCATCATCGGGCTGGGCCGCTTCGGCGCAGCAACAGCCGGACAGCTCGACAGGCTCGACCGAGAAGTGCTCGTGGTCGACGAAAGTGCGGCGCTGGTGCAGAAGTGGTCGGAACGCGTCACCCATGCGGTGCAGGCGGACGCCCGCAGCATCGACGCTCTGCGTCAGATCGGCGCGCAAGACTTCTCCATCGCCGTCGTCGCCGTCGGCTCCTCCATAGAAGCCAGCGTGCTGATCACGGCAAACCTGGTGGACCTGAAGATTCCGCAGATCTGGGCAAAAGCGATCAGCCAGTCGCACGGCAAAATCCTCGGCCGCATCGGCGCCAACCACGTCATCTACCCCGAAGCAGAAGCCGGCGAGCGAGTCGCCCATCTGGTCTCCGGCCGCATGCTTGACTTCATCGAATTCGATGACGATTTCGCCATCGTCAAGATGTATCCACCAAAACCCATCCGAGGCATGTCCCTGGCGGAGTCCGGGGTGCGCCGCAAGTTCGGGCTGACCGTCGTCGGCGTGAAAAGCCCTGGCAAGGAGTTCACCTACGCCACCCCCGAGACGGTCATCTCCAACCACGATCTCATCATCGTCAGCGGCAACTCCGCAGACATCGAGAAGTTCGCTTCGATTACTGCCTAAGCGCCAGCAGCAAGCTGATCAGCGCGCGAGACCGCTGCAGCGACAGCGCGGTCGAAAACGCCTTTGAGGTTCGACTCTTTCAACACCTCGATGGCACGTTCCGTCGTACCGCGCGGGCTCGTGACTTCCTGTCGCAGCTGCTGCGGTGACTTACCCGAATGTTCAAGCAGCTCCGCGGCACCGCGAAATGTTCCTGTCACCAACATTTCGGCTTCAGCCGCGCTGAAGCCCAGCCCTGCGGCCGTGCTAACGAGCTCCTCGATCAGGTAGTACACGTATGCCGGGCCGGAGCCGGAGATGGCTGAAAGCGCGTTGATCTTGTCCTCCGCAACCACAAGCACCTGGCCAACAGCACCAAACAGCACCTTCGCAAGTTCCACATCGTCGTGCGACGCATTGCTGCCAGCCACAAGGCCGGTCACGCCGAGCCCAACATTGGCTGGTGTGTTCGGCATGGCACGCATGACGCTCGTGGTCTCAGGCAGCAGCTGCTCCATGAACCCGATCGTCACGCCAGCGGCCAGGCTGATCACTACCGTGCCCGGCGCCAGCGCAGAAGCGATTTCCCGCAGCACGCCCTCCACCAGTGCAGGCTTCACCGCGATGAGCACAAGCCGGGCCTCAGCCACAGCGGCAACGTTGGCCTCCGGATCCGTTTCGATAGCCGTTGACGTAACTCCGTCGACGCGCAGCTCTTTAGCCTTGTTTTCCGTACGGTTGGTGACGCGGATGCCGCCGCTAACGTCAACCCCGTGCGCGAGGAGGCCGCGCACAATGGCCGAACCCATGGAGCCGGCGCCGAGCACCGCAATAGTAGGAAGAGTAATAGTCACCCAGTCATCATATGGAGGACACGCCATCTAGCATTGAGCCCATGAGTGCCTCTGGGGGAAACAAAGCCATCATCGCTGCCATGCTGGCCAACGCCGGCATCGCCGTAACTAAGTTCATCGCCTGGGGCCTTTCCGGTTCCAGCTCCATGCTGGCCGAAGGTGTGCACTCTCTCGCCGACACTGGCAACCAAGGGCTTCTCCTGTTGGGCGGTCGGGTCTCCAAGAAGAAGGCCGACCAGGAACATCCGTTCGGTTATGGGCGTGAACGCTTCGTCTACGCCTTTGTGGTGTCGATCATCCTGTTCAGCGTCGGCGGTGTCTTCTCCCTCTACGAGGGTTACGAAAAACTCATCCACCCGCATTCGCTGGAGAATGCCTGGATCCCCGTTTTGGTGCTCTGCATCGCCATCGTGCTGGAGTCATTTTCGCTGCGCACAGCCATCAGAGAATCGAACCGCGTGCGTAACAACCAAAGCTGGGTGCAGTTCATCCGTCACTCCCGCCAACCGGAACTGCCTGTCGTGCTGCTTGAAGACATCGCTGCCCTCATGGGACTAATGCTTGCCCTCGGCGGCGTCGGCCTAACGATCCTCACCGACAATGCCGTGTGGGACGCGATCGGAACTCTCGCCATCGGTGTCCTGCTCGTGCTCGTCGCCATCGTATTGGGCATCGAGACCAAAAGTTTGCTGGTGGGCGAAGGCGCAACCGTGGGGGATACGGAGGCTATCCGCAACGCCATCAACGCTGAGAAAAGCGTTGAGGCGTTGATTCACATGAAGACCCTGTACGTGGGGCCGGATGAGTTGATGGTGGGAGCGAAAGTGGCCTTCGCTGAGACGGCACGGATGGCAGGGGTTGCGGCATCCATCAACGCCGTCGAAACGGGAATCCGGGCGGCCGTGCCCGCCGCTCGCATCATCTACATTGAACCGGACGTATGGCTGCAACCCGGCGCCGAGAACCCATCGACCGACAAAATCGTCATTCGGGGAACGGACTAACAGTCGCTGCGACTACCGCGACCTCTTCGGCTCGAAAAAGTCGGTGAGGAGCTTGGCGCACGCTTGCTCCTCCACGCCGGCGAACACCTCCACGCGGTGCGGCAACCTCCGGTCCCTGAGCAAGTCGTAGACGCTGCCGACGGCACCCGCCTTCTCATCCCAGGCGCCGAAAACCACCACCGGCACACGTGCGGCCAGGATAGCCCCAGCACACATGGCACACGGTTCCAGCGTGACCACCAGCGTCGTGTTCTCTAGGCGCCAGTCACCGGTCACCTCGGCGGCGGCTCGGAGGGCAATAATCTCCGCGTGGGCAGTTGGGTCCTGCCGCAGCTCGCGCTCGTTCCGACCGACCCCGATGGTGTTGCCGTCAGCATCCAGCACGAGCGCCGACACCGGAACATCACCGGTCGCCGTCGCGACGTGGGCATCCTCGATCGCCTCGCGCATCCGCTCACTGTAGAGCGCCGGTATCCCAGACATGTGCATCCCTCGCTCGACTAGGTTTAAGCCTATGCGAGTCCACGTTGCCGACCACCCACTCATCACGCACAAGCTCACGGTTTTGCGTGACAAGAACACGTCATCGCCGACCTTTCGGGCGTTGACCGAGGAACTCGTCACCCTTTTGGCTTACGAGGCCACCCGCAACGTACGCACAGAGGTAGTCGAGATCGAGACTCCCGTCGCGCCAACCAAAGGCCTCGCCATCAGTTCGCCGCGGCCGTTGGTCGTACCAATTCTGCGTGCGGGGCTCGGCATGCTCGAAGGAATGGTCAAGCTCGTTCCCACCGCAGAGGTCGGCTTTCTTGGAATGGTCCGCAACGAAGAGACGCTGCAGCCGGACACCTACGCAGAACGGCTGCCGGATGACCTGTCCAACCGCCAGTGTTTCGTCCTCGACCCCATGCTCGCCACCGGCGGATCGCTTATCGCTGCCATCAACTATCTCTTCGATCGCGGCGCGGAAGACGTGACGGCGGTGTGTATTCTCGCTTCGCCGGAAGGCCTGGAGGCGGTGGAGAAAGCAACAGCAAATCGCGAGGTCACCATCGTGCTCGGCGCCGTGGATGAACGCCTGGATGAGAACGGCTACATCGTTCCCGGCCTCGGCGATGCGGGCGACCGCCTGTATGGTCTCGTCTAGCCTGCTCTTCGCTGATCGCGCAGGTATAGCAGGTTCAGCCCCAGCCATCGCCAGACAGGCTTCGTTTGGCGCAAGTGTTTTCGTTGCACGCTGCCGCAACAACACCCGCTGGCGCCCACCACACCGCGCGACTCGCCCTAAGACTTGCATTTCAGGGTAACAATCGCCGATACTGGCGTTATGACCACATTCGCGCACGCCCTAACCTCCCACGAGGCTACGAGGGATGCCGGCATGATGATGCCGTGCAGCGCTGACATGTGTTGTCGAATGTGTGCCTAACCGGCCAAATCCTTAGCCGAGTTCAGGGCCCGCTCCATTACGGGCAGAACTCCGGGATGTCCCTCCTCATACCGAGTGACACCCCTGATTGCAGATGAAGTACCCGAAGGATCACAACCTCATCATTAGAGGCCCTTCACCCCCTTCTTAAGGAAACTCGACCCATGTCGCTCGCAACCATTAACATCGCCCGTCCCACAACCACCCCGCGCATCTCCGCAGTGGCGCCAGTCGCGGCCCCGACCCCGTCCCCGACGACGCCGGTGGCACCCAAAATCCGCGCGGTACCGTCAGGCACTGAAGCACGCGGCTTCGTCCTCTACGTTGGTGTCGACGAGTTGAAGGCCACAGAGGCCGGAACGGATCTCGGCAACATTGTGGAGGCGCTACGTCGGCTGACGGCAGAGCTCGTTCCCTCGGCGGAGACGTACGCCGCCGTAGCTCTGGCCCCTCAGGGCGCAGGCGGCCGGGATGTCGACATTGTGCGTCTGGCGTTGCAGGACCCTGCAGCGCTGGCCCGTCAACGCCAGCACGAGCCCACTGCTGAAGAGCAGCAGGGCGGAGTCATTGTCGATCTCTCGCGCAAGCGTGTGGTGCTTAACGGCGAAACCGCTCCGCTCACCTACAAGGAGTTTGAGCTGCTGCAGTTCCTCGTTCTGCGTGAAGGTCGCACCATCGAGCGCACCGAGCTGATCTCCGGCCTGTGGGGTGCCGAAGACGAGGACGCCCCCAATGAGCGCACCATCGACGTTCATGTGAGGCGACTGCGTGCCAAGCTCGGCGGGTACGAGGGAATCGTGCGTACCGTACGTGGCGTCGGATATCGCTTTGACCGTCATGCGGACGTATCGGTGCGCCACACCAGCACCCCATCGCCCGACGTTTTCTAAACCTCACCGCGCTCCCTCCATATACTGCGCATCCCACCTCAACCTTGATGCCGGCCGCCACACGTGGATGCCACACAGAGAAAATTCAGGAACGCCGCACCGCCTCCCGCACGGAAAACTCAGGAAGAGTGCTCCGCAGGTGTGCCGTTTTCCGCCTAAGCGGTAGCTTTGTGCCGCCAGGCAACGGATGTTCCTGAATTTCTCAGGTGGGGGCGGGACGAGAGCCTGTCTCAACCGCGACAACTTCAACCGCTCCCAACCCAGAGAGTGCCTTCGAGCGCATCGCCGATGGCGCCCTAAGCACCGCTTAGGCATACCGATCGGTCCTACAATTTGATCGTTGAGCCCGCCATTCAGCCTCCTCGCTCTGGAGTCAGCGTGGGCGACTCCGCCCGCGCCGATCCCGTCGCCGCGACGCTTCGGGGACTACGCGGTCAGTGTCGCTCCTGCCTGTCCGACGGCCTTTTCCTTCACAGCTTCTGCGCGTAGCCTTATTTGGTCGGGAGCCCTTCTCTAACCGAAAGCAGGCCTAATGGATGTCTCGCCGCTCGTCTGGACTCTGACGGTGGTGGGCATCGTCGCCCTCCTTGCATTTGACTATTTCTTCCACGTCCGCAAGGCGCATGCCCCCACGTTGAAGGAGGCGGCGATTTGGTCCTCTATCTACGTCGGAATCGCCATTGTTTTCGGCATCGGCGTGCTCGTTCTGGGCGGAGCCGACCCCGGCTCTGAGTACTTCGCCGGAAATATCACTGAAAAAGCGCTGTCGGTCGACAATCTCTACGTATTCCTCATCATCATGACCAGTTTTGGCGTTCCCCGCGAAGTCCAGCAGAAGGTGCTGCTGTTCGGGATAACCTT
>JAODMI010000132.1 GCA_025464755.1 Homoserinimonas sp.
CCTGTATGAGTTGCTGCACAGCATCGGCGAGCCAGCCGGATACTACGGATACGCCGAGACCGCTATCGCCACGGTCGTCGCGTTCGGTGTCGGCCTTGCCGTCATCGCCTTCCTGATGAATTACATCTCTAAGCGTTCCTTCCTCCCTTTCGTCATCTATCGACTACTTCTCGGTTCCACACTTATCGTGCTGTTGTCCATCGGAACGCTTCAGCCCCTCTAGGCTCAGAGTGTGAAGTCCTGGAGCCATCCCGCCGTTCCTTCCCTACCGGGCACCGGCCCTGTGCCGCGGCTTTTCGACACGGCGTCACGAACCATGAAGCCTGCCTGTACTACTGGTGACGCGTCGCTGTACGTGTGCGGCATCACCCCCTACGACGCCACGCACCTAGGCCATGCTGCAACCTATCTGGCCTACGACACCCTGTACCGGCTGTGGCTGGATGCGGGCTACGACGTTCGGTATGTGCAGAATGTGACGGATGTTGACGATCCACTGCTCGAACGGGCCGCCGCGACAGGCGCCGACTGGCGCGAACTCGCCGAATCGCAGATTGCACTTTTTCGCAGCGACATGGAACGACTTGCCATCATTCCCCCCCAGCATTATGTCGGCGTCACCGAGGTCATCGCTGAAGTGGCCACGGCCGTCAAAACGCTGATCGATCGCGGCCTTGGCTACCCGGTCGACAGTGCGGATGCCTTTCCCGACATTTACTTCGACACCCAGGCTGCCGCTCAGACCACGGCGTGGAATTTGGGCGATGAGAGCGGTTTAGACCACGCAACCATGTTGGCATTCTCCGCCGAACGTGGCGGAGACCCCGAACGCCCGGGCAAGCGCGACCCGCTTGACCCGTTGCTCTGGCGGGCCGAGCGCGAAGGCGAACCGGCATGGGAGTCCATCGTCGGACGGGGGCGCCCCGGCTGGCATATCGAATGTTCCGTCATCGCACTCGACAATCACATTTCTTCTATCACGGTGAATGGCGGCGGGTCAGATCTCGTGTTCCCTCACCACGAGTTCAGCGCAGCCCACGCCGTCGCGCTGACGGGCGTGCCGCTGGCCGATATCTACTCGCACGCAGGCATGGTGGCTTATCAGGGCGAGAAGATGAGCAAATCGCGCGGCAACCTGGTTTTGGTGTCACGCTTAGTGGCCGACGGCACCGATCCGCAGGCTATCCGACTGGCACTGCTAAGTCAGCACTATCGGTCCGACTGGGAGTGGACGGATTCAACACTGACCACCGCGCAGACGCGTCTGGAATCGTGGAGGCTGTGGGCGGTCGACGAGATCGTGCCCGATCGCGCTCCCCATGCCGCTGCGGCGCTGATCGCATCGACCACGGAATTCCTCGACGATTTGAGGCAGGAACTCGCCGACGACCTAGGCTCCCCGGCAGCGCTGCACCTGGTGGACCAGCGTATTGCGGAGGGGACGCCCGCGACGCCTCTGCTCATCTCCGCTATCGATGCCCTGCTGGGCATCCGCCTGACGTAATCTACTGAACAGTCTCACAACAAGAGGAGCCGACATGATTCCCCTCGGATCAGGACCGATGCCCTCCGCCTCAGAGGAGCTCAGCAAACGGCTGACTGGGGGAGTGCGCCGTGTGCTGGGTTCCACTGCGGTCGCGGTTGAAGCCCAACTGCGATCGAATGCCCTGATTGACGAAATCGGCGTCGATCTCACCGGAGCTTCACTATCAACGCTGCACGGCGATGCTGTTGGCGCCATCGAATCAGCCACGCCAGCCACCATTGCCCGTCTGCAGGTTGTTGGCACTCCAGTAGTGATTCGCCAACTGCCGGTGACCGTGTCGGCAACCGCCCACGACCTCCCGGTGTCGTGGAAGCGGGGATCTGACGGAGTGCTGTGGCTGGCTGCGGAGGAATCTCGCGACGGCGCGGATCGGGCAACCGCATCGCTCGACGCCTCCGTCGAGATCGCGGCGATGGAGAGAGCCGTTCATTCCGAGCTCGAGCGTCGAGTCAAGAATGTGGGCTTCACCCTCAAAAGCTTGACCCTTCATGTTCAGGCCGTCGGCAAACGAGGCCTGAGTTTACGAGCGGATGCCACTGTGGCTAAGTCGTTCCTCTCGGCAAAAGTAACGGTCACTGGTCGCGCCGCGATCAGTGACTCATTCATGCTGACGGTCAGCGAGGTTGAGCTCACCAGCGGGAACCCGATCATCGGCGCACTGGTCGCACCGGTGAACAGCAAGCTGCACGCGTGGAATGGTCGGAGAGTTGACCTCACCCAATACACCTTCGCCGGCGCACGCTTACAGTCGCTGGAGTTGACCGTCGACAGCAGTGTGCGTCTGCAAGCCGGTTTCGGCGCCTAGCTGCCCGCCGGGCCCCAACCTTCCGGCTTGCCGCCGTCGCCACGCTTGCGCAGGTACCGTTCGAACTCCTGAGCGATAGCCTCACCGCTCGCCTCGGGGGAGTCAACCGTGTCCCTGGCTTGTTCAAGCTGCCCGATGTAGGCGGCCATGTCGTCGTCATCAGCCGCCAGAGCATCGATGCCGGTTTCCCAGGCGGCCGCTTCCTCCACGAGGTCACCACGGGGGATGGTCACGCCGATCGTTTCTTCGAGCTTCTGCACCAGGGCAAGTGTCGCCTTCGGCGACGGCACGCTGTGCACATAATGGGGCACGGACGCCCAGACGGAAACGGTGGGAATACCAAGTTCCTCACACTGGGCGGAAAGTACCGACAAAATTCCGACCGGGCCCTCATACAGGCTGCGCTCAACTCCCAGCTCGCTGCGCACTTGGGCATTGTCGCTGGTGGCGAAAACCGAGATTGGCCGGGTGTGCGGCACATCAGCCAACATTGAGCCGAGGAAGACGACGCCGGTGATTTCTCGATCCTCAATGGCTTCCACGATCTCCGCCGTGAAGCTCTTCCAATTGCGCGACGGCTCCGTACCGAGCAGAACGTAAACGTTCGAGTCGTCTGTTGGGCCGAACATGGTGACACCGGGCCAGACGAGGGATCGTTTTCCGTCCTCATCCATCGTTACGCTCGGTCGGTTGAATTGGTAGTCAAAATAGTCTTCGGGGTCGACTTCGAACATCGGGTACAGCTCGAGCAGGTCCTTGAGCGCACGCACGGCTCCGCTGGCGGCTTCGCCGGCGTCGTTCCAGCCCTCAAACGCGACAACCAATAGTCGTCCGCTGAGAATCTCGTTGCTGTCTGGCACAAACCCTCGCTCCGCCGCCACCACTCTGGCTCGGCTTCTCCCACTCAAGGATAGAACGCGTGGCCTGCCGCGGTACCCCGCACGCGCTTTAACCCGATTCTCACGGACAACCGTGCAGTGCGGTGCTGTGTGGAGGCAGGGCAACCCCGTCAGCATCTCCTTGCGAATGGGTTAACTGCTCGCCCGACTAAACTCGGTCCACGTGACTGAATTGCTTCCCTCCGGCGTCCTCTGGGATATGGACGGCACCATCGTTGACACCGAGCCTTACTGGATGCGCGCGGAGGAAGACCTGGTGCACTCGTTCGGCGGAAGCTGGACGCGCGATGACGCCATGTCAGTGGTCGGATCTGACTTGTGGGATGCCGCAAGGGTTTTTCAGGCACACGGTGTCGACCTCGACGAAGCGACAATCATTGCGAGACTGACTGATCAGGTTTTGGAACAGGCGAAGGTGCGCATCCCCTGGCGCCCCGGCGCGCGTGAGCTTTTGTTGCAGCTGAAGGATGCCGCAATCCCCGCCGCCTTAGTCACCATGTCCCTTCGACGCATGGCCGACCAGATCGTTGACGCCATCGGGTTTCCGGCGTTCGCGGCTGTGGTCGGCGGAGACGATGTCCCCGAAGGCAAACCCCATCCTGCGCCGTACCTGCGCGGGGCTGAGCTCCTCGGCTTCCGTGCGGAGGAGTGTGTCGCGCTGGAAGACTCGCACACCGGTCTGGCCTCAGCCGTCGCATCCGGTGCCGCAACTATTGCGGTACCGCTCCACCTGTCCATCCCCGAAAGTTCGGAATACACTTTGTGGCCATCACTTGAAGGGAAGACGGTCGCCGATCTGGGTACCGTCTTCAGAAACACGCGATCTGGGGTGGCGTCATGAGCGCAGTTGAGCGCCGTCAGAGCGGACCCTTCCGTATTGGCGACAAGGTTCAGCTGACCGGTCCGAAGGGGCGCATGAACACGGTGACGCTCGAACCCGGCAAGGTCTTTCACACCCATCGGGGCATGGTCGACCACGACACGTTGGTCGGTTTGCCAGACGGATCCGTTGTCACCAGCACGACCGGCGATGAGTACCTCGCCCTTCGCCCGCTGCTCAATGACTTCGTCATGTCAATGCCCAGAGGCGCAGCCATCATTTATCCGAAGGATGCGGCCCAGATCTTGGCCCTCGGCGATATTTTTCCTGGCGCCACCGTCGTTGAAGCCGGCGTCGGCTCCGGCGCCCTAAGCCTTTGGCTGCTGCGCGGCATCGGCCCGGGGGGAACACTCAAATCGTTCGAACGGCGCGAGGAATTCGCCCAGGTCGCTCGGGGCAACGTCACAAGCTTCCTGGGCGCCGAACCTGAGAACTGGTCTGTCACTGTCGGAGATCTCGTCGAAGAGCTACCTACGGCGGTGGAGCCAGCATCGGTAGACCGCGTCGTCCTTGACATGCTTGCCCCCTGGGAATGTCTGGACGTCTGCGCCGCCGCGCTCACGCCAGGGGGAGTGCTGCTCTGCTATATCGCCACCGTCACCCAACTCTCGCGCGTAGCTGAAGCCATTCGCAGTACCGGCATGTTCACCGATCCGAGCTCCTCCGAGACGATGGTGCGAGGCTGGCATGTCGAGGGTCTGGCGGTACGGCCAGACCACCGGATGGTGGCGCACACAGGATTCCTGCTCACTGCGCGTCGTCTGGCGCCGGGCACAATTCTGCCATCGTTGAAGCGGCGCGCATCCAAATCTGACTTCAGCGACGCCGACGTCGAAGCTTGGACTCCCGGTTCCCTTGGCGACCGAGTCGCCAGTGACAAACGTGTACGCAAAGCTGCGCGGGCAGCGCAGACAGACGCGGCTCACGCGGTCGCCGCCGCATCCGCGACCGACGACAGATCCCCGTCCGTCGAAGACAACTAGAATTGCTTCGGTTCCCGTAGCCGAATGAAAAGAGGATTCGTGCGCAAAGCATCCGCGCTCATCGTTGCCATCGGCATGGTGGCAGCCCTGACGGCCTGCTCGAGCAGCAATGGTTTTGGG
>JAODMI010000157.1 GCA_025464755.1 Homoserinimonas sp.
CGCTGTGCGAAGTTGTCCCAGGGTGCGATCCGGTCCTTCTTGTTTTGCGTCGCTCGCGGGCGGCGAGCTTGCGGTCCCGCCGAAGCTGGCGTTGCTCGGCAGTGCCTTCAAGCATTTCGTCCCGGAACGCTTGCAGCTTTCGCAGGTTTCCGGCGACAACAAGAATTCCCAGGAGTAGGTACTGTCCTCCGTACCCGCGGATACGCCGTCTGGTTCCGTCAGCGATCGCTTCGAAGGATCCGTCCTTGAGGAATCCGTTGTGTCCTTCGATGGTGTTGCGGTCGGTCGGGTAAACGTTCGTCCACTCATCTGAGCCGTAAGGGACGTCCTGAATAAACTTCGCTGCCGCCTCTATGGGGAAGGACACGGAGGATGCGTTCTTGCAGATACTGTCCCGCTTTTTCTCCTCCGGCGGGTCGTAGATGGTGGTTTTTGCATCGTCTGCTTTTCCGCATCCGCCCGTGACGAGCGGGCAGCTGACGGTGGCACCAGGCCCACGGGCCGGGCACATCATGGGCACGCGACCGGCGGCGTCGGGTTTCTCCTTGGCGCGCAGCACGTATTGGCGTCGTTCCTTGATTCTGAGGCGCCAGGTCTTGTGGTCAATTGCCCCTGCACGGTAGTCGATGGTCGCTTCGATGAGCTTCTTGGGCATTGACGGGCAGTAGAAAGCTCCTTCGACTTGGATGGCGCCAGCGTATCCTTCCTGTTTGCCTAGCTGATTGTCCCGATAGTCGGTGTAAATCTTGTAGCCGAGGCGGCGCAACGGTATCTGATAGTCCTCAGGTTTGGCGCTGGCGGCGTATCCTCGGTCGCCGGTGGCGCGGCCAATCGGGTGACCCCGGTCGGCGATTGATTGCAAGATGCCCCGTCCGGTTGCGATGAGGTCCTTGCCGGGAACTGTCATTCCCCTCCCCGCGATCATCAATGGACGCCCGGGATTAGTTGCGGGATCATGGTTCGTTTGGATCGCGAGGGTGAGGTCCCATCCGTAGACGGCCTTCTTTGCCTTCTTATGGTCCGCCGGGACCTCATGGTTGTGCGCCCGCTGTCCTTGCTGAACGAGACGGTGCCGCTGGAGGCGTCATAGCCGTAAACGTGCAGTGCCGCTGTCGGTTGACGCACTGCTGAGATGTCGTGGAAGTCGGTCACTTCCCAAAGGGAAATGGAGTCCCAAGTGACGGCCTCGTCATAGCTTTCGATTAGCCCAAGGTTGGCAGGCTTGAGATCCGGGTGTTCCCGGGGGTCCGGATGCCCCGAGGCCAACATTTGGCTGTCAGTCATGGTGAACCCCATCGTGTCCTGCGCCCGGCCGGCGATAGGTCCGTCGAGGTCGTTTTCGGCGATAGTAGGTGATCCGATAGGCGGGAGCTTCCATACGCCGTTGTGGGTCGCCGCGTACACGGTTTTGGATGCTGGCTCGACGTCGAGTCCGTGTACGTGACCAAATCCGTTGGCTCCGCTCACGGTTTGATTGGGTTCGGCGGGGGCGCACCCGCTGAGGAGGAGGATGGAGATCCCGCTAATGGCAAGGGGGAGTCTTACGCGACTCGGAGAAATGATCATGGGTTGTCCTAACACTGCGAACGCAGAAGTGAGTACTGGACGCCTGATGCGGCGTCACGTGTGGCTGATGAGCAAAATGTGTGCAAGGCGGGGCCTTCGGCAGTCCACTCGCCCCGCCTGCCGTGATGGTGTGACGACCTACAGTGTCGCCAGGATCGTCTTCATTTCATCGATTTCTGCCTCTTGTGAGTCGATGATTTGTTGCGCCAGTTCCATCGCGTCGCCGTTCGCCCCGTCGTCGAGCTCGGTCTGGGCCATATCGATCGCGTTTTGGTGATGAACACTCATCTGCTTCAAAAAGAAAGTCGGCTGGCGTCGGCGCTCTCTTGCCTGCACTCTTGTCGTTTCGCCCATGGTTGGTGGCGCAGTGATCTTTGTGCCTCTGCCCCGAAATGCATCGGCGACGGCGCCTAGCGGTGGCTGCCTTCCTGAGGTTGCGGGCGCGACCTATCCACTTGTCGATCGTGTGGTGAGTTCGTTGTTGGTGGTGGCAGACAAGTATTGGCGTAAGGATGGAAGCCTAGACTCAGGAGCTCCCCCGCCCCGATGATTTGTGTACGGTACTTCTTAAGACTGAGGTGGTTGCGCTGGCGTGGTTTGCGAGGCGGAGCCGGCGGACGGCTGAGCGGAAGCAACACAACGTTCGCCTATCAGGGCTGGGGCAACACTGTCATCGGCACTTGAACCCGGCTTGCGCAGGTTGGTGACGGCAGGGTCAGGAAAAGGTCACCTCAATGTCACCCATCTGGCCGAAGGTGGCACGAACTGTGTCGCCCGGTCGGATTGACACAGCGGCTGTGATCGATCCGGCCATGATGAGTGACCCTGCCTCGAGGGTTTGGCCTAGCTCGCCTAGGGTATTGGCCAGCCAGAGAACGCCCTCCAGTGGATTGCCGAGCACCGCAGCTCCCACGCCTTGCCCGACAACGATGCCGTTGTGCTGCATTGTGACGGGCAGCGCGCCGAGATCGATGCTGCCAAGGACGGCGGTCCCTGACCCGGTGAGAACAGCGCCGGATGAAGCATTGTCGGCAATCGTGTCCGCAAGCGTTATCTTCCACTCGGCGATTCGCGAATCGATGATCTCAAGTGAGATGACCGCGTGGTCGACCGCATCGGCCACCTCATCGATCGTGAGTCCGGGGCCGCGAAGGCTCTTGCTGAGCACGAAAGAGATTTCAGGCTCGATGCGCGGTGCGATGTAGCGGTCAAGGCTGACAGGCGCCGCTGCATCCAGCATCATGTCGTCAAAGAGATGACCGAAGTCGGGCTGGTCTACACCCAACTGTTGCTGCATCGCCTTGGAGGTCAGGCCCACCTTGTAACCGATGACTTGGCGGCCCGTCCGCTTCCACTGGGTCACCTGATGCATTTGCACGGCGTAGGCGCCCTCGACCGTGAGGCCGGGGTCCGTCGTCGTGAGCGGCGCGATGGGGATTCCCGAAGCGTAGGCGCTGAGCAGTGCATCCCCGAAGGTTGCATGTTGGATTGCGTCGGGTGCGGAGCTCATGCTCATGCCGACTCCCTCTCCTTGAGCAGGTCGAGTGCCACGTCTATAATCATGTCCTCCTGGCCGCCCACCATCCTGCGGGCGCCGAGCTCCATGAGAATGTCAATTGTGCTAACGCCATAGCGGGCGGAAGCTCGTTCCGCGTGCAGTAGGAACGATGAGTAAACACCGGCGTAGCCCAGGCCGAGGGTCTCGCGGTCGACCTGGACGGGGCGCACCTGCAGTGGACGTACGATGTCATCGGCCGCGTCCATAAGGGCAAACACGTCCGTGCCGTGGTTCCATCCGAGCTTGTCGGCAACGGCAACGAACACCTCGAGAGCGGCGTTACCGGCCCCAGCGCCCATGCCGGTAAGGGAGGCGTCAACGCGGGTCACGCCGGCCTGCACGGCAGCCACCGAGTTTGCGACGCCGAGAGAAAGGTTGTTATGGGCGTGGATGCCGAGTTCGGTCGCGGGGTCGAGTACTTCACGCATCGCGTTGACGCGATCGGTGACGCCGCCCATGGTCTGGGCTCCGCTCGAGTCGACAACATAGATGCACTGGGCGCCATAGCTCTCCATGAGCTTCGCCTGCTGGGCGAGCTTGGCAGGCGTTGTCATGGCACTCATCATGAGGAATCCGGTGGTGTTAAGGCCGAGATTGCGTGCGGTCTCGATGTGCTGGGATGAGACGTCCGCCTCGGTGCAGTGGGTTGCGACGCGGACATAGCTGACGCCAGCGGATGCCGCCCGCTTCAAATCACGAATTGTGCCAACCCCTGGCAGCAGCAGGGTGGCGATCGCGATGTTATCGGCGGCTTCCGCCGCAGCCTCGATCAGCTCTACGTCGGAGTGCGCGGCAAAGCCGTAGTTGATGGTGGAGCCTGCGAGGCCGTCGCCATGAGCGACCTCGACGCTGTCTACACCGGCCTTATCGAGCGCGGTGACAATGTCTCGCACGTTCTGCACGCTGTACTGGTGGCCAATAGCGTGGCTGCCATCGCGCAGGGTGACATCGGAGATGAAGAGCTTGTCTGTCGTGGGGTTGAACATGCTAGGCCGCCTTCTCTGTCTGCGAGCGTAAGGCGATCGTCTCGGCAGCGTGCATCGCCGCGGAGGTCATGATGTCGAGGTTGCCGGCGTAGGCGGGCAGGTAGTGCGCGGCGCCTTCAACCTCGAGGAAGATGCTGGTTTTAAGGCCCGTGAAGGTGCCGATTCCAGGGATGTTGATGGGCTGCTCGATGAGGTCAAATTGCACCGGTTGCTTCAGACGGTAGCCGGGCACGTAGGCGTTCACCCGTGCGACCATCGCCTGAACAGAAGCTTCGATCGCGGCTTGGTCGGCTATCTCCGACAGGGTGAAGACGGTGTCCCGCATCATGAGGGGAGGCTCGGCGGGGTTCAGCACGATTATGGCCTTGCCGCGCTCTGCACCGCCGACGGTTTGCAACGCCTGTGAGGTCGTCTCGGTAAACTCGTCGATGTTGGCACGCGTACCGGGGCCGGCTGACTTGCTGCTGATTGATGCCACGATCTCGGCGTAGCGCACAGGCACCACGCTAGAGACAGCCGCGACCATGGGGATTGTGGCCTGGCCCCCGCACGTGACCATGTTCAGATTGAGCGCGTCAAGGTGTTCCTCGAGGTTGACGACGGGTATGCAATATGGCCCGATAGCGGCGGGTGTGAGATCAATGAGGCGGATGCCGGGCTTAGCCGTCTGCAGCTGCTCCGCATTGTAGACGTGCGCTTTAGCTGAGGTTGCATCAAAAATTATGTCGATGGTTTCGAAGACGGGGTCGCTGATGAGACCGTTTACCCCGGTGGGTATGGCTTTGACGCCCATGCTGGCAGCGCGGCGGAGACCGTCACTCTCGGGGTCGATGCCTACTAGGGCAGTGACCTCGAGGGGGCCAGTGCTCCGGAGAACCTTGATCATCAGGTCGGTTCCGATGTTTCCAGAACCGATGATGGCGACGTGCACAGGCTGGGGCATGCCAATACCTCTCTCAGTAGCGTCAGTTGTTCGAAGTTTCGACGCTTGTTCTATATATCGAACATTGAAAAGACGGAGATGTCAAGTGTGCGCCCGCCCTCGGGTTTGCGTCTGACCCCTCAGGGCGAGTATCCATAAGGGGTGCCCCGCCTCACTCCCGCTGTCGTCCGAACGCTCGACATTCTCGAGCTGTTCCTGGACGCCGATGGACCTCTCACCGCGCCAGAGGTGGTGCGCCGCACGGGCCTGCCCAGAACAAGCGTGCATGAACTGCTCTCGACACTGGTCGCCCGCGGATACCTGCAGCGTGACGAGACCAGTTCGGCATTTCGGCTCGGCGTTCGACTGCTGCACCTCGGCAATGCGTACTCAGCCCGTTTTGACATGCTCGCCGCCGCAAATGAGGCGGCGCGCGATCTTTCCGCCCGCACGGGTGAAACCGTAAGCGTTGCACTCCGCGAGGGTGCCGACGTCTTTTATCTCGCCAAGATCGAGCCGCGCGATACGCTTCGCCTGCCCTCTAGCATCGGACAGCGCCTGCCCGCAAACGTCACGGGGCTCGGAAAGGTGTTGCTCGCATACCTGGAGCCGACCGTGCTGCGCGATCTGTTTCCGGACCCAGAGGCGCTTCCGCGCATGACGGCGCGGAGCATTCGAACCCTCCCCGCGCTTGAGAATGAACTCGCACGGGTGCGGGAGGCCGGTGTTGCTTACGAGCGCGAGGAGTCAACTCTGGGAGTCTGGTGTGTCGCTGCGCCCGTCCGCGACGCCTCCGCTGCCGTCGTCGCGGCGATTAGCCTGTCGGTGCCGTCCGCCCGCTTCGCCGAACGCGCGGACGATGACTGGGCCGAACTGGTACGCACAGCCGGCGACGCCCTCTCCTCGCACCTCGGATTTGAAACAGCCTGAGCACGGACAACAAGGCGCCTCGTGACCTAGCGCGGCCTCAGTATCCGCTGGCGCGCCCGTTGGATTCGTCGAAAATTATCTTCGCAGTATCAGCAATATGACGCATCATCTCAGCGCGTGCTCGATCGGCGTCGCGGTCGGAGATAGCGCTTCGAATTGCTTCGTGTTCGTCATGACGACCCGCCGTGACGGAAGCTAAGGGAAAGTCCGCGCCCGTGGAGTTGAGTAGGTAGTCGCTCAAATCCCACATGCGGCCACTTGTCTCCGTCATCACCCGCGACCCGGACATTTGGTGCACGATCGCATGAAGCTCGCGGTTCATCACGCGGTAATCGCGCGAGCGCACTGCAGGATCCGGATGCTCGCTGAGCCTTCCGATGCGCGCGGAGACGTCTTCCAGGTTCTGCAGCTGAGCATCACTGCGCCGTTCTGCTGCCGCAGCAGCGATGGCCCCTTCGAACCCTGCGAAAACATCGTAAAAATCGCGTACCTCCTGAGCGGGGTAGCTCCGGGCGATGCTTCCCACCTGAGGGATAATCTCTACGAGCCCATCGGCGGAGAGTACTCGCAGTGCTTCCATAACCGGTTGCTTGCTCACGGAGAACTCTGCCCGAATCGACTCAACTGAAAGCCGCGTGCCTTGCGCGAAGGATCCCGACACGAATCGGTCGCGGAGAGAGCCGTAGACGACTGCGGCAACTCGACCTGTCGTTCGGTGGGGGTGACTCATCAGGCTCCTTTCATTTGTATGGACGTGGGGAGGGCTAGCATGCCACAACTACTGGTGGCTATGTGAACGCCATGCTTCTATCGCGGGATCACGGGCCGACATGGTCGCAGCTGGAGTCGGCTCAACGCTCTTGTCCAGACCCGGGTTAGTCGGGCCCAGTCAGCATGCGCTGAAGGTAAGGCGGGGACGCGTCAGGTTTGTTCGAGCGCTGGCGTATTGTGCCGTTGGAGCGTTGGGTCACTTAACGGTTGGGAAGTATTGCTCGGGCTATTTACGCCATGGTGGCATCCACAGCTTCTTGCGATATCTGAGAGCACACCGAGTGGCCCTAGCAAAGCTACGCTGTGAGCGACTGCACAACCTAGGGTTCCCGCCTCCGTAACTCCACACGCGAGCCGGCTTGACTTCGGCACTCCATGACGTCGGCATTTCCTTCTGCTCCCTCTTTCTTTTTACGCCGGCTGGAGAGAGTTCCAGGCCCCAAGCACGTAATTGTGCTTTAGCCCATTCGGTGATACTGTCAGGCTAGCATGCAAGGATGCATCGCGACGTTCTTCAACACAGTGAAGTGAATTGGAGTGGACATGCGCAAGAATCGAATGTTGACGGCCCTCTGTCTGGCCGCCGCGCTCTCGGTGACAACCGCCGGATGCAGCACGGCGGGAGCCGAAGAGCCTGCCGCTGCGGGGGGGCCACCGGCAGCAGCCGACCGGCCGACCATACGACTTGGGTGGCTCTTGCCTGGCGGAGAGATTTTCTACTCCATGCTTGAGAACCCCGAGATCGCCGAAAATCTGGGCGTCTGGTACGACGTTGAATGGTTCCAGTTCGCGAGCAGCTCCGAAATCGTACAAGGCATCGCAGCCGGAACGCTCGATGGAGGCGCTGGTGGGTCGCTCACCGTTCTCAATGGGATCGAGCAAGGCGCAGATTTCGTCCTCGCGGGCGAGTTCATTTCGGAAGGGAAGGCCGGTGCTCGCACAACCTGGCTCACACCGAAAGACAGCGATATTAGGACCGCGGCGGACGTCGCAGGGCACACGGTCGGCTCGAACTCCATAGGTTCTCCCGTAGACCGAGTAGCGCGCGCCTACCTCGAAGAGGAAGCCGGGTTGAAGGCTGACGTTGACTACGACGTTGTTGCGGTGCCCTTCTCGGTCGCGACTGACACCCTGCTGGCGGGAACGGTTGATATCGCGCCCGTCCCCGAACCTTTCCTCGGTGCGGCATTGGCGACCGGAGAGTTCCGGGAGGTCTTTGATACAAGCGCTGTGCAAGATCCCTTCATCCAGAACATGCTGACGTTCTCGCGTTCATTCGCCGACAAAAACGTCGAAGCAACACAGAAGTTCGTCGAAGATTTCACCACTGTTGCTGGATATGTGGTTGACCCGGAAAACCGTGAAGCCGTCGTTGCGGCCTCGAGTGCAGTGACGAAGATTCCGATCGAAGCGCTAGATAGCTTCCTATTCACCAAGCGCGACTACCTGCGCCCGGAGGACGGGGCCCTCGACGAAGACGCATTGCAGGCAAATTGGGACTTCTTCATCAGCCAGGGAACAGAATTCACGCGGGATTACAAGGTCACGGACTACGTTGACGAGCGCTTTTCCGCGGGCCGACGTTAGCTAGCTCGAAAAAGGAACGGAAGCCCAGATGTCATCGACCACTACGTCCACAGTGTCACCCAAGAGGCTAGAGGGGAGGGGTATCCGCCACGTCTTTGACGGCGGCAAGAGCTCTGTGCCTGCCATAGAGGGAATCGACATTGAGGCGCGGCCAGGCGAATTCTTGTCGATCTTGGGGCCATCGGGGTGTGGAAAGTCAACGCTGCTCTACATCCTCGCTGGTTTTATAGCGCCGACTGAGGGGCAAGTTTTGCTCCAGAACGAGGTGGCCGGCCCTCCAGGGCCGGAGAGGGGCATTGTCTTTCAAGATTTCGTCTTGTTTCCCTGGATGAGCGTGGTTGACAACGTCGCCTACGGTCTTCGCGAGCAAGGGGTACGAAAGGCCGAGCGAACCGAGATTGCTCTCCGGTACCTGCAGATGGTTGGCCTTGAAAGCTCCGCGCAGTCATTTCCCAAGGAACTCTCCGGAGGAATGAAGCAACGGGTAGCAATCGCCAGGACTCTGGCTACCGATCCCGCTGTGTTACTGATGGACGAGCCTTTCGGGGCGTTGGATGCGTTGACGCGATCGATTTTGCAAGACCAGCTGAGTGATGTCTGGACCTCCACGAAGAAAACCGTCGTGTTTGTCACCCACTCAGTAGAGGAAGCCATTTTCCTCTCCGATCGGATCTACGTCATGTCGAAGCGACCTTCGACAGTGCGCGAGATCGTGAATGTAGAACTGCCAAGACCCCGAACAAGAGAATCCATGCTTCAGGACCCCGCCTACGGTTCGCTGCATGAGCATGTCAGGGGTCTCCTGATGGATAGTCCAGGGTCGTGACGGTGACCACCGCGGCTGTAGCGGCGAAAACAGCGGATACGAACACAGTTCAGACGAGGCACCGAGTTCGTCAGGTCGTAGTGCCGCTCGTAACCTTGCTCGTCGTATTGGCCGCCTGGGAGTTGTTGCCACGACTCGGTGTCGTGCGTAGCACCGTGCTCCCTCCGCTATCCACCGTGCTCCCTATTCTGCCGAGCCTCTGGGTGGATACCGCGTTCGTTTCCAGCCTGGGGGCGTCTGCACTTCGTTGGTCGGTTGGCCTCGCTCTGGCGATCGTGATAGCGATTCCCCTCGGGATCGTTATGGCGCGGTCACGGACCATCTTTGCGTTCGTCAATCCCCTCATGGTCTTGACGTACTCCGTCCCCAAGGCCGCGCTTGTCCTGATATTCACCCTGTGGTTTGGGGTCGGTCTCCTATCCAGCAGCCTCGTGATTGCTATTGGTTGCGGGACTCCGCTAATCATCTCTGCCTATCACGGTGCAAAGGGAATTAACACTCACTTGGTGTGGTCTGCGTCCGCGTTGGGCACCTCTCGACATGACGTCTTGCGCCGGATTGTTTTTCCGGCGGCACTGCCGGAGATCCTGGCCGGACTGCGGACTGCCCTGCAGCTTTCGCTATTTATCCTCCTCGCTTCGGAGTTCTTGATCCGGCAGACCGGTATTGGTGCCTACATGTTCAACAATCTCGATGTCGGTCAATACCCCACTGTCTGGGCGATTATGTTGACCGTCGCAGCAATAGGTGTGCTGCTTGATTGGCTCTACGTACGGCTTGTGCGGGTCTGCGTTCCCTGGCTAGAAGGTGAAGTGTAATGAGTTCTGTGTCCTACGCTTCTCGTAGCGCGACTGTGCTGTCGAAAACCTCGCGCGCGCTTCAGTTTGTGGTGCCTGTCCTCGTTGTATTGGTTATCTGGCAGGTAGCCGTCACATTGCGGTTGGTTCCGCCTATGGCTCTTCCAGCGCCTGCAGCCATCTGGGATCGAACCCAACTCCTTCTCGCGAGCGGGCAATTGCTCACGGAGAGCGCAGTAACACTTTCGCGAATTGTGATCGCGTTCTCCATCGCGGCCTTCCTCGGCGTTACGGTCGGTCTGGCTGTAGCAAGGATCGAAATAGTGCGGCAAGCGCTAGGGCCTCTACTTCGGGTCGCATTTCCGATCCCGAAGATGGCCCTGTATCCCGCGTTCATTATTTTGCTCGGGGCGGGGGCGATGTCCGCCATTGCGCTCGGCGTAGCGGAAGCGGTATTCCCCATGCTCTTCGGTACGGTGAGTGCTGCCTCGCAAGTAAATTCGAAGCTGCTCTGGTCAGCGGAAGCACTGGGAAGCAGTCGGGCTCGGATGCTGTTCCGAGTCGTGTTTCCCGCGGCGCTGCCAGGAATCCTCTCCGCATTACGGGTCGGTCTAATCGGTGC
>JAODMI010000029.1 GCA_025464755.1 Homoserinimonas sp.
ATCAGTGGCGACAACGCCGGCCACGTCGACATCCGCAGCTGATACCCCTCCGGCCGCTACTACTGCGTCCCACACTGCTTCGCCGGCGGGCTCCAGCGAGAGCCCAAGTGATCCATCAGTGACGCAGTCGACGACGGCCGCTGTTCCTGTTGGCACATCGTCACCTGTCACGCAGCTGTCTGATGCTCCTGAGGTCTACACACCAACTCCCGTGTCGGCAAACACTGTGCGTCAACGTACATCGCCGGACGTCGACGAAGACTAGCGGGCCACTGGCTCTCTCCCGTGCGCACAGTTCCGCCCAGCCGGGTGCGCGCGACGGGTTAGCCGTTCGATTCCAACGCTGAGTCGAGGCGAGTTGCGGCTTTCCGGAGCAAAACAGTCGCTCGGCGCCACTCACGGTGTTTGGTGCACTGAAAGCACAACAACGGTACGTGCCTATGCCGCCGCGAGGCTCCTCCATAGGCACCACGCGCACCATAAAACGCACTTCTGAGCCTGCGGTGACCGCTTTATGGGAAGATTTGCCGACGCCTGAGCACCGCGGCATCCCCAACCCACGTGTGCCGTTATGCACGTTCATCCGCCACATATTCCGCCACCTTTCCTCTCGAGTCAAGCCCCGCCTGTCGCGTAGATCGAGACGCATACTGACTGTGCAGCAGCACCGCTTCCGGGCTGTTTTCGTGCATAACGCCTCGCAGCGCAACGTCAAAAAGCAAAGGAATTCACTGATGATCGAGACCAGCACTATCGATGCCGTCATCGGCTCGACCGCGTATGACAACGACGGAGACAAGATCGGTAAGGTCGGCCAGGTGTACGTTGACCCAGACGATGGCCGCCCAGTCTGGGCCAGCGTTAACACCGGATTTTTTGGGACCAGCGAATCGTTTGTGCCACTTGAGAACGCATCCTGGGACGGGAACGATCTGCGGGTTCAGTACGACAAGGCCTTCGTAAAGGAGGCTCCGCGGGTAGACGTGCACGGCGAACTCAGCACACAGGACCAGGAGTCCCTCTACGAGTACTACAACATGAACTCCGGCTATTCCGGTGCCGACTCGGTTTCAGGCACCGGTGACGTCCGCTACGCCGACACAGGAGCTGTGGGGGGCCCTGGACAGGACACCTCCGGCCCGAACACCGACTCGGCGATGACCCGGTCCGAGCAGCAGCTGAACGTCGGCACGCAGAAGGTACAGACCGGAAAGGCACGCCTTCGCAAATACGTTGTCACCGAGCAGCAGAACGTCACCGTTCCGGTGCAGCGCGAAGAAGTACGGCTTGAGCGCGAGCCGATCACCGAGGCCAACGTGGACGACGCCTTGTCGGGGCCTGAGCTCAGCAACGAGGAGCACGAGGTCACGCTTACAGAGGAGCGCGTCGTCATCAACAAGGAGACCGTTCCGGTCGAACGAGTTCGCCTCGATAAGGACGTTGTCACCGAGCAACGTACCGTAACGGAGGATGTCGCCCACGAGGAGATCGAACTAGAGGGAGACGGTACGGCTCAGGGAACCGGGCGCGATCGTCTCTGATCGGGTGAACGAAGCGGTCGGTCGGCACCATGCCGCTCGGCCGCTTTTTTCACTCGCATGAGCATGTGGGCTTCGTCGTCTCACCTCCGCCGGTGGCGACGGCCACGCCCCAGACGAGCACAAGTCACCGAACGTGTCATCGGGGAACAGCTCGTGCCGGTGATTGCTCGACGCTTGCAATCCCGCGGTCCCTCCGGTGCACGATGAAGCCGACGATGAATGCGGTTGGAGGGACAAGGGCAAGCATCGCGCTCACTAGGACGCTGCCTCCAGTGACCATGGTGAAGTTTGCGAGGACAAGCCATGCCGCTGCGATCAAGGCGAACACCGCGACGACTGGGATCCTTACAGACGTCCACCTATCCCTTTGCCGTGCGGGATTTTTGACGAAGTAGGAAATCACCGCCACGGTGGTGATCAACATCAGCATAACCATCCCCACCGTGGCAACTCCCGCCATATAGCCGAAGACCTCAACAAGCGGGTCGAGTCCGATGACGACGAACAAGATCACCAATATGGTGGCCGTTATGCTCTGCACGACCGATGACGTGGCGGGACTGTGGTGCTTCGGGTGCACATTGGCGAGTGAGCTCGGCATGGAGCCGATCTTCGCGAGAGAGAATTGGTAACGCGCGACAATATTGTGGAAGCTCAGCACACAGGCGAAAAGGCTGGTGATGAGCAGGATTTGCATCAAATCACGTGTGAACGTTCCGGCGAAGTCTCCCGCTGTGTCCAGGAGCATGTTCTTCGTTCCGAAGAGGGTTTCTTTAGCCACATCTCCAGCATGTGACGGACCTGCGGCGATCACGAGCACCCAAACCGAGAGCGTATAGAACACGCCGATGATTCCGACGGCAAGATACGTTGCTCGGGGAATGGTACGTCCGGGGTTACGGGCCTCGTCTCGGTAGATCGCGGTCGACTCGAACCCGATGAAGCCCGTCAGAGCAAACAACACTGCAACGCCCAGCCCGCCAGTCAAGAAGACTTGGGGGTCAAACGATTCCATGGAGCGGCCCTCCGGTCCCCCGTCGGCGATCACTGCGACATTGACCACCATCATGATCACAAGCTCGAGCACAAGAGCAATTCCGAGCACCTTCGATGAGAGATCGATGTGTCGATAGCCGAGCAGGCCGACGATCACCAGGCTCGCGATAGCAAAGACAGACCAGTGAATTTCGGGACCACCGTAAAACCGAACGAGGTCCATCACTGCCCATCCCATATACCCGTAAACCCCCGCCTGGATGGCGGTGTACGCAACTAACGCCACATAAGCAGTTCCCATCCCGGCGCGGCTGCCGAGCCCCAAAGTTACGTAGCTGAAGAACGCGCCGGCTTCCTTCACATACGGAGTCAACGCGACGAAACCGACGGAGAAGAGGAGAAGTACGATCGACGCGAGAAGGAACCCGACCGGTGCTCCCGCCCCGTTTCCCTGACCGATGCCAAGCGGTGCATTGCCACCTATCACCGTGAGGGGGGCCGCAGCAGCGACCACCATGAAGGCGACGCCGCCAGTCCCGAGGTTTCCGGAAAGACGCGCGGTCGAGGGCGGTTTAGCTGGTGACATTGAGCTTCCTCGTTCGTTGTGGGGGTGAACCGAAATGTGCTGGGACCTAGCTCGATCGCATGAAGAGATCTCTTCGAATCTGCTCCAGGTACGGGTTCTGCTGGCGCGCTGCACCGTTCCGTGAGAGTTCGATAGTGGCACTAATGAGAGCCTCACCAGAAGCGGGTGCCTGCGCGAGATGCTGACCGAACGGGTCAGCTATGACACTAAGCCCCACGTATCTGAAACTCTCGTCGAGACCGACCTGGTTGGCATAGGCAACGTATACGGAGTTCTCCCACGCGCGAACACGAATCATGTGTTCGTTCACAAACGAGAAGGGATCCATTTGCGCTGTGGGAACCGCAATCAGTTCGGCCCCTGCAAGTGCCGCCGCACGAGTGGCTTCCGGATACTCCACATCGAAGCAGATAAGCAGCGCTATTTTGACTCCGCGGTATGTCGCTAGAGTCACGGGTTGCTCACCAGCAACGAAGTTCTCACGGTCGATGGTCCCAAATAGCTGAAGCTTGCGGTGCTTCGCGAGAACTGTCCCCTGGTCATCGAAGAACCAGGCGGAGTTCGCAATGCGCCCATCCTCTCGCTGTTCCGGACCTCCAGCAATGATGGCGAGGCCATTCTGTTTCGCAATCGCCGAAACCCGCATCAGCGGCTGATCGGAAGCCAGCCGAGCGATGTGTTCTCCGATGTTGTATCCCGTGATGAACATCTCCGGAGTGATGAGGAGATCGACTCCGTCTGCTTTCGCCTCGGCGGCGACCTTATTCAACGCTTCGAGGTTAGCTTCGACGTTCGAGCGGGTACTAGCAGCCTGCCAGACTGCAATTTTCAGTGGGGAGACGTCGTTGTGCACCGCCATATTCAAGCATGCTTCACAACCGCCTGCACGCCCGACGCCGGCACAGTCAGTGAGGTCTGAGCGCCCTCATCCGGGGCGATGCCCGCCTGCCGGAATGAACACGCTGCCATCGCGGGGGCAGCTTCCCTCGGCCTCTACGTCGAAGCGCGCCTGCCCCGTAGGCATGTTTCGGTATGCCCGTTTTGAATTCCGGGGCGATTGGCTTGGAGGAGCCAATCGCGGCGAGAGCACGGCGCCCGAGGCGCCGCGCGTTCCCGAACTAGATGGAAAATTTCGGGACTGATGTGGCAAGTGACAGGTGCCCTCGGCAGGATTCGAACCTGCGACCAAGAGATTAGAAGGCTCCTGCTCTATCCCCTGAGCTACGAGGGCGCGGCGATGACGAATCGCGGGATATACCTATCGTAGCGAACACTCGGCTGTGACTGCGGAGCAGCTCACACTGCCTTGGCCAAAGCGACAAGCACCTGATTCACTGTGGGCACGCCCTCCGCGCGAAACACCTCCGCGTTGTCGTTATTCAGCACGATCACGGTGGGAGTCAAACGGATTCCCGCCCGCTCAGACTCGGTAACATCTCGAGCGACGTCCAGCTCTGCGATCGTTGCGGCGGGGACAAGCTTTGAGACGTGGTCGAGCACAGCCCGCGTCTGAATGCACGGATCACAGAAAGCGGATGCGAAGAAAAGAAGTTGCACTTCAGCCCCAACGACCCTTCATCGCAAGTAATTCCCTAATCCCGGCGATCGGCGGGGTCTTCAACCTCTTCGCTGTCGCCGGCATCGAACGTGTAAGTCACGTGATAGACCCCGCCGACTTCGTGCCAGCTACTGACGTCATAGTTGATCATCGTCTCGTGACCGGCCGCCTCCGCCAGAACCGTGATTTCCTCATCCCAGCTGCCGTCGGTGCTTATTCTGCGATTGGTTTGGCCGTCACTGGGTCCGCCGGAGAAAAGAACGACATACTCGGTTCCGTGCGCGAGGGTTGGCTTGGCATCTGTCATGTTCCCTTACTACCACTGTAAGCCTGGAGATGCGATGCACCCTAGGGGTCGGCCTGTCAGCGCTCACCGATAAGATCGGTCACATGGCAAGCACCTCTGACCGACTCGTCTGGATCGACTGCGAGATGACGGGACTAGACCTTGAGTCTGATGAACTTGTCGAAATTGCCGTGGTTATCACCGACTTCGACCTCAACATCATCGACCCAGGATTGTCGATCGTCATCAAACCCGACAAATCGGCTCTCGACGGAATGAACGATTTCGTTCGCAACATGCACGTTGCGTCCGGCCTGTTGGAAGAGATCCCGAACGGCGTGAGCCTTGCCGACGCTGAGTTCGCTGTAAACGAGTACATTTTGCAGTTTGTGCCCCAGCCGCAGCAGGCTCCGCTTGCCGGCAATACCATCGGAACCGACCGCGCCTTCCTTGCCAAGTACATGCCCCGCGTCGACAGCCACCTGCATTACCGCAACGTGGACGTCTCATCCGTGAAAGAACTGTCTCGCCGGTGGTTCCCCCGCATCTACTTCAATGCTCCGGCCAAGAGTGGCGGGCATCGGGCTCTGGCAGACATCCTCGAATCCATTCGGGAGCTCGACTACTACCGCAAAGCTGCCTTCGTACCGGACCCTGGACCAACCACACAAGAGGCCCAAGCCATTTCAGCTGCCGTAGTGGAAGAATTCGATTCTCGGTTGTAAAAAATCACTGCCCATCTGTAATAGAATCTTTGGGTTGTCACTTTTGCTGGAAGCGTTGCGAAGGCAAAAGCGAACATGGTGGGCGTAGCTCAGTTGGTAGAGCGCTGGCTTGTGGTGCCGGAGGCCGCGGGTTCGAGCCCCGTCGTTCACCCCAACGGAAACGGTCTGAGATTCTCAGGCCGTTTTCTGTTTAAGCCTCTGCGATAGTTGCCACATCAGGCGGCTTAGGCCATCTGTGAAAGGCTGGGTGTATGCCTCAGACACTTGAGTACGTCGAGACGAACATGTCGCTCTCCTCGGCGTCGCCGTGGATTACGCTCGTCTGGAATGACCCGGTGAACTTGATGTCGTACGTGTCGTACGTTTTTCGCTCCTATTTCGGCTATTCGCATGCCGAGGCCGAACGCCTCATGCTGCAAGTACACGTAGACGGCCGAGCTGTCGTTGCGACAGGTTCCCGGGAAGAGATGGAGCGACATGTTGAAGCTCTGCACGATTTCGGCCTGTGGGCGACGTTGACGAAGGCGGATGCGTGAAGCGGTTCGACAGGGACACTGAGGGTCGCCTGACGGCCGCTGCCGACGGCGACGAGATCGCGGTGATCCAGACACTGGCGGCGCAAGTGGCCGATCTGGTGACGTCCGGTACGCAGGCAGACCCAGCCATAACTCGGCTGCTGCCCGACGCCTACCGGGATGACGCGGAAGCATCCGCGGAGTTCCGCCGGTTCACCACCGGCGCTCTGACAGAGCGCAAGGTGCGGAACGCAACCGCGGTCATCCGTTCCCTGGATGATGCGGCAAACAGTGGAATCATCACACTCGATGGTGAGGCCGTGCAGGCCTGGCTGCGCACACTAACCGATATTCGTCTCACCATTGCGGTTCGACTCAACATCGCAACCGAGGACGATGAGGCGGGATCTGATATCGACCCGATGATGCGGGACATCTACGACTGGCTCGGATTCATCCAAAATTCCTTGGTCGAGGCGCTGGATGCTTAGCCTCACCGAGGAAGAGTTCGAACGGCTTGTCGTCGACGAGCTTGATCTCCTGCCCGATGACATGGTCGATGGCCTCGACAACGTGGTGTTTGTCACCGAAGCTCGACCAGATGACGGCTCGTTAGATCTGCTGGGCCTTTATGACGGCGTAGCGATCACCGATCGTGGTCAGTATGGCTTCGGCGAACTCCCCGACCGCATCATCCTGTATCGGGAACCGCTTATCCACGTGTCTGCGGATGTGGACGAGTTGAAGTATCAGATACATGTCACGCTTGTGCACGAGATTGCGCACTTTTACGGGATCGACGATGAGCAGTTGCACGAGCTCGGCTGGGGATAGCTGGCGACCCTGGCGCTAGTCAGCTCGCCCTTCCCATGACCTGTCGATGCGAAGGTCGGCCACCAGATCCGGCCGCTCTCGGTCAAAAAACATCTGCTCTTGCGCCGCCCAGCGGTCCCAGAATGGCGCATAGCTCTCGCCGTCGCGGTGGAGTGCGCGTTTTTTACGGGTTGGCTCGTCGAGTTCGACCCAGACGCCGAATGTTGCCCTGCTTCGGTTGGCACGACTAAGCGAGCCCGACCCTTCGATGATCAGCGGCACGTCACCGTCGATGAAGTTCCACTCAGCTGCCGCGGCGCGGTTCCAGTCCCATCGCCGCCAACGCGCCCGCTGCAAGATGTCATCGCCCACCATCCGGCTGCCCTCTTCCAGCCCATCCCACCCTGGGTAAAGGTCGTCAAGTCGCACCAGCTGAGCACCGAGACGTGGGGCAAGGTCGCACGCGAGGGTGCTCTTGCCTGAGCCGGAACGACCGTCGATGAGAACGATCGGCACCGGCTGCCCGTCAACAGCATGCACAATACGGTTCACGTTACTGGTTTGCAACGAAGTTCCAGTGTCCGGTGCTGACAGAGGTGCCGACGGATGCTGCGGCAACTGCCACGCCAACCATGATGAGGGCAACTTCTTGCCCACCGAAACGTGACTGCCGGGCCCAGGTACGCCTTGTGGGTGAACCGAATCCCCTGGCTTCCATGGCCGTGGCGAGCTTGCTTCCCCGGCGGATGGACAGCACCAGCAAGGAGAAGGCCTGGCTTGCGAACCGACGCACCCGCCCTTCATCGCCCAACCCTCGCGCCCTTCTCGCCAGTTCCAGTGACCGCCAGTCCTGCACGAACAATCCGACCAGCCGCAATCCACCGAGCGCCCCCAGCACAAAGCGCGAGGGCAGTCTGAGAGTTTGAGCCAAACCATCGGCGAGGTCTGTTGGGTCGATCGTTACGAAAAGAACGACGGCGGGAAGTCCGATGGCCAGCACCCTCAGCAGCGTCGCGATGGCTAAATCGATGGACCCGTCGGTGACGTGCAGCAGGAGGAAATGAAAGTGCGTCCTTCCAGAAGGCCGACCGTATAGCAGAACAGTCACGGCCGCCGTTGGCGCTGCGATCCACACCGGAAGGGTTCGGAGGAAGAACCGTTTCGGACTGAGCCCAGCCCAGAAGAACAGCACTGCCTCGCAGGCAAGCGCAACTCCCGCTGACACCCAATCCAGTGAGAGTACGAGGGCAATGCTGATGACCATTGCCGTGGCAAGCTTGGCCACCGGGTTGATCCGGTAGACCAACTGCGGCCCTGCTGCGGGGGTCAGAATGCTCATCTGATCACTCGCGATCCATCGGTAAGACGCAGTTCCCTATCACCGAGGGCCGAAACAAGCTCATTATCGTGAGTTATGGCGACAATAGCACTGCCGTCATCGAGCAGCTCAGCCAGGAGGGCGACAAGTTCTTGCCATGTTCGGGCATCCTGGCCAAAGGTCGGTTCGTCCAATACCAGGAGTCCGGGTCGAGTGGCGAGCACAGTCGCTACGGATAGTCGCCGTTTCTCACCACCCGACAAGGTGAAGGGGTTGGCGCCCAGCAGATGGTGTAGCCGAAGCCTGATAGCGAGCTCGTCAACACGTTGTGCTACCTGGCGCTGAGGGATACCGACGACCCGGGGACCGACAGCCAGTTCATCTCGCACCGTCGCGGCGACAAATTGGTGCTCAGGGTCTTGGAAAACAGACCCGATGCGCGTGACAAGGTCGCGGGATTTCCAGGCGATCGGATGCGGGCTGAGACCCCGGGCGAGCAGCTCGGCACGGACTCGGCCAGCCGCGGGGGGTAACAGGCCGGCGAGCGTCAACCCGAGTGTCGACTTGCCGACACCGTTAGGCCCTGTGATGGCAAGCGCGGACCCGGCCGTGATCGCAAGGTCAGGTATCGCGTTAACAGCAAGTGACGGCACCCTTCCAACTTCAAGATTGTCGGTCGCCATGACGAGAGGTCCGGTGGCGGCGGACCGTGTGGGGGATGCGGGCGGGAACCCCGGAATCCACACTCCGCTCGCCGCTAAGGAGCGCCCTTGGGCGAGGAGTACCTCATCGGGCGACCCATCGGCGAGCACGCCGCCCCCAGGTTCGAGCACGACAACTCGATTGACGAGTCCGAGCCACACCTCGACCCGGTGTTCGATGACAACGAAGGTTGATTGCACGCGCTCAAGCACGCGCCCAACGGCATCTCGAACCTCCAGTACGCCTTCGGGGTCAAGATTCGCTGTCGGCTCATCCAGGAGCAGCAGACCCGGTTGCATGGCAAGAACGCCTGCCAGGGCAAGGCGTTGCTTTTGACCCCCTGATAGGTCGCTGGTGGGGTGGTTCAGCGGCACATCGAGGCCGACGGCGTCGAGCGCTTCGTGTACCCGCCGCCAGATCTCCTCGCGCGGTAGTCCTAGGTTCTCGCAGCCGAAGGCGACGTCATCGCCGACTCTGGCCAGTATGACCTGCGAATCGGGATCCTGTAGCACCAGCCCGACCCTGCCTCGGGCGTCCTGCGCCGACCGACCGTCTACAGAGAGCTCACCGCGCTGCTCACCCTCGTCGTCACCGCCCAGTACACCTGCGAGCGCGTGAACCAACGTGGATTTACCCGCCCCGGATGCGCCTAGCAGCAGCACGCGGTCTCCCGGCTGGATGTGCAGGTCAAGGCCTTGCAGTGCCCAGCGGGATCGACCGGCATGCCTCCAACCCCAGCCCCGCGCATCGATCGATGCGGGGCTGGTGCTGGTGTCTCGGGTGTGCGCGGTCAGACGGTCACCCTCGCTTCCCTGCCGGATGCGAAACGGCTCAAGGCTCCGGTCTTTGCCAATCCTTTAACGATGAACCAAGATCCAAGCCCGGCGATGATCGCGCCAGACAGAACTGCGCTGATCGTGTAGATCGTTGCGAAAGCTGCGCCGGCTCCGGGGTACCAAAGGAGAAGGTCGTTTATAGCCATCGCGACACCTGCTCCTGCGCCGGCCAGCACGGCGACGAATACACGCCAGTTGCTGTAGAAGAAAATGAGGAACACCAGTTCTGCACCAAGTCCTTGAACCAGCCCAGCTTCGATGGTCAGGAATCCGCCCCATTGGGCCCCCAGCAGCGCCGAAACAACTGCAGCCACTAGCTCGGTAAAGAGCGCTGCCCCCGGCTTTCGTATGATGAGTGCGCCCAGGACGCCAGCCAACAACCACACCCCGTAAACGAGTGCTTGCAGCCCAGGCAGCGCAGCCTCAAGTGGCGCACTCAAAGGGTTGTACAGCTGGTTCCACGCGAAAAAAACCAGTCCTGCAGCTACGCCGATGACACTCGCGATGACAATATCGACGACGCGCCAACGGTAGCTGATTGTGCGGTGACTCTTTGTAGCGGCGGTGCTCATGGCTCTCGTTCCTGCCTCACGGCTGCGTAGTGCTGATCTGGGCGGGCAGGTTGCCCTCACACACGATCGCGAGGGGGCGATGAAGCGGACCTCCGACGAGACACTGTCGGATGAGGATATCCGCAGGAAGCATTCTCGATCTCCCTCCCTGCGCTGGCATGATCCAGATCAGGTTCAACGGTCGAAGCTTGGACTAGCTTCCTCTCAGCCCGGCTCACCGGACTCCCGTGTACGCGGCTATCCTACCTGGGCGGGCATCTTGTCAGGAACTATTCGTCGCGCTTGCGCAACAAAGACGCCGGCGCCACTATGCCGCGTCCAAACTTCTCGCTCACTGTGTCGATGGCCCGTTCGGCTCCCCGCCAACCGTCATCGGTTTCCCAAAGCCCCACTTGCTGGCTGCCACGCGCCTCAAGCTGTTCCATGCGCACACCTATCAAGCGGATACGCGGATGCCCACCGAGCGCCTCGTAAAGGGCGCGGACCTCCTCGTAGATTCTGCGCCCCAGATCGGTGCCGTCAGCCAGCTTTCGGGAGCGAGTAATGGTGGTGAAGTCGGCGTAACGCAGTTTGAGAACTACAGTATTTCCGACCATTTCGGCATCGCGTAAACGCGCCGCTACTTGGGTGGACAGTCGTAACAGTTCGCGGCGTAGAACGTCTTTGTTTGCGACATCTATCTCGAAGGTCACCTCATGCCCAATGCTCTTTTCTTCGGTTGCGGGGTTGACAACGCGGGTGTCGATACCGCGCGCAAGTTCGTGCAACGTGCGTCCGGAGGCTGCACCCACCGCTTTCTGCAGGGAGGCAAGCGGAGTGTTGGCGATGTCACCGATGGTGTGAAGGCCCCGGGAAACCAGGGCTTTTTCTGTGACGCTGCCGACTCCCCACAGGTCGCCGACAGGCAATGGATGAAGAAACGTGAGCGTTTCTGCGACCGGGATTACGAGCAGACCATCGGGTTTGGCTTTTCCCGATGCCAGTTTCGCCACGAACTTGGTGGCCGCTGCGCCGACCGAACAGGTGAGTCTGGTCTCGCGCTGAACCCGTTGCCGGATGAGGGCGCCGATTTCTGCGGGCGTGCCAAGGAATGATCGTGAGCCTGCAACGTCGAGGAAAGCTTCATCGATTCCGACGCGTTCGACCAAGGGCGTCATCTCGTCGAAGATGGCCATCACCTTGTGGGAGTAGTAACGGTACTTCTCGAAGTGAGGTTCCAGGACTACAGCCCTCGGGCATAGTCGCAACGCCTGCGACAGCGGCATGGCGGAGCGGATGCCGTACTTACGGGCGGGATAGTTTGCTGCTGCGACCACAGAGCGAGATGATTTGCCTGCGACCACCACAGGCTGAGCGACCAACTCTGGGCGATCGAGGAGTTCAACGGATGCAAAAAAAGCGTCAAGGTCGATGTGCAAAACGGTGGCCGTGCTGCTATCAACGGATGCCGCGCTGACCCGCCGCGCGCTGCCATCCTGTTTACTCATCTTCTCAGGCTAGCCCTGGCCACTGACGGCCGAAGATCATCCAATGCGGGCCGCGAGCCAGCCGTAGGGGTCGACCGCCGACGCGCCCTGCGGGTGCAGCTCGAAGTGGAGGTGAGCCCCATAGGAGTTTCCTGTGTCGCCAACTGTGCCGATGACCTGGCCTACTAAGACAGGGTCACCCACCCGGAGGGTGAGGGACCCGGTTTCCATGTGCGCGTATACGCTTCGCACTGATTCACCATTGATGACGTGTTCAATTTCGGCGTGGACGCCGAGGGGGCCGGCGCTTGAGGCAACGACGACGACCCCTGCAGCGATAGCAGAAATCGGCGTTCCGGCTCCGGGCGTCAAATCAACGCCTTCGTGATAGGTGGAGCAGCCATTGCATTGGCGCGGCCCGAACCCGCTCGAAAGCGAGGTGCCCGGGGCTAACGGATATTGAAGCGCCGGCGGGACGTACACGGTGTACGTGTCGCGGGCTATCGTGAGTGCGGTGTCCGGGGTATTTACGACAGCGAGCGACTGCGTTTGTGGCACGGTGACCGGCTGTTCGAGCGACTGTCCGTACGCGGGAAGTCCGGCGCCGACGCCGACGATGACGCCGAAAACGCCCATGGTCAGAGCAACGCGGCGGCGTAATGACTTGACAACAGCCACCCGGTTGATGCGTCGCTCGAAGCCGCGGTGAAGCGCGACGGGAGCTACGCGGATGGAGCTGGTTTTCGTTGGCATGGAGGCACTGAGGGTATGGTCTGGCAAGGATGGAGCTTTCCGGTTTTGCGCGCGACAGGACGCGAGCGGCATGGTTGCGAGGTGAGGGCGGCGCACGTCTTCGAGCCTGGGTATACGCGCGCCGTCTACAAGCACGACCAGCGCGAGAACGACAGGCGGACAAGGTGTCGGCGTTGTTCTAGGGCCAGAGCTTCATAGGTCTAACGCCTGTCGACAACCAGTGAAACCGAAAAACCTCCGTATAGCCTGTGAGTCACCTTCTGGCAACCCCTGCAGGCTGGACGACCCACCCTAGGCGGCGCCTCTTCCCCACAAAAGGTTCCGCGCAGAAGAGGTTGCGTAAAATGTTTTCCCCACGGGGAATACTCAGCGATTCCATGCGGTTGCATAGAAACATGACAATCACTGAAACACATCCCGAATACGCCGTAGGCACCTGGAAGCTCGACCCAACACACTCCACAGTCGGGTTCAGCGTAAAGCACCTCATGATTAGCAAGGTGCGCGGCACGTTCGAATCAT
>JAODMI010000183.1 GCA_025464755.1 Homoserinimonas sp.
GCGTGTAGCGCTACAGGAGGATGCAGATGCACGGCGCGAAAGCACGGGGCGCCCCCCGTGCTTTCGCCGCCGTACATCTGCCTCCACCACCTTCACGCTCGAAACCACGCTAGGCACAACGAACTACGGTGGTTGTAAAGGTCGCATAGCGACCGTCGCGAAACCTACCAACGCAAAAAGGAGAGCAGCAATGGCTGACCCGGCACGCGCGGCCAAGATGGCTGACCGCATCAAGGTGATTGTCGCTAAAACGCTTGAACGTGGATTGAAAGACCCGCGATTGGGTTTTGTCACGATCACCGATGTGCGAGTTACGGGCGATTTGCAGCACGCCTCAGTTTTCTACACCGTCTACGGTACCGACGAGGAGCGCTCCGACACTGCCGCAGCGCTGAAATCCGCAACAGGCATGTTGCGCAGCGAAGTAGGCAAGAATATTACTTCTCGCCTCACCCCGTCACTGGAGTTCATCGCTGACGCTGTACCTGAGAACGCCAAACACATTGAAGCACTCCTCGCGGAGGCGCGCAGCCGCGACACCGAGACCGAGTCGCAGAAGAAGACTGCCCAATATGCCGGTGACGAGGACCCCTATGTGAAACCACGCGTCATCTCCGAAGAAGAAGAAGAAGAAAGCTAAGACTTCGCTGCCGTCACGAAGTCGCGAATCATTGCCGGGTCTTTCCTCCCCGGCGAGCTCTCAACGCCACTAGAGACATCCACGCCCCATGGTGACGAGGTTGCGATAGCGGCGGCAACATTGCAAGGCGTCAGGCCTCCGGCGAGAAACCAGCGTCCAGTCAGCTTGCGATCCCGTAGCGTGCTGTAGTCCCATTGTTCGCCAGAACCCGGACGCGGAGCATCGACCAATAGCATGTCTGCCCCGAGACCGTCGCTCTCGGCATCGAAGGGTACAGCCCGAATGATGATGACGCCCAACTGTGCAAGGCGTGCCATCTCCTCACGGGTCCGCGAGCCGTGCACCTGGATTGCGTTGACACCCGCCTCTGCCGCGAGTGCTTCTATGTGCTCGACGGTTTCATCGCGGAAGACAGCGACAGATAGCGCGCGATGACCAACGGCAGCTACCAAAGGTCTGGCTTGCGTTGCGGTGATGTAGCGCGGACTTTGGGTGAGGACGAACCCAATCGCATCAGCACCGCTCGCCAAGGCAACCTCGACGTCGTGCGCCTCACGAAGACCGCATATTTTGACGAATACCATGCCACCAGTGTCGCAGTCATCAGATCTGCCGTATGTCACGGGCGGGTCGGGGGAGTGCACGCGCGAGACCGAACGGCGGTGCCGGGTGGCCTTAGCCGGGTAGCGAGTATCCCGCTGTGGAAGATCCGATAGCCAAACCGTCGCGCAAAAGCCCGGCAAGGGCCCGCTCGCGCTGCTCAGCGTCTGGCCACACCGGTGCAATCGCGGCATTGCTCAGCGGCGTAAGCGACGCGCGGAGTTCGGCCATAATCAGCCCGCGCACCTGACGGTCAGATCCTACGAACCTCTTCTGCTTAGGCATGCGTTTGCCGCCGTACGCTGGATAGCCCGCCGCACGCCATGCACATTGCTGGGAGATAGGGCACTGCTCGCACCTCGGGGTTCGCGCGGTGCACACGATGGCGCCGAGCTCCATCACCGCGGCGTTCATGATTCGTGCTGCAGCCACCGACTGAGGCAAGAGGGCTTCCATCGCGGCGAGGTCACGGCGGGCAGAAGGTGGCCCGGGCTGCGCTGCACCTTCGACGGCCCGGGCGATGACGCGTCGAACGTTGGTGTCTACAACGGGATGGCGGTGGCCATAGGCAAAAGCGGCGACGGCTCTTGCGGTGTAATCACCAACGCCGGGTAATGCCAACAGTTGCGGCACCGTCTCCGGTACGACGCCGCCGTGTTTTTCGGTGATCGCCACCGCGCATGCATGCAGCCGCAGCGCCCGTTGGGGGTACCCTAAGCGATCCCAGGCCCTGACCGCCTCGCCGACTGGAACGGCGGCCAAATCCGCGGCGGTCGGCCAGCGATCCAACCATTCCTTGAGACGTGGCACGACGCGTGCTACCGGTGTCTGCTGCAGCATGAATTCGCTCACCAGGATGCCCCACGCCGTGAACCCAGGGCGACGCCACGGCAGATCCCGTCCGAAGGCACCAAACCATGCGTTGAGGGGCTCGACGATGTTGAGGGATTCGACGGATGTTGCGCTCACCCAGTAACCCTAATCTGCCGTCAGAGACGCACCGTCGTAAGGTGGAGGTATGGCCAGCGAACGACAGAGGTGGGCGCCACAGAAGAAAGACACCATGCAGGCCCTCGCCCAGGAAATCTTGCACAACTATGGTCGCGGTCGCGTGATGATCGCCGTCGATGGGCGCCGAGGCGCGGGCACGCGTGAGTTCGCAGATGCCTTGGCCGACACACTGCGACTTCACGATCGGAGAGTGTTCCGCGCGTCGATCGATGCTTTCATGAACCCCCGGGAAACTCGCGAGCGCGGCATGTACACAAGCGGCTATGACTATTCGTTATTCCGACGTATTTTGGCGGACCCCTATCGCACCGGGGGCAGTACCGGCTTCGTGCTATCGGGTTTCGATGCAGCACGCGAGGAGCCGGTACACCAACCGAAATGGATGAGCGCCGGTTCAGATGCGCTCCTCGTCGTAGACGGGGTTTTTCTCAATCGCGCAGGATTATCGGGGTTGTGGCATTACTCCATCTGGGTGGAAACGCCGACGGGCACCGGAGACGACGACGATGCCAGCTACATTGCGGCGGAGGCACCGAGTGCCGCGGCAACGGCAATATACGACAACGCCGACCCAGAGCATCCGCGACGCATCTTCGCCGATTCCTGTTGAAGCGCTACACGACCGCAACAACATCCGCCGGGTCCAAGAACACGGCCGTACGTTCAACCTGGTGCACAAGGCGAACAAGTGTTTCGTTCACCGGGGCACGGCCGGGCCCTGCGGTGGCAGCAACAGCACCATTGAGGTAGTCGATCTCACTCGCCTGCCCGCGACGGATGCTCTGCAGGGTAGATCCTGGGTTGGGAATACTCCCCAGGTAAGAACGCAATGTGAGTGGCAGCAACTGCCCGACTGACAGGGGTGCGCGCCCCACGAGCCACAGCAGCTGCGGGGTGACGC
>JAODMI010000089.1 GCA_025464755.1 Homoserinimonas sp.
AACCCAAGTCTTTGTTGATCCCAGCGATATTACCGTTTCTACTTTCGGTTGTTACGACGCCAGGGGGGATAGCTGACGGAAGCTGTACGCGGGTGCAAAAACTGGCGGGAACGTGTGCCGACATCAACGGATCCCTCGGCGATCGGGAAGTTACGCTGATCGGCGATGGCGTAGTTCCGGGTTCGGGCAGCCGCATTCCTTCAGACAGCGGCGGAGCCGAGAACGGCTCCGGTTCATCGAGCCCGGGCGGGGTCGCTCCAGAAACGGGTTCACGCGTACTGCAACCAGGTGACCCCTTCTACCGGGAGGGGTACACGGTTACTGGACCAGTTCGTCTCACCGACCTTGTCAACTTCCGGCCAGTCGCCGGAACCAGCCACATGGAACCTGACGGGTGGATGATCGTCGGGCTTGATACGAACTTCTACGCGCGCGCAAGTATCCACGTGCAAGACAGTATTCTGCTTGGGCGGCCAGCGTCCGTTCGGTTCACCCCCGTCCGCTTCCGGTGGCTATACGGCGACGGCACCAGCGCCAGCCGGGCTTTCGCGGGGACGACATGGGCGGCGCAGACTGTGGAAGAGTTCGATGCCACAACCACCAGCCATATCTATGACCGCGCCGGGACATACGTCATCAACCTCACGGTTGATTTCGCGGCCGAGTATCGCTACGCGGCAGGGGACTGGACGCCCATTGCCGGAACCCTCCCCATTGCGGCCAACGCCTTGACCGCGACGGCGGGAGACGCCCGGACGGTTCTTGTTAGCCGAGACTGCACGGTGGAAACGACAGGGCCGGGCTGTTAGCTTGCCGGCTGTATGGGGCCGGGCGCGATGTGCAGGCGCACGGTCCGCAGAGGCGTGTTCGGCTGCTCCTGGCCAACCGGCGCCTGGAGCATCCGCAGCATAGGAGTATCTTGTCAATCGGTCGGCTGGCTCTCAGCGCGTCCAAATACAATGCACAGGTTGGCGGAGAAAGCTGGCAGCGCTTGGAAGGAGCATCCCGATGTCAGACAGCACAAAGTCAGACGGCAGTGACGATCTACACCCTCAATCGGGGGTCGATGCGGTCAAGTCTGCGCCCACCGGAGCCGCGGCCACCGAGGTAACGCCGGAGAATCCTGGGACAGCTAGTGGCAGTGGCGCGTCACCAGAATGGGCGCCAGCCTCAGAAACGATGCCGGCGGTGACACCGCCGATTCCTGCGACCGATTCCGGTGCAACGCAACACCCCGGCCCCGATCGGCCAAGCGAAACCCCGGCCGCCCCAACGACGCCCTCGGAACCGGTTCCGCCAACTACCCCACTGCAGCCAACTACCCCACTGCAGCCAGTCACGCCAGAGCAGCAGACGCAGGGACAGAAAGCGCCAGACGACCAAACGCCGCACCAGCCGACGCAAAACCAAGCCGTCGCATCCGACAAGAAAACGCCCAAGCGCAACTCGAATGTCGGCATCATCGCCGCCCTCGCTGTAGGCGCGCTCGTCGGTGGCGTCTCCGGAGGAGGCGCCGCACTTTGGGCACTCCAAAACGATGACAAGGCGGCCGTGGAGTCCGCCAGCGCTTCCACTAACATCACCGTGAATGACCCCAACAACGCGACCGTCATTACCGCTGTCGCGGCGAAAGCTGCGGCATCCATTGTCACAATTGCAGTGTCCGGCAACGGCGCTGTGGGGTCGGGCTCCGGCGTCATCCTCACGGACGACGGCTACGTTCTCACTAACGCGCATGTCGCAACCTTGAGCGGCGGAACAAGCGATCCCGCACTCCAGGTGCAGACATTCGACGGCCGCCTGTTTAGCGCAACCCTCATCGGCAGCGACCCCATCGCAGATCTCGCGGTTATCAAGATTGAGTCAGAGGAGGCGTTCGAGCCGGCAGAGTTCGCCGATTCCAGCCAACTTAACGTCGGAGACACCGCCGTCGCTATCGGTGCCCCACTCGGTCTGGCCAACACCGTAACCAACGGCATCGTCAGCGCACTAAACCGCAGCATCACGGTGGCGTCATCGGCGGCACCGGAAACGGACGATGCGCCGACGCCCGACCAGAATGACGGCAACGGTCCATTCGATTTCTGGGAGTTCGATAACCGCAATCAGGAGGGTGGTTCGCAGCCAGCAAGCTCGACCATCGCCCTGCCGGTCATCCAGACAGATGCAGCGATCAACCCCGGCAACTCAGGCGGCGCCCTCCTAGATTCGGACGGGAGAGTCATCGGAATTAACGTGGCGATAGCCAGAACGGGTAACAGCTCGCAAGCAACGCCCGGAAGTATCGGTGTCGGTTTTTCCATCCCGGCGAACTATGCCGAGCGTGTCGCGAAAGAACTGATCGAGGACGGATCAGCAAGCCACGGCCTGCTCGGTGCAACAGTTGCTGACGTGACTGAAGATACGGGAATAAAGTCAAGTGCAACGGTTGGCGCGAGCATTCAGGAAATCTCCCCCGGTGGGGCGGCGGCGCAGGCACGACTGCAGCCGGGCGACGTTATTACGCGCTTCAACGGCTCACCTATCACCGGCAGGACGGACCTCACGGCACAGGTGAGGGTGCTTGCAGGTGGATCTGATGCGGAGCTGACCTACGTCCGAGACGGTGAATCGTCGACCGTGACAGTGACCTTGGGCGAACTGTAAACGCAAAGGCGACGCGGGGGCACGGGGCAACCTGTGTTCCCGCTTTCGTGCAGCATGCGGCTGGTAGGCTCAGCCGAACTCGCCGCCCTTACGCAGGGTGGCCCGAATTTTGAGACTGGATAGCATGGCGCACGGCACGACACAGCTCCCTGGTGTTTCGTACGTCATGCCCGTATTCAACGAAGAGGCGTACATCGAAAACGCTGTGCGTACAGTTTTGGCGCAAGACTATGACGGCGAAAGGGAGCTGATTCTTGCTCTCGGCCCGTCGACGGACGCGACGAATCAAATCGTCGCGGATCTCGCGGTGGAAGACCCGCGAGTGACGTGGGTCCTGAATCCGGAGACGGATATCCCAGTTGGGCTGAACTTAGCGATGAGGGCCAGCAAATACCCCATAATCGTGCGGGTGGACGCCCACTCTGAACTGCAACCTGATTACACCAGTCGGGCGATTGCAACGCTGTTGCGAACCGGTGCAGGTAACGTCGGTGGGCTTATGAAGGCGCGAGGGAGAACACCCTTCCAGGCGGCCGTGGCGCGTGCATACAACAGTCGTATCGGACTTGGCGGCGGCCAGTATCACGGCGGCACGGTTGATGGTCCCGCCGAATCGGCCTATCTGGGTGTGTTCCGCAGAGAAGTGGTCTTCGACGCCGGCCTCTACGACGAGTCCGTGTTGCGCGGCGAAGATTGGGAACTCAATCTTCGCATCCGCGCTGCAGGTCATACGGTGTGGTTCGACCCGACGCTTGAAGTGACCTATTGGCCACGCGAGAGTTGGGCGAAGTTGGTTCGACAGTTCACGGCGACTGGCGCCTGGCGCGGTGAACTTGTCCGCCGTTATCGCGGTCGCAATCCACTTCGGTTCTTCGTGCCTCCGTTGTTGGTACTTTCGGTCGCCATCAGCGCCATAGTGGCTGTCCTGCAGTTGTCAGGCGTCGCGGGAGGGTGGCTTAGCCTGGTCCTAAGCACCGTTTACCTCGGCCCGGCCGCCTACCTGCTTTTGCTCCTCTGGGTGAGCTTCGTGAGCGAACGTGGTTCAACCCCGCGAGACAGCTGGCTGTACTTTATAGTGCTACCGACCATGCACCTGGCTTGGGGAACGGGTTTCATCGGGGGAGTGGTGCGCGGAGCCAGGGATGTCATCGACACGTCCCGATCCGCTGCCTAGCCGATCGCCCCGCGACGCACCAGGCGCTGCACCACGCGGGCCGCGGCGCGCCCATCGTCTTTCGGATTGAAGCGTCGCTGCCAGGCGTGGTATTCGGGCGCATAGCGGGCCCTCACCGCATCCGTCGCCCGCACCAGCTGCACCAGTTCCTCCAGGGTGCGCGCCACAGGCCCGGGCGCGTCGGCGATCAGGTCGAAGTAGAAGCCGCGCAGTTGATCGCGGTAGTGGTCCAGGTCTGGCGTGTAAAAGAAAACCGGCTTACCGGTCACCGTGTAGTCGAACATCACCGACGAGTAGTCGGTGATGAGGCTGTCAGCGACCAGGAATAGCTCGGAAATATCTGGATAACTGGTCACATCTATGACTCTGTCTGCCTGCACGTCACTTCCAGGCACCAGCGTTCGCGAGTGTCCACGGATGAGGGTTACATGCTTCTCGCCGAGCTGGTCGGTGAACTTAGCTACGTCGAGGTAGTCGACCTGATCGGGGTGGTCGTCCCGCCAGGTCGGCGCGTACAGCAGCACCGTGACGTCGTCCGCTATGCCCAACCGACGGCGAATCACGCTCCGATCACCGGTTACGAGTACGTCATCACGGGGATAGCCTTCCTGCCAGATGGGGCCGAAGAATGCATACGAGCGGCGGAAGACCTGAGTGCTATGAGCGTTCTGCGACAGCATGATGTTCCACCGAGAACGCTCCCGCAGCGTCGCCAGCGCCGGCCGCAAACGGATGCCTGGACGTCCCAGCGCAATCCGTTTGAGGGGGGTGCCGTGCCAGGTTTGCAGCACAATCTGATGCCTACGGCGGCGGTAACGGTTGCGAAGCCAATCGTTGACCACGATCAGACGAGCGGCAGCACGGATGCGCCACCATTCCTCGCTGCCCTCTATCAGCCGGATGGTGCCCTCGGGTATCGACACCGAGGCATCCGTCACACTCCAGTAACGGTCCACGTCGGGATGTAGCTCTGCTAGGGCGTCGCTGATTGCACGCGGGTTGCACGACACATTGTTGCCATAAAAGCTTTCGAAAAATACGGCGTTGAGTGGCTGCGGTGTGGACGCGCGATATACCTGCTCCAGTCGGGCTTGCTGCTCGTCACCTCGCTCAGTAGGGGACAGTGGGGCTGACAGCGTGATGGTTGCGCCCACAAAATCAACATTGCTGACTTCGGGAATGAGGGTCAGTGGAGGCAGTGTAGTTCCAGGGGCCAAAGCGCCGCATTGGAGCTTGTACCGGCCGGATGGCGCCGCAAGTTCCGGTCCGCCCCACCGCGACACGAGCAGCGACAGTGAAGCGCTCCACCGTTGCCCGTTCACGGTGATGTCTGCAGAGAGCTTCTGCCGCGAGCCAGCGAAGGCAAGCTTCGTCGGCGTGCTGGCGGTCACCGGACCACCCAAATTGATGGCCCGTGTAGTCGAATCGATGGAGACCGAGTCGATGACGAGGCCGTTTGCTGACGTCATGCAATGCCCCCTTGGCTTTCCGGCAGCCGTTCCATGATGGCGCGATACACGCGCTCAGTGTTTTTTCCGTCGCGGAACGCGTGATGCGCGATGCGCAGCTGACGGCTGTGCTCTTGCAGTGTATTCGCCAGGCTGTCGTCTGTTGCCGCGCGTGACATGAGCTGGAGCAAATCATCCCAGGACGCGACATGGTGGCCGCCGCTGAAACGGTCGTAGGGCTCATAAAGACCTCGCTCCGCCGCATATGTTTGCACATCTGGCGCCAGGAAGAATATGGGCCGAGCCAGTAAGGCGAAGTCATAGCCGATGGAGGAGTAGTCGGTGATGAGGGCATCAACGGTGGGCAAAATGGGGGTGATGTCCTGCTGCGCTCGTGAGTCGAGCATGACGATCCGAGAAGAGAACGCGGTACCCGCTTCGTAGTCCCCGACAGTATGAGGATGTGGACGCAGCACCAGCACCGTGTCGTTTAGCTGCAGCCACTCTGCGATCCGTTGCCACTCGTCAGGCCGGGGCACGCTGGGATCGGCTGCACCGTCGCGCCAGGTTGGGGCGAAAAGCAGTACGCGTGAATGTGGCGGCGTGCCAACGCGTGAGTGAAGAAGGCTATTGGCGGCCTCGCGACGCTCTTGTGGCGTGCCCGCGCACAGTACATCGTCCCGTGGATCACCGGTTACGACAACGCGTTCGGCTGGCAAACCGAACGCTGTCCGTAGACGCGCAGCAGAAACTGCACTGGCGGCCGGCATGAGGCTGATGCGTCCGCTGGCACGACGATACGCCCACTTCAGCAGGGGCTGCACCGGCAGTCTCGATGCAAAGGTCCTCGCGGCGTCGAGGTGGATCCGCTTCAGCGGTATCCCATGCCACAGCTGCACGATGAACGCACCCTTGGTGGCGAAACGGTTTACATCACCGAAGCCGTGGGTGACCACAACAACGCTGGCGCGTAGCGTCAGCCGGAAACCTTGCCAGCTGTCTTTCAGTACAGCGGCGACACCGTGCCGGGTCGCCTCGTGCCGGTCTTCCTCGTTTCGCGCAAGCCACACGATGCGAAGTGCAGGATTTCGCAGTTTTGCCGTCTCGAGCAGCGCCAAGGATCCCTCACCCACACCGGACCCGCATCCAAATACCCACAGCTCAGCCCGCCGACGTGTGACCAGGCTCGCCACCGCCCCGGCGAAATATAGCGGGATGGCGGCTATTTTTTTGGCGTTGCCTGCGGCGAAGGTGAACTGGGACACGATCAGACAACTATCGCGCATATCGGGCGCCTAATCTTAACGGCGCTGATTTAATGTATTAGTGCCACTGACTCATGACATAAAAACCGCCAGGCGCTTACTCAAGCGACTGCTGCGGTCACGCAAGACGCGGCGAGAGCTGGCACGGCGAGGCGCATCGATTCCGAAACCGCAGCCGGCCAGCATTCAGATCGCGGTGTACTTCGCCGACTCGCAAGTGAACCTTTATCAGGTGCGTCAGTGGTATGCGCCACTGGCCGAACTGTCTCGGTCATGGCCTGTGGCGATAATCTCTCGGTCTCCGAGCGCCATGTTGAAGCTTTTGGATGAGGCCCCCGTGCCCACTGTCTATCTGCGAAAAGTTGCTGACCTCGAAAGTTTCGTGGCAGAGCAGGACATCAAAATCATTTTTTACGTCAACCAGAACACCAAGAACTTCCAAATGTTCCGGTACGGACGGATGTGGCATGTTTTCATCAACCACGGTGAGAGCGACAAGATGTACATGACGACCAACCAGTTCAAGGCATACGACTACAGCTTCGTTGCAGGTGACGCGGCCACTGAACGGCTTCGTCATAAGCTGTGGAACTTCGACATAGACAATCGGGCCATCAAGATCGGCCGCCCACAAGCGGACCACTTCGCTGGGGACCTTCCCTACACGCCAGACGCTCGGACGGTTGTTCTTTACGCACCCACCTGGGAAGGGGACCGGGAGGCCGCGGCATATGGCTCCGTTGCCTCACACGGGGTCACACTGGTCGAGTCGCTGCTGGCTTCCGGCAAGCATCGTGTGATTTACCGGCCGCACCCGCGAAGCGGTGTCATCGATCCCGATTTCAAACGCGCCAACGAGCGGATCATCGCCGCAATCATGGCGGCGAACGTGCGTGACGGGACGGCCCAGCACGTGTATGACGACGGTGCCGCCCTCGGCTGGCAACTGGCAGCAGCCGACGTGGCGATCACCGATGTTTCTGCCATGGTGTACGACAGGCTGGCGACCGGGAAGCCGCTCATCATTGCTCGTCCGATCTCCGCATCTGCAGAGATCGATTTGACAGGTTACCTGGGCGACGCCGAATGGTTGGATGCTGCTGACGCCGGGGACATTGTCGCAGCGGTTGAACGTGTGCAAAACAGCGCAGACGCCCAGCGCAAACTGGAGTACTGGGTGCAACGCCATTTCGGTGATACCGCACCTGGTGTCGCGACCGCACGTTTCCACGGGGCGGTTGAACAGCTCATGGCCGAATGGCATCGTCATGCTGCCATCCATATTGGCGACAAGAGAGTTCGCGAAAGCGACCCCTTCGACGCTGAGGCCGACGACGAAGACGACGGCCCAGCCGGAGACTGACGTGCCGATTCTGTCAGCCGCATCCATGGTTCGCGTTGTAGCGTGCAGGGGTGCCTGTTCCAGATGACATCGCGGCGGCGAGAAGGCTCCTGCGTAACGCCTGGCGCTCGCGCAGGGCGCGCAACCGTCTCGCCGCAATACCGGGTGCACTTCTGCTGCCCGAGCCGAACTCGGTACGTGTGGCTGTGTACTTTGCCGACACCCCCGTAAACCTTTACCAGCTTCGGCAGTGGTACCTGCCGCTGGTGGAGCTGTCCAAAACCTGGCCAATTGTGGTGATCTGCCGATCCCCGAGCACGATGCTCCGTTTGCTTGAAGAGTGCCCGTTGCCGCTGGTCTACCTGCGGCAGATCGCTGACCTTGAACACTTCGTGGCTGAGCAGAACCTTGCCGTAGTTTTATACGTCAACCAGAATCCTCGCAATTTCCAAATGTTTCGGTACGGGCGCATGTGGCACGTGTTCATCAATCACGGTGAGAGCGACAAAATCTACATGACGAGCAACCAGTACAAGGCATACGACTTCAGTTTTGTGGCTGGCCAAGCTGCAAAGGACCGTCTTCGCGATGCCCTTTGGGATTACGACGTGGATCGTCGAGCTCTGCCTATCGGGCGTCCACAGGCCGACCATTTCGCCGGCAACGTGCCGTACCCTCCAGACGATCGAATCGTCGTACTCTACGCACCCACCTGGGAGGGCGATAGGTCGTCGATGAGCTACGGTTCCGTGCGCTCGCACGGTGTCGCGATAGTGGAGACGCTGCTGGCCGACCCGCGTTACCGCCTCATCTATCGCCCACATCCGCGCACCGGCGTCATCGACGGCAGCTACCGGCAGGCCAACGCCTCCATAGTTGCTGCCCTTGAACATGCCAACAACCGAGACGATCACGCCCACCACATTTATGACGACGGCCCGGCGATGGGCTGGCAGTTGGCGGCGGCGGATGTCGCGATCACTGACATCTCGGCGATGGTCTATGACAGGCTTGCCACCGGCAAGCCGCTGCTCGTGACGCGGCCCGTGTCACCGGAAGCAGAGATTGACCAATCAGGGTATTTGGGCGCATGTGAGTGGTTGTCAGCGGATGACACCGCACGCGTGCACGACCGCATACACTCTGTCATGCATAGCGTAGCGGCGCGCGATCGGCTGCATTTTTGGGTCGAACGCCACTTCGGTGACACGACTCATGGCGCTGCGACTGCTCGTTTTGAGGCTGCCGTCACCCAGTTAGTGGATACCTGGGAAAGTTACGCTGGGCAACGTCGTGGTGATGTGGGGGTCAGTGAGGGTGACCTGGTGGTGTCGAAGAAGGACGGCGAAAACTGAGGCGTCTTTTCTTAGTTGGTTGCGACTCCAGAGTGGTTTGCGCATCATGCGGCATGCGACGCTCCCGCGGCTCCAACTCGAGCGGGAACTGTGCGGGTGGTGGGCCGAACGCTTGACGTGAACTTTCCACGATCTTTCGCCCGAGCATGTTGCTTCCCACGCCGCCGATCACCGCTCCAATGCCAAACGGCATGATGCGCCCGAGTGCCCCTGCGGTGGTATTGCGAGCGAACCGCTGGATGAAGGAACGCTTCACCCGATCCGCTATCTGTCCCATAAACGCTTGAGGCACATTGCGACCGATCACATCACCCCAGAAGCGAGCCCGCGGAACACCGTTGCCTGTTGCCTGGGCAGCCAGATTGCGCACCAGGTCTGCACCAGACGTGCCGAGCATCATGGCCATCACTATTGTTCGTGCGCGATCAGGGTCCGTCATTGTGATGCCGTGAATTTCGGTTACGGATTGCGCGAAAAGGGCGCTCGCTTCCAGAAAAACGGCGGTCTCCACGCCTGTCAGCGCCAAGCTGATGCCGGTACCGACGCCGGGAACTACGGCGGTGGCGCCGACGCTGGCGCCGCCTGCAGTGACAGCGGTGAGGTAGTGACGCTCCAAAATGCGAATTATCTGCTCGGGTGTCGCGGTCGGGTGACTACGCCGCACATTTCGCACATGCGCCAGCACTGCAGGGCGCTGGGTGGTCAAGAGGCGGTCGAAGCCTCGCACCGCCATGGGGTTCTCGATAGTGGACTGGGAACGGTTGAAGATTTCCACGGCGCTGCGCCCTCTCGTTCGGGAAGGTCAATCATAGGTTCACGCCCTGATGATTTGCCCCGGCCGGCAACGCCTGGTCATCTCACCGCACCACAGCGCCGTCTTTGGCGGTCGTTACGGCGTGCCATACTCCGCATTGTATCGGGCCAGGACGTCGCCGATGGGCGCGTCCAGTACGAGGGAACCCTTGTCGAGGTAGAGGCCGCGTGTACAAAATCGCTTCAGATCTCGCTCATTGTGGGAGACGAAAAACAATGTGCGGCCGCCCGCCAGCAGCTCTTCGATCCGCCGGTAGCATTTTTCACGGAACGCCTTGTCCCCGACGGCGAGTACTTCGTCAACCAGGAGGATGGGCTCTTCTAGGCGAGAGATTACTGCGAACGCGATGCGCACTTTCATGCCACTGGACAGGTGCTTGTATGGCGTGTCGAGGAAGTCACCGATTTCGGCGAAGTCGATGATCTCCCCGAAGCGCGCATCGATTTCGGACCGCTTCATTCCGTGCAGACCGGCGGTGAGATACACGTTGTCGCGCACGGTGAGATCGTCGACGAAGCCGCCGGTGATCTCGATCAGGGGTGCCACTCCGGCCCCGACATGCACGTGACCCTCATCGGCGAGGATGACCTCAGCGACAAGTTTGAGCAGGGTGGACTTGCCCTGGCCGTTGCGTCCGACAACCCCGATGGCTTCCCCCGCGCGGACGGTGAACGAGACGTTGCGGAGCGCCCAGAACTCTCCCGGCCGGGTTCGTCGGTGCTTGCGAGAGAAGAGGTCTTTGAAGTTGCGTCGGGATCGGCGATTGCGTCGGAATCGGATGCCGGCGTCTGACACGGCAATCACGGGAGCGTTGTCGTCGCTGATGATGGCGGATGTTGCTGTCACTAAATCTCCTTCAGCACGGCGCGCTCGGTGCGGCTGAAGATGAGCATGCCGAGTCCCAGTAACAGCAGACTGACAATGGCACTCATCCCTACGGCGAACCAGTCGAGCTGCCCCGGAAAGAATGCTGATCGGTAGATGCTGAAAATGCCGCTCAACGGGTTGAACGCCGCCCAAAAGCCCAGCCCTTCTGGCAGGTCGGCCAGACCGTAAATGATAGGGGAGGCGTAGAAGAGAAAGCGCAAAGCCAGCTTCACGGCACGTTCGAGGTCACGGAAGAAGACCACGAGTGGAGCGACTATCAGGCCAACGCCCACCAGCAGGATTGTCTGCAACAGGACGCCCAGGGGGAAAAGTAGCGACTCCCAGCCGAGGGAAGCCCCCGTGCTTATGGCGAAGAGCGCCAGAACCGGAAGGCTTGCAATGAATTCGATGCCTTTTGAGAGCACGAGTCGATTCACCCAAATTGTGCGAGGAATTTTCGTCGACCGGATTAGCTTTGCCTCCCGTAGGTAGGCTCGCGTGCAATCTGATACCGCGCCGTTGAACCACATCCACGGCAGGAGTGCCGTGAGTAGGAAAACAATGTACGGCTCTTCGCCTACCGGTCTCTGAAATACCTGAGTGAAAACGAACCAGTAGATTCCCGCCATAACCAACGGGTCAAGGATCGACCAAACATAGCCCAGGGCCGAGGTTGAGTACCGAACCCGTAAATCACGCCGAGTGAGTAACCACAGTGAGTGGCGGTACCGCGCGAACGGCGTCCACGCCGGTGTTTGCGGTGCGAGGGAAGTCACGAAACCTATCGTATGGCTTACCGTTGCGACCTCTTGCCAGTGCCCTAGGGGGGCGTGGCTTTTCTACACGTAAAGGTTCGCGCGCTCGAGGTCTTCAGCGAAGTCGACTTCGACGGCATACAGATCGGAGATGTCGATCGGCTCGAACAGCAGCTTGTCTTGCTCGATAGCAAGCTCGATACCACGCTCGAAGTAGTCCTGGTCGTTCACCCGGCCCAGTTGACGCAGCAGCGCCGCCTTGTCTTTGCTGGCAACATAGTTGATGCCCACAGCTTCGCCGAGACCACCCTTGACCGTCTTTGAAAGCTCACGAATGTATCCTTCAGCGTCAGTGGTGTACTTGACTTCTTCCTCGGCTACCCGCGACCTGTTGACGGACACGAATGATTGGTCGCGAGCGACGCACTTGGCGGCACGTTCAAGGGTTTCTGGGTCGAAGACCACATCGCCGTTCATCCACAGCACTCCGCCAGGGGCGGATGCCCGAAGCGCACGCATGAGGCTCTTCGAGGTGTTGGTCTGGTCGTACTGTTCGTTGTAGACAAACTCAGCTTCAGGGAACGCATCAATGATGTGTTCCAGCTTGTAGCCGACGACGATCGTCACCTTGGCGTCATCACCGAACGCACGGTGGATGTTGTCGAATTGCTGCTGCATGATGGTGCGTCCGTCAGCGAGCTGGGTTAGCGCCTTGGGCAGGGAGCGTCCGAGTCGGCTACCCAGTCCGGCGGCCAGAATAACGATCTGCGTGCTCACGAGTGTTCTCCTCAGTGTCTGTGGTGTCGTGGGCGTTGCCTAAACCATACGGTTAACCAAGATGTAAGGGCACGACTATTGTGATGACACCTCGTTGTGCTAGTACTACGATACCTGCCGGCCGCTGGTATCGGCAGGCTTCACAGGGGGTTGCCGCCAATTCGTGATGCAACCGCTACCTTGCACTCGGGCTGAATCGGTTCCGTTGGTACGGTTGAGGCGTGGATACCGAACCGAACTCTAGACCGACCAGGTATTCGCTCGACGACATGCTCGCGCGATTCGACGGCCTGATCGACCGGCTGGCGACGCCCACCCCTCCTGCAGGCACGGCGGTCACTGTTAACCCCCAGATCGTAGAGCCGGAAGCCATTCAGGAGCAGGCAGACCTGCCTGAGGCCGCCCCGCCCACAACCGTTGCTCGTGACACTGCAGAGGTCCCGATAGTGCTCTCGGTAACCGGCCTCATCAAAAACTTCGGCGCAACGGTCGCGGTCAATGGCATCGACCTTTCGGTTCCCGCCGGCAGCATCTTTGGCATCGTCGGCCCGAATGGTGCGGGCAAGACGACCACCCTTTCTATGGTCACAGGCCTTTTGAGACCGGATGCCGGCGAAATCCGCCTCAACGGAGCAGACGTGTGGAGCGATCCGGCGGCGGCCAAACAGCACATGGGCATCCTGCCCGACCGTTTGATGCTCTTCGACCGCCTGACCGGACGTCAGATGCTGTACTACTGCGGCGTCCTCCGCGGCCTCGACCCGGCGACGGTGAAGTCTCGCACGGCCGACCTGGTCTCTGCGTTCGGCATCGCAGAGGCGCAGGATCGCTTGGTGACCGATTACTCCTCCGGCATGACGAGGAAGATCGCGCTCGCCGCAGCAATGATCCATTCGCCCAAGGTGCTCGTGCTTGATGAGCCCTTCGAGTCGGTGGATTCCGTGTCCACTGATCGTGTTATCGCCATCCTCAGAAAATTTGCGGATGCCGGTGGCACAGTCATCCTGTCCAGCCACAGCATGGACCTTGTCGAACGCATTTGCGACTACGTGGCGGTAGTTGTGGACGGTTCTGTGTTGTCGAGCGGAACAACACACGAGGTTCGCGGTGACCAGTCACTTGAAGAGCGCTTCATCGACCTTGTCAGCGCCAGCAACAGCGGAGAGGACATGGAATGGTTGCGGTCTTTCTCCGACTGAAGCTGCAGCAGCTGGCGAACAGTGTTCGCCGCCCTCCGACTCAATTGCTTGGCTTGGTTATCCTGCTTGCCTACGGTGTCGCTGCGACCGCCTTCCTGGCGAACATTCTCAGCGACCTGGCGGCTATCGATGGCACAAGAGCTCGCGTCGTCGTCGTGGTCGGAGGCTCGCTCCTCACCGCCGGTTATCTGCTCGTTCCGCTGTTTGTCGGAGCAGACGACCCTGCCGACCCGCGTAGTTTCGCCACGCTCGGTGTGGATGCGCCGCGTATCGCCTCCGGCCTTGCGGTTTCGGCCCTTCTCGGGGTGCCCGCCATCCTGTTGTTCGTCGTCGCTGTAGGCCAGATCGACACCTGGAATGCTGGCGGGCCAACCGCCTTTGTCGGCGCCGTGAGTGCCATCCTCATCACGGTGACCGGTGTTCTCGGAAGCCGGCTGGCTCGATCCGTTGCGGCCTATTATTTCCCGGGAAGACGGGCCCGTTCTGTCAGTGGGATCGTCGGGCTAGCTTTTGTTCTTGCTTTGACCCCGTTCATCATCGACCTGGCTATGACCGACTGGCAGGCGGAAGACGCGTTGGGTAATCTCAGCTCGCTCGCTAGCGTGCTCGGCGGTACACCGTTGGGGCTGGCCTGGGCGGCGCCGGCAGATGCGGCGATGGGTGATATCGGCGGAGCATACTTCAAGTTACTCCTTGCCGCCGGATTCGTGGCGCTGCTGTGGATCGCCTGGCGCGCCCTGGTCAACCGGATGTTGACAGCGCCCCGCCGCACCCTTCCTGACCGTGAGTCCCGGGGCCTCGGCTGGTTCGGCGTGATGCCCGCCACTCGGGCGGGAGCCATCGCGGCGCGCAGCTTCACCTACTGGATTCGTGACGGACGCTACCGCTTAGCGCTGGCTGTCATTCCGATTGTTCCCATACTGCTCGTGGTTCCGCTGCTCCTGGCCGGTGTCTGGTGGCAGAACCTGGCGCTGATCCCCTTGCCGGTGATGTGCCTGTTCCTCAGCTGGGTCATACACAATGATGTCGCGACCGACAACACCGCTATCTGGCTGCACATCGCATCGCACACCACCGGCTGGGCAGACCGGCTTGGGCGCGCCATCCCGGTGCTGCTGGTGGGGATTCCTCTGGTGATCGTGGGAGCCCCGATCACGGCGGCTTTGTACGGTGTACCCGAGGTGCTTCCCGCGGTTTACGGGGTCAGCTCCTGCGTGCTGCTGGTGGGCGTCGGCGTCTCCAGTTACGTATCGTCGAGGCACCCCTATCCCACGGTGAGGCCGGGCGACAGCCCGTTCGCCCAGCCGCAGTCAACGAGCAGCGTTGCCGGTCAGAGCCTGTCGTTTTTCGGAACGATCGGCCTAAGCCTGCCCGTACTGGGGCTGGCGGGTCTCACCCTGGCCGCGGGCGAGCCATGGAATTACCTGACCCTGTTCGTTGGGCTGGGCACCGGAGTTGTGGTGCTATACCTCGGGCTTGGAGCCGGCGCACGAGCGTTCGCCACCCGCGCACCAGAACTCTTGGCCTTCAGCCTGCGTAACTGAATATCCGCGCGTAAAATAGGGTCATGAGTGACACAGAGCAGGGTGGCGGCGGCACATCGACACTGGACCGCGAATTAGAAGAACTCCTCGGTCAGGAGCAGGTCGAAGATGGTGACCACGAGCGCTACTCGCACTACGTCCAAAAAGACAAGATTCTCAAATCTGCGCTGAGCGGTAAGCCCGTCATTGCACTCTGCGGAAAGGTGTGGACGCCGGGGCGTGACCCACAGAAGTTTCCTGTCTGTCCCAGCTGCAAAGAAATCTACGAGAAAATGAAGTTGTAGGTCAGGGCAAGTTTCTGGCGGCCCAGGTGCCAGCCCTCACCGGTAGCTTGTGGGGATTACCGGGTCGCCGCGGCCGAGGCGGAACGCTTCTGCTGGTAGTTCCGCAATTGCTGCGGCACGGTGTTCGCGCGCCAGTGCAGTTCCTGCGCTACCGCGGTAGCGGTCATCCGCCTTGCCGCCACTGACGAGCGGAACCAACAGCGGCCGCCCGAGCTCCTCCGATGCGTTCTCGCCAACGTGGATGACCTCTTCGAGGGCCGTGCCGGAGCTGCCGAAAGTGCGGACCGCGTGCTTTCTCCCCCCGATGGAGGCCTTGTTGAATGATTTCTTCGCCACCGAAATCCACTCGCCGGAATCAGCTTGCCGGGCGACCAGCTTGTAAACCATTCCCGCCGCAGGCGAACCTGATCCCGTCACGACGGAGGTGCCGACACCATATGAATCCACCGGTGCCGCCCTTAACGCGGCGATGGTGTATTCGTCCAAATCGTTGGTGACGGTGATTTTTGTTCCGGTAGCGCCGAGGTCATCGAGTTGGCGGCGGACAGCCGCAACCTGACCGGGTAAGTCGCCGCTATCGATGCGAACGGCGCCTAGTTCGGTACCGGCAACCTTCACCGCAAGATCCACGGCGGCTGCCACATCGTAAGTGTCAACCAACAGCGTCGTACCCGGCCCGAGGGCGTTGACTTGCGCGCGGAAAGCCTCTTCTTCCGTGTCATGTAGCAGGGTGAAGGAATGAGCAGCCGTTCCCATTGTCGGAACGCCCCAGCTGCGGCCGGCTTCCAGGTTGCTGGTGGCGCTGAAACCGGCGATGTAGGCGGCTCGGGCAGCGGCGACCGCGCTGTGCTCGCCAGTGCGTCGCGAACCCATTTCGGCCAGCGGGCGGCCTTCCGCCGCGCTGACCATGCGAGCAGCGGCACTGGCTACCGCGGTGTCATAGTTGTAGACACTCAAGATGAGGGTTTCCAGCACGACGGCCTCAGCGAATGATCCCTCGACGATGAGAAGTGGTGAGCCCGGAAAGTAGACCTCGCCCTCCTGATAGCCCCAAATGTTGCCAGCGAACCGGTAATTGGCAAGCCAGTCTGCTGTCGCAGCGTCAACAACGTCATTGGTTAGTAGCCAGCCAAGCTCGGAATCCGTGAACCGGAAATCTTCAATCAGTTTCAGCAGGCGACCGGTTCCGGCGACAATACCGTAGCGCCGTCCTCCGGGCAGGCGGCGGGCGAACGCTTCAAATACACACGGGCGGTCGTGGGTGCCTGCTCGTATGGCGGCGTCCACCATGGTCAGCTCATAGCGATCGGTCAGTAATGAGGAAACACTAGGGGGGGCGCTGGTCACCAGCCAAGCCTAGCGAGCAGCACACTCCGGGCCACGCGTAAACTTGCCGATTGTGACTGACGCGCCGATAGGGATATTTGATTCAGGAGTCGGCGGGCTCACGGTGGCCAGGGCCATCATTGACCAGTTGCCTGCCGAGTCGATCCTGTATGTCGGTGACACGGCCCATTCGCCGTACGGCCCGAAGCCACTGGCGAAAGTGCGCGAATACGCCCTGCAGGTCATGGACGACCTGGTGGACCAGGGGGTGAAGCTTCTGGTGATCGCGTGCAACACCGCGTCCGCCGCCGTTCTTCGGGACGCCCGCGAACGCTATACAGAGGGTCACGGCATACCTGTTGTTGAAGTTATCCAGCCCGCCGTGCGAGCTGCAGTGCGACAGACGCGCAACGCTCGTATCGGTGTGATCGGCACTCACAGCACCATAAAGTCGAAGGCGTACGAGGATGCTTTCGCGGCTGCGCCGCAGATCGAACTTTTCAGCCAGGCCTGCCCGCGTTTCGTCGAGTTCGTCGAGGCCGGGGTCACATCGAGCGACGAACTGTTCGAGGTGGCGACCGCATACCTGGCGCCACTCAAAGACGCTGGTGTCGACACGCTTGTGCTCGGTTGCACCCACTATCCGCTTATGTCGGCGGCTATCCAGTACGTTATGGGACGCGAGGTGACTTTAGTGTCCAGCGCCGAAGAAACGGCTTATGACGTGTATCGCAAACTTGTGAAACACGACTTGCGGCGCCCGCCCACCACCGTACCGCCCAGCTATGTTTTCGAGGCCACCGGCGATAGCAAGAGCGATTTCACCCGACTGGCTCGCCGTTTTCTGGGGCCGGAAGTATCCACTGTGGAACTGGTCGTGACCGGTGCCATCCACCTCCCGGAAAGAGGAACAGCATGACAGACCTTCGTATTGACGGCCGCAGCAACGACGCCCTTCGCCCCATCACCATCGAGCGCGGCTGGAGCGAACAGGCTGAAGGTTCCGCCCTCATCTCATTCGGTCGCACCAAGGTTCTGTGCACTGCGTCATTCACCAATGGTGTGCCCCGATGGATGGCAGGCAAAGGCAAGGGGTGGGTCACCGCCGAGTACTCGATGTTGCCCCGATCGACGAACGAGCGCATGGGTCGCGAGTCCGTAAAGGGAAAAATCGGCGGACGCACCCATGAGATTTCCCGGCTGATCGGCCGTTCCCTTCGCGCGGTCGTCGATATGAAGGCGCTCGGCGAGAACACGATTGTCATCGACTGCGACGTTTTGCAAGCAGACGGCGGAACTCGGACCGCAGCTATTACTGGCGCTTACGTGGCCCTCGCTGACGCACTCGAGTGGGGTCGTAGCAAGCAGTTCATCGCCAAGAACGCGAAGCCGCTGATCGACAGCCTCGCTGCCGTATCTGTCGGAATCATCGACGGCATTCCGATGCTGGATCTGGCATACACCGAAGATGTTCGTGCCGAGACTGACATGAACGTCGTCGCAACAGGGCGCGGACTTTTCGTCGAAGTGCAGGGGACGGCGGAGGGGGCGCCATTCGACCGGCAGGAGCTCGACGCGTTGCTGGACCTGGCCCTCGCCGGCACCACGACCTTGACCGCCCTGCAGGTTGCTGCCCTGAACACCTAGCCGGCGCATCATTGCGTCTGAACTGACAAAATTTTTGGCGGTCTTCGGCGATGATGACCATGCAGGTGGCCGCGTCTTCCAGTCGTCAGCGGCCGCTGCGCCTGCGGCTGTCGGTCACAATCACGCGCCCGGTTGGCGCCGCCGGACTGCTTGCATTCGTCTCGGTGTTAGCCTCGCCATATGCAATCCCCGGTCAAACTTGTCTTGGCAACGCACAACGCCCACAAGGTGGTCGAACTGCGCCGCATCCTGGGCGACCAACTCGACGGTATCGAGCTGGTCGGTTATGACGGGCCGGAACCGGATGAGGACGGTACCACGTTCGCCGAGAATGCTTTGATCAAGGCGAGGGCGGCCGCAGCGCACACCGGGTTGCCCGCCATCGCAGATGACTCCGGAATTTGCGTCCCTGAGCTCGACGGCGCCCCAGGAATCCATTCGGCACGGTATGCCGGCACCAGAGACGACACCGACAACTACCGCCTCTTGCTGAAAAACTTGGGTGACGCGCAGAATCGCGCCGCAGAATTCACCTGCGCGGCAGCGTTCGTCATGGGCGAAGTTGAGCATGCCGAGGTCGGCGTTTGGCATGGCAAGGTGCTACATGAGCCCGCAGGAAGCGGCGGCTTTGGTTACGACCCGATCTTTCAGCCCGCGGGGTATGACGTCGCATCCGCTCAGCTCACACCGGCCGAGAAAGACGCGATCAGTCACCGATCTCGCGCGTTTGCAGCTTTGATGCCAGTTGTTCGGTCATATTTGGTGTGAAGTTGACGCGCCGGCACGGATGAGGCGACACCGCTGCCACGCTATGGTTTCGGCATGCCGAAAACTCGGACGCCCCCTGCCCGGCGGCTCATGCTGCTCGGGCCCGCATTCGTGGCCGCAATCGCCTACGTCGACCCGGGCAACGTTGCAGCCAACCTCACCGGCGGAGCAACATACGGATACCTCCTGGTGTGGGTACTCGTTGCAGCCAATCTCATGGCGGCTCTCGTCCAGTACCAATCGGCCAAGGTCGGCATCGTCACCGGGCAGACACTGCCCCAGCTCATCGGGAAGCGTCTGGGGAAGACACCACGGCGTCTCTTCTGGGCGCAGGCAGAGCTGGTCGCCATCGCCACAGACGTAGCAGAGGTCATCGGCGGGGCCATCGCCCTGAACCTGCTCTTGGGCACCCCTCTCTTAGCCGGGGGCCTGATCGTCGGCACCATCTCGATGCTCATGCTCGCCGCACAAAGCAAATACGGCCAGCGGCCATTCGAATTTGTCATCGTCGGGATGCTGGCCATCATCGCTGTCGGCTTCCTGGCTGGGCTGTTTGCCCGCCCACCGGATGTCGCATCCATTGTTGGAGGACTGATCCCGCGTTTCGACGGCACCCAGTCGGTCCTCCTCGCCGCCAGCATGCTCGGTGCGACTGTCATGCCCCACGCGATCTACGTGCACTCGGCCCTTGCGCGGGACCGGCATGGAATGGCCGCAACCGTGCACGATCGCCGTCGTTTGCTGCACGCGACCCGGTGGGACGTTGTCACTGCACTTTCCATTGCAGGAGTTGTCAACATCGGGATGCTGCTGCTGGCAGCCGTTAACCTGCGCGACGTTACGGGAACGGACACCATTGGTGGCGCGCACGCTGCCATCGAAACTGCGCTGGGACCAGCGCTTGGCCTGTTTTTTGCCATTGGCTTGCTGGCATCAGGTCTCGCCTCAACGGCTGTCGGCAGCTACGCCGGCGCCACAATCATGGAAGGGTTGCTGAGTTTCCGTATCCCGGTGTTCGTTCGCCGCGTTGTGACCATGATCCCCGCACTCATTATTCTCGGCCTGGGCGCAAGCCCGACATGGGCTCTCGTCCTCAGCCAGGTCTTCCTTAGCTTTGGCATACCTTTCGCTCTTGTGCCGCTACTGCGCATCACCAACGACCGGGCGGTGATGGGAGGTGCGGTCAACCGCGCCATCGTCAGCTGGCTCCTCGCCCTGGTCGTGCTACTGGTGGTGGCCCTCAACGTGGCCCTCATTGTGCTGACCGTGGTCGCATGAGCGGGAGGCATCCGGGTAGCGCGGTGACAGGGCGCGTCGTGGAGGACTACGTCAAAACGATCTACACGCACACGGAGTGGCAGGAAGAACCGATCGGCCCATCCGCGTTGGCCGAAAGGTTAGGGCTTGCCGCGTCATCCGTCACAGAGATGGTGAACAAGTTGGCTGCTCAGGGGCTTGTCAGCCATGTTCGGTATGGCACGATCACTCTGACCCCCGCGGGCAGGACGCTTGCGCTGCGCATGGTGCGACGGCACCGGCTGATCGAAACGTGGCTGGTCGAATCGTTCGGGTATAGCTGGGACGAGGTGCACGATGAGGCAGAAGTTCTGGAGCACACGCTATCTGATCGGCTGCTCGAGGCAATAGATGAGCAACTTGGTCACCCGGTGCACGACCCGCACGGTGACGCAATTCCTAGCGCCGATGGCGTGGTCATGCGACCGGCGGCTGTGATGCTGCGTGATGCTGCGGAAGGGTTCGTCGGCACCGTGGTCAGGATCAGCGACCACAGCTCTACCTTGCTGCGGTACTTCGCTTCCGAGCGGATTGTGCTGGACGCCCGCGTGCAGGTGATCAGTAGCCGGCCGCTGATGCTGCGCGTAGGAGACATCGACATCCAGCTCGGAGAAGAAGCGGCGGCATCCATCTGGCTCAGCCTCGGCTAGCGTTGGAGTGTTATGACCGATACAGAGATCCCCATTGACGAACCCCTCGCCGCCCGACTGGCATTGGCGGTCGAGGCGCACGGTGAAGCCGCCGTCGCCACGCACGCTGTTGGGCTGCTCGCAAGCCGCAACGAAGGCGAAGAGATGCTCTTGTACGTTGGCGGACGCCACGCCCAAGGGGTGCTAAACGGTGCCCCACCGTTGTATTGGCCAGAAGTGTGGGGCGCTCGCGCGCTGCTGCACGTGTGGGATGAGTCAGCCGCATCAGAAATTTTGCGTGGCCTGCATAACCAAGCCTGGCGGGTTCGTGAAATGTGTCTGAAAGTGTGTGCGGTTCGGGAGCTCGGTGATGACGAGACGCTGGTTCCGTGCCTGACGGATGAGAACCCCCGGGTGAGAGCAGCTGCAGCGCGTGCGCTGGCCGTGACCGGCACTGCGGTGAGCGCAGAAGCCATCAAGCGCCTGCTACGCGACCCAGATAAAGACGTCAAGCGCACTGCGGAGCAGGCGCTGAAGGCGCTGGCAGACCGCACGTAACCGTCGAGCGCGACTCGCCGGAGTGTGCAAGGCCAGGGGCCAGCCTGCAAAGCACACGCTAACGTTTGTCGTTGGTGGGGTCCTGGTCGAAGAGGGTTTGGTCGAGAACAATTTCGGCCTCGGTCAGCGGCTTCACGCCGTCATGCAGGGCCTTGTGCGCCTTGACGCTGGACTGGACGTAATGCCACACAGTCGGGATAAGTGTGAGGGTGACAGCGGCGAGCAGAATCACGTCGATGTAGCTGCGTACGAAATCGGCCACCGGTGGGATGTTGCCGATCAGGAAGCCGAAAAGCGTGAGCCCGGCGCCCCAAATCATGGCACCAACAAAATTGTAGAACGAGTACTTTTTGTAGTCCATATGGCCGACGCCCGCAGCGACAGGCACAAACGTGCGCAGGATTGGGACGAAACGGGCCAGGATGACGGAAAGTCCACCGAAGCGCGCAAAGAACGCGTTCGTACGCTCAACGTTTGACCGACTGAAAACGCCGGATTCCTTACGCTCGAACACGCGTGGGCCCAGTTTGTGGCCGATTAAGTAACCGCATTCACCGCCGAGGAATGCGGCGAAACCGATGGCCAGACACACCCACCAGATGTCCATCTCGATCACACCAGCGAACGTGAGAAGACCGGTGATGACGAGCAGTGTGTCTCCGGGAAGGAGGAACCCCACCAGCAGACCAGTCTCAGCGAAAACTATGGCGCATACACCGATGAGGGCAAAGGCTCCAAACCCATTGATCAGGGTTTCGGGGTCCAGCCATGGGATGACGGCGTAGGGCAACAATGCGAGCAACTCCAGTCGGGTGTGGCTGGTCGACGCGTTCAGCGTGTCACAAGGCTACCGGTTTATACACCTCGAGCACCCTCGAGGTGTACCCCTATTTTCAAGGAGCCTAACCTGCTCGGTACGGGAGAAGGGACTTGAACCCTCACGCCTTTCGGCACCAGAACCTAAATCTGGCGTGTATACCAATTTCACCACTCCCGCGGAAAGGCCAGTTTAGCCGCTTGCGCTCGCACATCCTGTCGCCACTTGCGCCTTACGGCTTTTCGCGTAGCGCTGGAACAAACACGGGTCGCAGCTGAATGCTCTCAAAGGCACCGCCAACCGTTCCTGTGGACAACTTTCGCCGGGTACCGGTCGGCGGCCTCATGATGACCAGATGTCTCACGCTCGCTCGATCATCACCGACCGAGTACGAGAGCGGGTACGCATCGATGGCGTCGAGCTGGTCGGCCACCGCGCGCCAGCTGATCGCCTCGTCGTTGAAAGGTATGTGCGCGATGAGGTGCAGCGCTACAGCGAGCGGGCACTCGGCGGGTCCCTACCCTTGCTTGAGGACGAATATCAGACGGCCCGTGACATCGTGGCAACAATTGTCGGCTTCGGCGCGCTACAGCCACTCTTCGACGACGCGGAAGTCGAAGAAATTTGGATCAATAACCCCGAGCGAATTTTTGTGGCCCGCAACGGCGTTCCCGAGCTGACGTCCATCCAGCTCACGAGCAGCGAAGTGAGGGATCTGGTCGAACGGATGCTGCAATCCACCGGTCGCCGCGTCGACCTCAGCTCACCTTTTGTTGACGCATCACTGCCGGACGGTTCCCGACTGCACGTCGTCATCCCCGACGTGACCCGGAAGCACTGGGCCGTCAATATTCGCAAGTTCACGCAGCGAATTAAAGACCTGCGACACCTGGTCGAACTGGGCTCGCTAACGGCACAGTCGGCAGAATTTCTGCGAATGTGCGTTCTCGCAGGCCAGAACATCCTGGTTTCCGGCTCAACCCAGAGTGGCAAGACAACGTTACTGAATGCCTTGCTGTCCGCATCTCGACCTACCGAGCGCATCGTCACCGTCGAGGAAACATTCGAACTGGACCTCAGCGCCCGCGATGTGGTTGCCATGCAATGCCGGCAACCAAGCCTCGAGGGTACCGGCGAAATCACCTTACGCCGGCTGATCAAAGAGGCACTGCGGATGCGCCCAGACCGCCTCGTCGTCGGCGAAGTTCGCGAGGCGGAGTCGCTCGATCTGCTCATCGCTCTAAATTCTGGGCTTCCGGGTATGTGCAGCATCCACGCCAATGGTGCACGAGATGCGCTGGCCAAACTTTGCACCCTGCCGCTGCTGGCCGGTCGCAATATTGACTCATCGTTCGTGGTTCCCACAGTGGCCTCATCTGTCGACCTGGTTGTCCACTGTGAGTTGCAGCGCGGCGGCCGAAGGCGAATCACCGAAATCCTCGCACCGAGCGGTCAGATCAACGCAGGTGGCATTGAGGCGAGCAGCATTTTCGCGCTCCGCCACAACATCCTTACGCCAACGGGGAGGGTTCCGGCGCGGCAGGAGAAGTTCCGCTCAGGCGGTTTCGACCCGTCAGCGGTGTTGCCGTGACGCTTCTGCTCGGCTGCGGGATCGGTTTAGGGTTGGTGCTGATCGTGTCGCCGCTGCTTTGGCCAGCGAATCTGAGACGGGTCCAAAGGTCACGCCCCCACATGCTTGCCGCTATGGATGCGCGCCTCGCCCTGGCCGGTATGCACACGATCTCGGTTCCGGTGTTGGTGGCGGTGTCTGTTCTTCTTGGTCTGGTCGCCGCTGCACTGACGCTTCTGTTCGTGCCGGTCCTTGCCCTCACAATCACGGCGGGAATTGTGGCTACGGCTCTACCCGTTGTCATCGTGAATTGGCGAGCCCGCAACCGACGAAAGGCGAATCGCGTTCTCTGGCCGGACGTCGTGGACCACCTCGTGTCCGCGGTTAGAGCGGGGCTTGCTCTACCTGACAGCGTCGCCACTCTGGCGCACCACGGCCCGGCAGCCAGTCGCGAACCCTTCGCCGTTTTCGAGCGGGACTACCGGGCGACAGGCAACTTCTCCGTCTGTATTGACCACCTTAAGCTGCGTCTGGCGGACCCGGTTGCCGACAGGATCCTGGAAACACTTCGGATGTCCCGTGAGGTTGGCGGAAGCGATCTCACGACGGTGCTCAGAAATCTTTCGGCATATCTTCGGCAGGAGGCTGCCATTCGTTCCGAGGTTGAGGCGCGCCAGTCGTGGGTACTAAACGCGGCACGTCTGGGTGTCGCCTCGCCCTGGATCATCCTGCTGCTCCTGGCGAGTCGACCAGAAGCGGCGCTAGCGTACAACACGCCTGCGGGCGGGGTGATCATCGTGTCTGGCTTGGCTGTGACGATTATTGCGTATCGGTGCATGATCGCGCTCGGGCGCTTGCCTGATGAGCGGCGCTGGTTCCAGTGAGCGATCTGATGGTGTGGGGCCTGCTGTGTGGTGTCGCGCTGGGAGTCGGCCTGTGGTCGATGGCCAGTCTGGTGCCAGCGCTTGGGCGGCCACGACTCGTTCACCGGCTTGCCCCGTATGTGGCGGATGTATCGGATAACGCCCGAACTATGCTCGCCCGGCGGCCATCGGATCCGCTGCCGGTGTTTGGTGCTTTGCTGGGACCGGCCACGGTATACCTGCGCGAAATGCTGGGTCGAGTGCTTGGCGGCACAGCGACCATCGAAATGCGGCTCAGGCAGGCTGGTTCAACTATGACCGCCTCCACCTTCCGGTCAAGCCAACTCGTGTGGACAGTCGGCGGCATCAGCGTGGGCGTAGTTGCCACCGTGGCGCTCACACAGATGCAGACGCTCCCGCTGGCCATGCACGCCGTGGCTGTCATGCTCAGCGGTGTGGCTGGCCTGGTTTTGCGGGACTATTTGCTGCAGCGTGCCGCGTCAGCGCGGATGGCGAGAATGGCGAGCGAGTTGCCGACGATCCTCGAATTCCTCACCCTCAGCCTGTCCGCTGGCGAGGGAATTCTGGATGCTCTCCGTCGTGTCTCGCGCATCAGCCGCGGGCAACTGGCTGCCGAGTTTGGCATGGTCCTCGCGGAGGTCAACACCGGTGTGCCGCTCACTGATTCCCTTAACCGACTTGCTCACGGCGTTCGCTTGCCCGCGCTATCTCGATCCGTGGAGCAAATAACCGGCGCGCTGGAGCGGGGAACTCCGCTGGCGGAGGTGTTGAGAGCACAGGCACAAGATGCACGAGATGACGCAAAACGGGAGCTGCTCGAAGTCGCAGGCAAAAAGGAGGTCGCAATGTTGGTGCCGCTGATTTTCCTCATTTTGCCCATCACTGTGGTGTTCGCCATTTTCCCGGGAATCTTCGTGCTGCAGGTTGGTTTTTGATGGTCGTCCGGCATCGCATACCGCAAATCAACATTCAATATAAGGAAGGTCCACAGCATGAGATCGCTTGTCGGCAGGGATGAACGAGGTGATGTGCCCGGCTGGGTGCTGATAACGCTGATGACCGCAGGTCTGGTGATCATCATCTGGAGTCTGGCCGGTCCGGCGCTCAGCGCCGTCTTCCAGCAGGCGATCGATCGCGTGACCGCTTTCTGAAACGTGATGCTTCTCACCGTGCGCGCTGTTTGGTCGTCCGAGCGGGGCTCCGCCCCGGCCGAGTTTGTCATGGTCAGCGCCCTGTTGACCATCATGACCCTGTCCGTAATGCAATTGGGGCTAACCCTGCACATCCGAAATACCGTGCTCGATGCCGCCGCCGAAGGCGCCCGCTATGCGGCCCTCGCTGACAACGCGCTGCCCGACGGTGTTGCGCGCACACGCGATCTGATCACCACGGCACTCGGGCCGCTCTATGCCGGGGAAGTGACGGCCACCGTTGGCAGCTACCTTGGGCATCCGTCGACCATCATGACGGTGCGTGTACCGCTCCCGCTCATCGGCCTGATCGGTCTGGACGGCGGCCTGGAGGTGGTGGGTCATGCGGCCATGGAGACACTTCCCTAAGGCATCCTTCCGCAGGGAGGACGGTTCTGCCTCACTCGAATTTGTAACAACGGGAATGTTGCTCCTGCTTCCCCTGGTTTACCTGGTGCTCACAGTGGCAGCCCTGCAAGCGGGTGCGCTCGCCGTAGAGGGCGCCGCGCGGCAGGCCGCCAGAGTTTTCGTGCAGGCCGAAGACGAGCCAACAGCCAGAGCACAAGCGCAGCTGGCGGTCGACTTCGCGCTGGCCGACTATGGAATCGATTCCACGGATGCCACGGTCTCGGTCACCTGTCGGCCGCACCCCACAACATGCCTCACCCGACGCGCAACGGTTACTGTCGAAGTGACAGTCACCGTCGCTTTGCCACTGGTGCCTCCCGGGCTGACCCTCAACGTTCCGGTCGACGTGCCACTGGTAGCGACGGCAACACAGCAGGTCTCCAGGTTTTGGGGTGCCGGGTGAGGGCAACGAGGTTGAGCGACGAAGACGGTTCAACACTGTTGCTCACCGCTTTCTACGGGTTTCTCGGGCTGGTGCTGATCCTGCTCGTCGTCGCGTCGACATCCCTCTACCTCGAGCGCAAACGACTCTTCACGCTGGCAGATGGCGCCGCCCTCGCTGGTGCCGAAGCGTTCGGCTTGGAGTCGGTTGCCGTGACGAGCAGTGGCCCCCGGGCGACGCTTGATTCTGCGGATGTCGCATCCGCCGTCACCGCTTATCTGAACGCTGCACCGCACGCCTTCGAAGCGTTGCAGACTGAACGGGCCGAAACGCTCGACGGCCGCAGCGCCACCGTCGAGCTGTCTGCATACTGGCGTCCACCGCTGGTGTCGTTGCTCGTGCCTGAAGGGATCCGCATCGAGGTGACAGCTGTGGCACGGTCCGTGTTCGGCTAACGCTTAAGCTGACGACCACTCGCAAGCTTTAGCCCCTGCGCACGACATTCATGGCGATGCTCCTTCGCGTGGCGGTGTCTGTGGCTGTGTTGTTTGCTGGGTGTGTTGTTTGCTGGGTGTGTTGATTCGGTGTCCGGCGCGGTCCCAGCACCGGTGCCTGAGCCCCAGCGTCGGCTGGCGGCAAAGTTACGCTTTCAGCGCCAGCGCCGTTTCGCACGGCGCAGACGTTCCGCAGGTCGGACACAAACCCTTTTCGTCACCACTGAGACGGTGCAGCATCAGGGCTGCGGACAATCGCGCCAGCAATGGTGCCCGCAAGAACGGCGTTGCCGAGCTCACGGCAGCCTCAGCCAGTTCGGGAACCGCCGAACCGGTGAGTCGTGTCGAGCCAAGGGCGGCATCCCGTAAACCTTCCACGGCTGCGCCGACTCCGCGGCCCTGAGCTTGCTGCAGTTGGGCGGCCAGCGTGGACGGCTCGGCGGACGTCGTCGGTGTCGAGTCCTTCTCGTTGAGCGGCCACGCATCCGGTGCGTCCTCGTCGGCATGCACGACAACGGGCTGCACGACCTCCTGCTCGGGCGGGTTCTGCCAATCCCAGTGCGCCATTTGGGGGATGAGGGCGACAAGTTGTTCGTCGCACGGCGGTTGGAAACGGTATGCCGGTAGTTCCTCGAACGAGACGCCACTTGCCGCTGCCTCCCACACTTCGGTGAAGACCGTACGAATGCGCTCTTTTCGTGGTCCGAGGCTGACCACCCCCACCGGATCGACGCGGCCCGCAGGCTGCGCAAGAAGTGAATCCCAGTCGCATGAGTCCACGCTCGGAAACCAGCAGTATCCCTGTAGCGGAACGCCGCGAGAGCGGGCGAGCTCGTATTGTTCCAAGGTGTACCTCATCCAGGACGCCCGGTCAGAGGGCAGGCCGCGCAGATTGGTTTCGCTCAGCATCATCGGCAACCCATAGCGTCGGCTGTACTGCTCCGCAATTGCAGCAAAGCCGAGGGGCTGCAGTGAGGGGGAGTGTGCTCCCGCTGCGTCGTACGACCATTCCGAGTGGCAGTAGTAGTCCAGGCCGAGCGCGTCGACGCGGATCGGCTCGACTTGAAGCAGGGCAGCGCCGCCGGCGCGGATAAGCTCCCGCAGGAAAGGCCGCTCGGGATCCAAATTTTTGTGGAGTGCGAGGTCGAGCACGATGTGACGGCGATCATTGGCCAATGTGGCGTAATCGGCCTGGGCACCGGCGCCGACGTGGAATTCGCAGGTGTCCACCCAGACATGCTCGGCGTTGGGCAGCAGCTGGGACCACACCTTGGAGGCCTGTGCTACCGCGGGCAACACGTTTTGCAGCAGGCGTACGAACCCGTCTACGCCCTGGTCGTAGGGTGGCCATAGTGCTTCGTGACCAGCGAGGAAAAGGGTGGCGAACGGCTCGTTGAACAGTGTGTATGAGCGGAGCCACGGGTATCGGTTGGCAACCGCCTCGGCGAACCGAACATACGCGGGGCCGAATTGCGGATCACGAAAGCCATCGGCTAGCCACTCGGGATAGCTGGTGTGGTGCACGAGGTCGACTATGGGGTCGAGGTTGTGCACACGCATGAAATCAAGCTGTTCATCGGCGGACGACCAGTCGAAGACTCCCGGTTCGGCTTCAATGCGGTGCCAGCGCAGGGGATACCGCAAACGGGTCACGCCCGCCCGGATGAGTGGCATAAGGTCGTCTCGCCATGCGTCTGCGTGCCCCGTTGTCTCCGCAACATCCGATCCGTGCCCCGGGAGGTAGGTGCTTTCGAATGCTCCCAGGAACTGGGTGTGTGTGCGGGTGACTGAACGCATGGTCCTCCTCATCGAATGAACGAGACTGTGAGGTCTCGGCACGACAGTAGGGTCCGGGCGTTCAGCCGGTGATGGGCTGGCCAGATTCTGCTTTTCTGCCTATCATTCTGGCTCGTCTCGCGTTGTTACCGCTTATTGCGTTCGCGCGGAACGTAGATGGGCACGTATTTCAGCAGGATGGCGGCGCCGACAAGGCCCAGGATACCCATCGCCCCGGCCGCAACGGACAGGGAAACTGCGGCCGTTAACGCGGATACGGCGAGCGGCGCAGCAGCACTTCCCAGGCTGCCGGTGAAACGCCAGGCACCCAAAAATGGTGCCGGATTGTCCTTGTTCGCCAGGTCAGCACCCAGCGTCATCAGGATGCCGCTACCAATGCCATTGGCCAGCGAAAGGAACATAGCGGCGAAGATAAACCACTCAACGCTCGTGGGGAGATCGTGGGTTATCGCCAGCACGAAGTGACCGAGGCTCAACCCGATCATGGCGGGCAGCGCGCTCCACAGCCGTCCGTATCGGTCCATGATCCAGCCGCTGACGTAGAACAGGGCGAAGTCGACGCCACCGGCGATACCGATGATCACAGCGGTGTCAGTGTCGCCGATGCCGATGCTGACAGCCCAAAGGGGAAGTATCACGGCGCGACTTGAGCGCATTGCACCGATGAGCGCCGCGCCCGTGCCAAGTTTCCCGAGCACGCCGCGATTGTTGTAGATGGTTGTGAAAAGGCCGTGCGCCTCCTTCTCGACGAGGGCCTCACCTTCGCTTAAAAGCCGGCCCTCAACTCCGCGCGCGGTTTTGACCAGACCGGGACCGGTGGCTGGGTCGCGAACGAGCAGTAAAACAACGGCCGCAGCAAGACACGCCACCAGATGAATCCAGAAGGCTGAAGCCACAGTGCCAAAAAGGTGTATGGCGGCAGCGGTGAGGAACGGCCCGACAAAATAACCGAACCGGAAGATGCCTCCGAGGCTCGAAAGGGCGCGGGCGCGGTGACTGAGTGGAACGCGGCTGGTCATGAACGCGTGACGGGCTAAGCCAAAAATCGCGGTGGCCAGCCCGATCAGGAAAACACCGAAGCTCAACGCCCAGGGATTTGGTGACAGTAGGCAGATGACGAGCCCGATCACGGAGAGCAGGCAGGCGCCCAACATCGCCGGGCGTTCCCCGATGCGGCTCACAAGCCACCCGCTTGGAATGTCGCCCACCAGCTCGCCGATCATCAGCAAAGCTGCGACCAGGCCAGCGACCGCCAATGTTGCGCCCAAGTTGTTGGCGAAGATCGGAATAATGGGAATGATTGCACCCTCGCCGATGGCGAAAAGAAGTGTCGGAAGCAGGGCCGGCATTGCGACCGATCGCCAGCGGAAGGTCTTTTCAGTCGTCACCAACTCACCCTATGGCCGTGCGGCGGCTCACAAGAACAGCCCTGAACTCCTTTTCGGGGAGAAAACGTCGGGTGGGCATGCGATTGGCGTGGGTATAGAGGAGCGGAGTGCCTCGTCTCCTTTTGAGATGAGCGTTAAGCGTCACCCGGTAGGCTGGACCAGACATGGACGAGCTGGATATTTCGGGGCAGATAGCCGCCCTGCGCGCCACTTTTGCCGACATTCGATCTGTGGTGGGGGTTGAGCGGCTCAAGGCGGAGATCGCGGACCTCAACGAGCAGGCGGGAGTGCCAGACCTCTGGGACGACCCGGAAAAGGCTCAAAAGGTGACAAGTTCGCTTAGTCACCGTCAGGCCGAGCTGGCCAAAATTGCGAGCATCGAACAGCGTCTCGACGACCTTGAGATCATGGTTGAGCTCGCCAACGAAGAGGGCGATATGGAGGCCGCTGCCGAAGTTCGCTCAGAGTTGACCAGCATTCAGAAAGTGCTTGGCGACCTGGAAGTGCAAACACTGCTCAATGGCGAGTGGGACGCACGCTCGGCCGTTATCACCATCCGAGCGGGAGCGGGCGGCGTCGACGCCGCCGACTTCGCCGAAATGCTGCAGCGAATGTACCTGCGCTGGGCGGAGCAGCACAAGTTTCCTGCCACCGTCCTTGATACGAGCTATGCGGAAGAAGCCGGGATTAAGTCGACGACCATCGAAGTGGATGCGCCATACGCTTTCGGCACGCTAAGTGTGGAAGCGGGCACGCACCGGCTGGTGCGGATGAGCCCATTCAACTCCGCTGGCAAACGCCAGACCAGTTTCGCCGCCGTTGAAGTGGTTCCGCTGATGGAGGAAACCGACCACATCGATGTTTCTGAAAACGACATCAGGGTGGATGTCTTCCGCTCCAGTGGCCCCGGAGGACAGTCGGTCAACACGACGGACTCCGCGGTTCGCATCACGCATCTTCCTACCGGAATTGTGGTGAGCTGCCAAAACGAGAAGAGCCAGATCCAGAACCGTGCGGCCGCCATGCGTGTGTTGCAGTCACGGCTTTTGGTCGTCCAACG
>JAODMI010000126.1 GCA_025464755.1 Homoserinimonas sp.
GCAACCTACTTGAAGATGCCACGGATCTTGTTCACAACCAAGGTAGCGAGGGCTTCGCCATCGACATCCTCAGCAATGATGAGGAGCTGCTTGCCCGACTGGATGACCTTGTCTACGACCGGCAGGAGGTCCTTGATCTGTGAGATCTTGCCGTTGACGATGAGGATGTACGCGTCTTCGAAGACGGCTTCCTGTCGCTCGGGGTCGGTGACGAAGTATGCCGACAGGTAACCCTTGTCGAAGCGCATTCCTTCGGTCAGCTCCAGCTCGGTGCCGAACGTGTTCGACTCCTCGACGGTGACGACGCCTTCCTTGCCGACCTTGTCGATGGCCTCGGCGATCAGGGCACCAATTTCTGGGTCTCCAGCGGAGATCGATGCGGTAGCCGCGATCTCTTCCTTCGTCTCGATCGGCTTGGCCTGCTCGATGAGAGCTTCGGTCACAGCAGCGACAGCCTTCTCGATACCGCGCTTGAGGCTGATCGGGTCTGCGCCGGCAGCTACGTTACGCAGCCCCTCGCGAACAAGAGCCTGAGCAAGAACCGTGGCGGTGGTCGTTCCGTCGCCAGCGACGTCATCCGTCTTCTTGGCAACTTCCTTGACCAGCTCAGCGCCGATTTTCTCGTACGGGTCGTCGAGCTCAATTTCCTTGGCGATGGACACACCGTCGTTCGTGATGGTGGGTGCGCCCCACTTCTTCTCGAGTACGACGTTGCGGCCGCGTGGGCCAAGCGTCACCTTTACGGCATCAGCCAGGATGTTGAGGCCACGCTCAAGGCCACGACGGGCCTCTTCGTTGAAAGCAATGATCTTTGCCATGTGTGTTTCTCGTCCCTCCCGGACGTCATGAAATATGCAACAGCTTTGGCACTCGCAATAAGAGAGTGCTAATTGATTCTGGCACTCTCACCCGGTGAGTGCAAGACGGGCCCGGTTCCTTATGGAGCCGTGAACGTCACATCACCAACAGTGGGCACCAGTTCGATCCAGGTGTTGCCTGCAGCGAGACGCACGGCTACGCCGTTGTCATCAAGAAGTCGGATGGGGTCGGTTGCGGCCGCTTTGTGCCATACAGCGTGAATCGTGCCGCCGCCTGTCGACACCCACGCCTCACCGCTGCCAAGCAGCTCCGTCTTAGGGACGCCCGTTGCGTGGGTTACCGGAACACGCAGAACAACGATGTTCGTGGCTTTCAGTTGATTTCCATTGCTGTCCAGGTCGGGCGCGTCATCCTGTGACCGCAAGAAAGCCTGCTGAGCGACGTCATAGTGCCAAGTCGGGTGAAAACCGTCAGAGAATGTGGCCCGGATGCCGGCGGTGGGAGTGCCTTCCTTGGCCGCTGTCGACGATGGTACATCCAGTGAGAAGGCGAACTGCTGACGGGGCGCAGCGATGTCACCATGTGCGGCGACGAATTCTTTCGCCTTCGTGAGCACGTTGTGGGGCGCGGCTTTGTCGGGCGTACGGAACATGTAATCAGCGGTGTCGCCCTGGCCATGGCTTGCGTTGTAGACGGGTGTGTCCTGCATCATGCTGACGAATTTGGGCTGGCCACCGGCGTAGAAAATGATGCCGAAGGGTCCGGCGATGTCCGGATCCATGGGTCGAATTGAACGCACCGGACCCATGAGGTCCGGAATTTCCGAATGCCAGACGGCCACATACCGTGTGATACCGCCCTCAACGAGTTCTTCGAAGACGAGGTCGGTTTTCTCTAACCCGATCTGGGGCCGTGCATCCCAGTGGTTGTCAATTTTCGCGGCGACGGACGCGTACGACAGGCTTCCCTCTGCGACAGTCGTCCCACGCAGCGGCGCGATCTCTGTGGGTGCCGGGGCTTTGTAGTCAGAAACGTAGGCTGCTGTGGGATTAGGGTCCGGCGTTGCCCCCGCTGAGCATCCAACTGCCATCATCGACAGTCCGAGCGCCGTCGCGACTGCGGCAAGGGCGCGGCTAGTTACCTGTCGTTGGAGCACGGGAGACAGACTAACGCCGTCCAGTTGGCTGGACGGCGTTAGCGCGGGCGCGCCAACGGATTGGCTCAGACGGCGACGCGAACAGATTCTGCTTGCGGCCCCTTACTGCCAGCGCCAATCTCGAAGGCGACCTGCTGCCCTTCTTCGAGGACCTTGTAGCCACCCATGTCGATCGCGGAGTAGTGGACGAATACGTCCTGTGCCCCACCTTCAACGGTGATGAAACCGTAGCCCTTTTCAGCGTTGAACCATTTGACGGTTCCGTTCGCCATTGATAACTCCCTGCCGTGGTTCGGTGATGCCTGCACGGTCGCCCGATGGGCAGCCAAGACCAGATCGTAGCGGGACGAACAGTCACAGGGAAGGTAATTATGCGTCTCCTGTGAATAAATCCTCAGATTGATTGTGCGGGTGACTTAAAAGCAGGCTTTAAGCCAGAAAGGCTTGTATTCAGGCGTCCGGCAGAGCCAAATCGCTGCCTACCAGAATGGTGATCGGGGAGGCAGGGTATGTGTCGGACAAACGGATGCTGCCTGTTCCGAGCGTCTGGACCAGAGCGCGGGCGGCTCCCTCGTTCGCCGGGTCGTTGTAGAAGACGATGGTGTCGGCAATGTCGTCTGCTTCCGACTTCGCGCGGCTGCCGACACCCAGTTCCGCTCCGAGCCAGCCCTGGGCAACCAGATAGTCGCCCACCGTGGTCGCGTAGTTCGGTTCAGGGGTTCCATTGAGCACGGTGACGGAGATTTCCGGATCGAGAACCGGTTCAGCTTCCTCCACCGGTGCAACTGTGGAGTCGATAACGCCACTTCCCTTGAACCCAGGATTGACAAGCGTTAGGGCAAATAACCCACCGAGCGTCAACACGACGACGGCCAGCACGGACCAAGAAAAAGCGATCCAGCCGCGTCCCCTGCGGGCGGGTGCGCGGTGCGCGCCGACACGGTGCAGGTCTTCGGGCACCGAATCGAATCGGTCTGTGATGGGGGCAGCCATGGGCTCTCTCTCGGAGGCTTGTGGTTCAGGAGTCCGTGTCGACTACGGTTGTGCGTCCGGTTCTCAGGCGGCGCAGCCTCTTCACCAGCATGGGGTCACGTGCGATCGCCCCAGGTGAGTCGAGTAAGGAATTCAGCAACTGATAGTACCGGGCAGCTGACAGCGCGAACTCCATACGGATTGCTTCCTCTTTCGCCCCTGAGCTGGCCCAGTGCTGCCGTTCGAAGGCAAGGATGCTTAATTCGCGAGCGTTCAGCTCGGTTGTCGCGCGTTGTTCCGCTGTCACGGCCACCCCTTATATCCGTGTGCAAGCCTAGGCTGGTGTGCCCGTGTGGCTCCTGAGCCGGCCAGGCTCGTCGCTAATTTTTCATCAGAAGCGAACTGATGCACGCCTTAACGTGACAGCACAGCGTCATCCGGGAACAAAATGGTGCCCCGCGAGTTTAAGCTGGTACACGATTTAAGTTGTGAAGGCACAGCGCGAAAGGCAGAGCCATGACCTACAACGTCAACAAGAGCGAGCAGGAGTGGCGCGAAGAGCTAGGCGACGACAAGTTCGCCATCCTTCGTGAAGCGTCTACAGAGCGCCCGTGGACCGGTGAGCTGCTCGACGAGCAGCGAGCAGGGACCTACACCTGCGCTGCGTGTAATGCAGAACTGTTCATTAGCGGCACCAAATTCGATTCCGGATGCGGCTGGCCCAGTTTCTACGAGTCAGTACGGCCTGAAGCCGTGGAACTGATCGAAGACAACACCCTCGGAATGACCCGAACTGAGGTGCGCTGCGCCAACTGCGGCTCCCACCTCGGCCATGTTTTCCCCGACGGATTCGGCACCCCAACAGGTGACCGCTACTGCATGAACTCGCTTTCGCTCAACTTCGAAGAGAAGTAACAAGCGGCCTCGATTATCGGCGGCTTTGGCTGACGGCTAATATAGGGTTTCTTGCCCCGTTAGCTCAGTTGGCCAGAGCAGCCGTTTTTTCTCGCCGATTGGACCATGGTGGTGGAAACATTGGGGTCGAACGTCGAGTACACGTATTCGAGGCGGCGGGCTCGGCAAGTAAAATGGACGAGAAAAGGCATCACGCCTCCTTAGCTCACCTGGTAGAGCGTCTCACTTGTAATGAGAAGGTAGCCGGTTCGATCCCGGCAGGAGGCTCCATCTGCGCACACGGCTAGAACGCAGCGCACGGGACTCAGGCTCATGCTCAGCCCTGTGATTGTGGCGTTCGCGCTCGCACGCTGGACCAGTAACCCCTAGCTGGCAGGCGTCGGGGTCGGGGTCGGGGTCGCCTTCTCCTCGAACGCGTTACTCGCAGCGGTGCTCACGAAGGTTGCGAAGGCGGTGGCATCGTCGAACCCACCGGTGTACTTTTCGCCGTCGACGATGATGGTTGGCGTCCCCTTGACCCGCTCGATATTGCTGTTGGGGATAGGCCCGGCGATCGCTCGCGCCGTCGCTGCGTTAACCCAGGTCTTGAACGTTTGGTCGACGATGCACTTCTCGATCAAGGTCGGGCTAGTAACTTCTGCTCGCTCCGCGAGCGTCACCAGCTCCTTGTCGGTCAGGCCCTCAGTCTGTTCCTTCGGCTGGTGTTCAAACAGCAGCGAGTTGAAGGCGTAGAAGTTGTCGGGAGAGTAGTTTGCAACGCAGGCGGCCGCGTTCGCGGCACGCGTTGAGTATTTTGCGCCCAACGACTGACGATCGAGAATTGCGATGGGGTGCACTTCAAGCGTTGCAGCGCCACTCTCCACCCAGGTGGAGATCTGGTCTTCGTTAGCCTCTTCAAAGTCGGCACAGATGGGGCACTGATAGTCGACAAAGACACGAATATCGACGGCCTCCGATCCCTCGACTTTCTCAGATGGCACGGGGTCGTCTCCCGGCTGGAGACCGGGAGTGGTGACTGCAGCGAACCCCTCCCCGACTTTGATGCCATCGCTTAGCATGTTGACGGGGCCGGACCGGGTCGAGGGGATCTGCGACCAGATGGTCACGGCAACCAGCCCGACGACCACGAGTGAGGCGACAATGATGCTGCCCTGAAGCAGGAACCTGTTTCGGCGGTCTTTCTTCTTCTGTTCGACCCGCAGGAGCCGCGCCTTCTGCCGGGCGGCCTCACGCTTACTGGTCTTACTGGGGGGCCCATCGCCCACACCGTCGTAAGTCATCAACCCTCACTCTGTAGTCATGTGCATTCGTCCGCCGTAACTACTTCTTTACGCAGAACCCCAATGATGCTAGTGAGCCAGTCTGGGAGTCGGCCACACAGCTGCTGACACAGCCTAACCATGCGCGTAGCACAACCATTACCGGTATCCCCCATCCCGGTGACATAATGACGACAGTGCCTGCCGCCATATGAGACGGGCGCTGTTCATCCATTCACTACGGATCGTCCGGCACGTACCTGCCGGTGAAGGAGATTGAAAAACCATGGCATCTGTCACTTTTGACAAGGCAACCCGAATATACCCGGGTTCATCCCGCCCCGCAGTTGACGCTATCGACCTCGAGGTCGCCGACGGCGAATTTCTCGTTCTGGTGGGACCGTCCGGGTGCGGAAAGTCCACCACTCTTCGCATGCTCGCCGGGCTTGAAGAGGTAAATGACGGCCATATCCGCATCGGTGACCGTGATGTGACCGACGTTCCCCCCAAAGACCGCGACATCGCCATGGTCTTCCAGAACTATGCGCTCTACCCGCACATGACTGTCGCCGAGAACATGGGCTTCGCGCTCAAGATTGCCGGCATCAATAAGGAAGAGCGAGCCACCCGCGTTCTCGAGGCTGCCAAATTGCTCGACCTGGAAGATTACCTCGGCCGTAAACCAAAGGCCCTCTCCGGTGGGCAGCGGCAACGTGTTGCGATGGGCCGTGCGATCGTTCGCCAGCCCCAGGTCTTTCTCATGGACGAACCGCTCTCCAATCTGGATGCCAAGCTGCGCGTGCAAACCCGTACGCAGATCGCTTCACTGCAGCGCCGCCTGGGCGTCACCACCGTCTATGTCACGCACGACCAAACCGAAGCGCTCACAATGGGTGACCGCATCGCCGTCCTGAAGGACGGCGTGCTTCAGCAGGTCGGCACGCCGCGCGACCTGTACGAGGAGCCGGTGAACGTTTTTGTTGCCGGTTTCATCGGCTCCCCCGCGATGAATCTTTTCCACGCGGACATCGTCGACGGGGGCCTTGCCTTCGGTACAGCCGTCGCCGCCGTTGACCGCAGTGTCCTCGGCGAGACCAAGGCGAAGGGTGCCACCATCGGCGTTCGCCCAGAGGACATCGTCGTCTCGGCAAGCGGCGAGGGCCTCCCCGTTGAGGTAGACGTCGTCGAAGAGCTCGGCGCCGATGGGTACTTGTATGGCCACACGACGATCGAGGGCAACCGCGTCGACGTCGTCGCTCGCGTGGATGGCAGGTCACACCCTAACGCTGGTGACCGGGTCTTCATCCTTCCGGAGCCGCACCATATCCATGTCTTCGACAGCGAGTCGGGTCTGCGCCTTAACGCCCCGGTTACGGTCTGAGCACGCGTTTCACCCAATCACGAATAGTGGCCGATTGAGCCGTACTTCTTGTCGTTGCACGGGCACTGGCTTTGCTCAGGTGGCAAAATTCCTGCGCACAGCCACCCGTGCAATGCCACCACGACCGCGCCAGCATTGAGGCATCAACCACGCATGACGAATAGCACCCTATGAGCGGCTCTCTCAGCATCACATCCGCGACAGCCGATTCTGCCCTGCTCGACCTCCCCTGGTCGGTTCCCCTCGAGCTGTGGCCTGATGATGTCATCGCCGCCCTGCCTAAGGGCATCTCTCGTCACCTGGTTCGTTTCGCGCGCCTCAGCGGCTACGTCATCGCCATCAAAGAGACATCGCCCGAGATCGCCCGAAGCGAGTACGAGATGCTCCGCACCCTGCAGCGCCTAGATGTCCCGTGCGTTGAACCTGTTGCCGTCATAACCGACAGGTTGGATGACGCCGGCGAACCCCTCGACGCATGCTTGGTTACGCGACACCTCAAATTTTCGCTTCCCTACCGTGCCCTGTACTCGCAGACCCTCCGCCCGGATACAGCTACCCGCCTGGTCGACGCGCTGGCGGCACTTTTGGTGCGGCTGCACATCATCGGTTTCTTTTGGGGTGACGTCTCGCTGTCGAACACATTGTTTCGACGCGACGCCGGATCGTTCGCCGCCTACCTGGTGGACGCGGAGACGGGGAAGCTTTACAACGGGCTGTCCAATGGGCAGCGCGAGAACGATCTGGAAATTGCTCGAGTGAACATCGCCGGCGAACTCCTCGATCTGGCCGCCGGAGGTCGTTTAGATGAGAACCTTGATGCCGTCGAGGTGAGCAACGGCATTGTGGCTGCCTATCGCAGCCTGTGGAAGGAGCTGACCGGGGCGGAGTCTTTTCCGTCATCCGAGCGTTGGCGCATCAGTCAACGCGTCGAACGCCTCAATGAGCTCGGATTCGACATTGAAGAACTGGCCATCAAGACGGATGACACGGGAACGCAGGTGCGCATCCAGCCTAAGGTCGTCGACGCCGGGCACCACCAACGCCGCCTGCTGCGACTCACCGGTTTGGACGCCCAGGAGAATCAGGCGCGTCGGTTGCTCAATGACCTCGACTCCTACGTTGCGACCTACAAAAAACAGGGGGAGGACGAGGAGATGGTTGCGCACGAGTGGCTGGCGCGCGTTTTCGAGCCGGTCATCAGGGCGATTCCGCGGGAGCTTAAAGGGAAGCTTGAACCGGCCGAGGTTTTCCACCAGCTGTTGGATCATCGCTGGTACTTGGCCGAAAATCAGGGACGCGATGTTCCTCTAGCCGAAGCCGTTTCTTCCTACATCGACCACGTTCTCAGGCACCGCCGCGATGAGGCAACCGTGATCGCTCCGATGACCGGCGCGATCACGATGCCCATTCACATCACCGCCAACAGCCACCCCGATGAAGAGCAAGACTGGCGAGACAAGGTCTAAGCGCACGCGCTGTTGAGCGTGCCGGGGCCGCTGACTTTGGTGCGTCTTTCAGATTCATATCAGCAGGCTTACCGGGCTCTCTAAACGCTTCACTAAGGCTGCCAGCCACTCGGCCGCGAGAGCCCCATCAAGCACGCGGTGGTCGGCGGAGAGGGTCACCGTCATAACGTGGGCGACGGTGAGCTGCCCCTCGGCGCCCACCACCGGTCGCGGTGAAGCGGCACCCACGGCTAATATCCCGGAGTGTGGCGGGTTGATGATCGCCGAGAATTGCTGCGTTCCAAACATGCCGAGGTTGGAAACAGCAAACGACCCACCCTCGAGCTCGGCCTGCTTGAGCTTGCCATCCCGTCCGCGCCCTGCCAGTTCTCTGATGTCAAGCGCCAAGTCAGTGAGCGTCAAACGGTTGGCCGCGCGAACGACCGGTGTCACCAGGCCTCCCGCAATGGCCACGGCGATAGCGATATCGACGTCGTCAAAGCGGCGAATGGCGTCGTCCATCCAGATTGCATTCGCGGCGGGCACATCTTTGAACGCAGCCGCGACGGCTTTCACCACGAAGTCGTTGACGGAAACTTTCGTGAGGGCGACCTCGTTGACACGCTGGCGGAGCTGAAGCAGCTCGTCGACGCGAACATCCGCGCTGAGGTAGAAATGCGGTATCTGGCTCTTGCTCTCCGTGAGGCGACGTGCGATTGCACGCCGCATGCCGGTGTGCGGAATGTCGGTGAAACCGCCCGGTGCAGCAGGGATCCGCGGCGAAGGTGTCGTCGCTGCCTGCGCGACCGGCACCGTCCGTGGTTCGAGTCGCTCGATATCGCGGCGAACGATGCGCCCGCCGGGCCCGGTACCTCGTACGGAGTCCAGTGCGATGCCGGTCTCTCGCGCCATGCGGCGAACGAGCGGGCTGGCGAAGCGACGTTCCGTCGTCACCTGGGTGCCACTCGGCTCGATTGTTTCCACCCGCGCTCCATCAACCGTGATGGTCTCCGGGGCGGCAATCTCCACCGGACGCTCGCTCACCGTTGGCGCTGGCGCGGCAGGAACGCCAGGCGCCCCCGCCACGGGTTTTGCAGCGGCGAGCGCGGCTTCTATGGACTCTCCTGGCCCGGCAAGCACAGCAATGGGCGTCCCAACCGACACCTGCACGCCGACCTCGATGAGAAGTCCCGCGAGCGTACCCGCCTCCTCGGCGGCGTACTCCACAGTCGCCTTTTCTGTCTCCACCTCGGCAAGGGGCTGGCCTACAACTATTTCGTCGCCCGGGCTGACGAGCCAGGTCTGCAGAGCCGCTTCAGTTGCTCCAGTGAGAACTTCGGGCATCCGGATGATGGAGGCCATTAGTAACCGCCCCATCCGCGTCGAACGCGCTCAAGCCCGGCAACGACTTCTTCCGTTCGGGCGATTGCTGCACGCTCGAGCACCTTCGAAATGCTTGGGCTGGCCTCCCCGCCGGTGACCCGCTCTATCGGCTGATCGAGCCAGTCGAAGAAGCGCCGATGGAGCTCATCGGCAAGCCAGGCACCGTACGACGTTCCCCGAGCACCCTGCTCCACGATCAGAACGTTATTGGTCTTCTTGATACTCTCACCGAGAGTTTCCCAGTCAAGGGATGCACGGTCGAGCCATCGAAGGTCGATAACCTCAGCGTCGATTCCGGTCTGCTCGACCGCTTCCAAGGAGTGCTTGACCATGGAAAGGTAGCTGATTACCGTCATATCGCTTCCGATGCGGCGGATGCCCGCCTTACCGAATGGCAGCTGGTAGTCAAGGTCGCCCGCAGGAATGGACTGCTTGTCCCCGTAGAGGTCAACGTGCTCGATGACGAGCACCGGGTCTTGCAGGGCAAGGGCTGTGTTCATCAACCCGATGTAGTCGGCCGCGCTGGACGGGGCGATGATGCGCCAGCCCGGGCTGGTGGCGAAGATGCCTGCCGGATCCATCAGGTGCTGCGACCCGTATCCAGAGCCCATGGCCACCTTGGTGCGCAGCACAAGTGGCACTGGGTTGTCGCCACCGAACATGTGACGTGCCTTGCCAATCTGGTTGAAAACCTGATCTGCTGCGACCCACATGAAGTCGGGGTACATGAATTCAACGACGGGCCGGAAGCGGCCGTCGAGAGCCATGCCGCCACCTAGACCGGCGAAGGCGTTTTCGCTGATGGGTGTGCCGAGCACCCGGCCGGGGAAGGATGCGGGCAAGCCCTTCGTGGCGCCATTGGTTCCACCGGCAAGTCGATGCACGTCTTCGCCGAGGACGATGATGCGCTCGTCCTCCTCCATTCGTCTGGCCATAACGGCGGCGACCGCGTCCACGAATTTCGTCTCCGTCAGATCACCCGTGTAGTCGATGGGGTCGAGAGTTCGCGCATTGGCCAGTTCGCTGGTATCGCCTCGCAGGCCGACATCGACAAAGGAGGGGTCTGGCCAGAGCGACGCAATAATGCGGCGCTTGCCTTCCGCATCCGGGTCATCTTCGAGCAGTTCAGCAGCGGCAGCACGCATTGCCGCCTGCGCTTGGGCGCGAACTGAGGCAACGACCTCATCAGTGATCAACCCCAGGGTGAGCATCTCCTGTGCGACCCTGACGAGGGGATCCCGTGCACGCCAAGACGCTTCCTCCTCTTTTGAGCGATAGCCGAATGCGCTGCCTGGATATGCTCCGTTTTGGTGGAAGAAGCGGTAAACCTCTGCTTCGATGACAGCGGGTCCGCCACCGGATCGCATGACATCTTCGGCCTGCTTGGTTGCCAGGTAGACGGCGAGCGGGTCCATCCCGTCCACTCGCCAGGAGTGGATACCGAAACCGAGGCCGCGGGCAGAGAGCCTCGGCTCTCCGGTAGCTTCATCCACCCGCGTGGACACAGCGTAAAGGTTGTTCTCGATGAAGAAGCCGAGCGGCAGCTTCCAGGCCGAGGTGAGGTTCATCGACTCGAGCACCGAACCGATGTTCACCGCTCCATCCCCGAAGTAGCTCATGGTGATGTCAGTCGTTCCGGCGTGCTTCTGCGCCCAAGCGTTCCCCGCTCCGAGCGGAACTCCACCGCCGACGATGGCGTTTGTCCCTAACGCGCCGGCTTCGAACCACTGCAAGTGCATAGAGCCACCGCGCCCATGACAAAAACCTTGGGCCAGACCGAGTATCTCTGCGAGCGTGCGTTGCAGTACAGATTGCAGGTCATCGGTGACAAGGTCGTCAAGATCGAGGGTGCCCTGCGAGACGTGCGTGATTGCTTTGGCGAGAAACTGGTGATGCCCGCGGTGGGAGCCGTTGACCGCGTCGGTTGAACGCATACCGATGATGGAGCCGACAGCTCCTCCCTCCTGCCCAATGCTTGAATGAGCTGGCCCGTGGACGAGGCCTTCGCCTGCGAGCTCGAGCACGGTCTCTTCAAACGCGCGAATGAGATGCAGCTGTCCGAGCATGGACGCCAGCAGCTGTGGATCAGCCTCTTTCCAATCGGCGGGCGTAGTGCTCAGTTCCACCCAGGGCTGGGCAGGGTCCAGGCGTCGCAAGTCGGGCATTGTCCCTCTTCTCCGTTGACGGGATATTGCGCGGTCATGCGCTCTTACAGTCGTACGATGGCGCCAGCATACGATGTGATTGAATCCAATTGCAAGAGAAATGCAGCAAATTTGTTGTAAACAATGCTAAATGCGGTGTAACTGGATACAATGGGGTGTCGTTGTCAGGATAACGGCACAGCGAGAGGCGACAGAAAGAAGGGCTCGGTCATGGCACTACCCGGACTTCGCGGCACCGAGCACATAGGGTTCACCGTCCCCGACCTCGACCAGGCCGACGATTTTTTCATTAACGTCATTGGATGCGAACGCGTCTACTCTCTCGGCCCGTACGAGCACGCCGACAGTGATTGGATGCTGGAGCACCTGAACGTGCACCCGCGCACAGTAATGCGCCGACTGCACTTGTACCGCTGCGCCTACGGACCAAATTTCGAGGTCTTTCAGTTCGATGCAGCCGACGGACAGCAGGGCCAACCACGCAACAGCGATATCGGCGGGCACCACTTGGCCTTTTATGTTGACGACATGGCCACGGCGGTCGCGTATCTGCGGTCGCATGGGATTCAAGTCCTCGGGGAACCAACCTTGAGCCGCAACGCCAGCGAAGGCCAACAGTGGGTGTACTTCCTCTCGCCCTGGGGAATGCAGTTCGAGCTCGTCAGCTTCCCGGACGGCAAGGCATACGAGAAGGGCGCCGCGGTGAAACTGTGGCACCCAGCACGGCCGGCGGAGTAGCAGTGAAAGTCGCAAAGACTGAGCATGGAGCCTCCGCCCACCGCATCGCTGACGGGTTGCGTGAGTCGATCCTGGCCGGCGAAGTCGGTCCGGGTGAGCGGGTCAGACAAGAGATGGTTGCCGCCCAGTACGGCGCCAGCAGGGTGCCTGTTCGCGAGGCGCTACGCATTCTCGAAGCCGAAGGGCTCGTGACCTTAGTCGCCAATACCGGCGCATGGGTGTCGCGGCTCAGTCTGGCTGAATGCGAGGAACTGTACCAAATCAGGGAGCGTCTCGAGCCGCTGCTGCTGCGTTTCAGTATCCCTAACTTGTCGGGCGAGAAGATTGCCGAACTGCACCGGCTGGCGTTTGCGATGGAAACTGGCACCGATGTTGAGGCGTTCCTTCGCCTTGACCGTGACTTCCATTGGCTCAGCTACAGCGATGCAGACACCAATGTTCTCGGCGAGACTGTGCAGCGCCTTTGGAACGCGACCCAGCATTACCGCCGCGCCTTTACTCGGTTGTTCACCATCGACGCGCACCGCACAGTCCATCAGGAGCATCACCTCATCGTGCACGCGATCGAGCAACGCGACGTGGATGACGCGGAGCGAGTGCTGTACGGACACATTCGCCGCACCAGACTCGAGTTGGCAAGACACCCCCAGCTCTTCGATCACGCCGATAACTGACCCAACGAACCGAAAGAGGCACCAATGGCGATCACCACCATCAATCCGACCACCGGCGCTACGGAAGCTGAGTACACGGAACACGATGCCAGCGAGATTGAGCGACGCATCGCCCTGGCGGATGCTGCCGCGCGCGAGCTTCGCACAACCCCGTACTCGCAGCGTGCCGCCTGGATGCTGGCCACCGCAGACTTACTTGAGGCAGACACCAACTCCCTGGCGCGCATCATCACCATCGAGATGGGCAAGCCGATCGCGCAGTCTCGGGGTGAGGTGCAGAAATGCGTCAAGAACATGCGTTTCTATGCTGAGCGCGCCCAAGAGTTTCTCGCGGATGAGCCGCTCGATGATGCCTCGGCCGTAGGCGCAAGCCGGGCGTGGGCTCGTTACGAACCGCTGGGTGCGGTGCTTGCGGTCATGCCGTGGAACTACCCGCTGTGGCAGGTAATCCGTTTCGCAGCGCCTGCGCTCATGGCCGGGAACACCGGGCTCTTGAAGCACGCGTCGAACGTACCCCAATCGGCTCTGTACCTCGATAGCTTGTTCGTTCGGGGAGGATTCCCCGAAGGCTCGTTCATCACCCTTCTCATCGGCTCGGCAGGCGTCGGGGACGTTATCGCCGACCCACGGGTTAAGGCTGTGACCCTCACCGGCTCCGAGCCCGCCGGCCGTTCCGTAGCCGAGACAGCCGGCCGCCACATTAAGAAGGCTGTGCTTGAGCTTGGGGGCTCCGACCCTTACATAGTCATGCCGAGCGCAGATATAGCAAAGGCTGCGACGACGGCGGTCGCCGCACGCGTGAACAACAACGGGCAGTCATGCATCGCCGGTAAGCGCTTCATCATTCACACGGACGTTTACGACCAATTCGTCGAAGCGTTCAGCAGCCAAATGACTGCCCTCGTCGTTGGCGATCCGCTCGATGAGAGCACACAGGTGGGCCCGCTCGCAACCCAATCCGGACGCGACGACCTTGCACAACTTGTCGATGACGCCACGA
>JAODMI010000136.1 GCA_025464755.1 Homoserinimonas sp.
GGTTGCGGCGTCCGCGGTGGGGTCGGCCGGCGTAACCCAAGCGTCGTCACCGGAGTAGAACGAGTTTGTGTTGGTGACGTGATAGGTGCCCAGGATGGTGCGCTGCACCTTGAACAGGTCAGCCGGGTAGCGCACGTGTTCGAGCAGCTGGTCGCTCATCTCGCTCATCGGCTCGATGGTGCTGGGAAAGATTTTCTGCCACGTCTTAAGGATGGGGTCCTTGTCATCCCAGGCGTAAAGCTTCACCTCGCCGGTGTGCGCATCAACTGTGGCCTTCACGGAGTTGCGGATGTAGTTGATGTCGTCCAAGGCGAACGCCGGCTCGGGCGTGTAGGTGTCGACGATCGCCGAACTCAACGACTGGACGTCCGAGTACGGGTAGTTATCGCTGGTCGTATAGCCGTCCACAATCCACACGACTTTCTCGTCAACGACTGCCGGGTAGGCATCGCTGTCGAGGGTGAGGTAAGGCGCGACGTTCTGCACGCGCACGCGCGGATCGCGATCATACAAAATCTGCGATTCCGTGTTCACAGCATCCGACAATACGATCTGCTCTGACTGGAACTTGATGGCGTAAATGAGCTGCTTGAAGAAGTTGTCCAGCTTCGGTCCACCGTTACCTGAATAGGTGGTTGTGGCGTTCTGCGTGTCTTCCTCAGCACCGGACGGGTAGTCCAGTTCGACCGGCTTGGTGCCCTTCGGGGCTCCGACAATGGAGTACGGCGGCGAGCTTTCACCGAAGTAGATACGGGGCTCGTAGTCGCCCAGCACGCCGGTGCTGGGGATCCCAGATTCGATGAACGCCGGCATGCCATCGGCCGTGCGCTCGTTGCCCGCTGCGGCCACAACACCGTAGCCGTGCGTGTACACAACGGAGTTGTTGTACCAGCTGTCGGCCGCGCCGGTATTACCAGCGTTGAGCTCGCGAACGGCGATGACGGTGTCTTGCGTGGCACCGTCAACCTCGTAGCGGTCAACGTCCAGGTGCGCCGGGAACTGGTAGTACTGCTTGATCTGTTCGAGCTGCGCAAAGGAGGTTGTGACGAGGGCAGGGTCAATGATTCGGATGCTGGCGGTGGTGTCCGCATCATTCCTCAGCTGGCCAGGTTCAACGTTGGTTGTCGCTGCGTAAGGCGTCTCAACGACATCGGCTATGCCGTACGCCTCACGCGTTGCCTCGATGTTGCGCTCAATGAAAGGCGCTTCCAGCGTTCGGGCGCTCGGTTCAACCTGGAAACGCTGCACAACCCAGGGGTACACCGACCCCATGACGAGCCCGCCGACAATCAGCAGGGCTGTACCCACGATGGGGAGACGCCACTTACCGATGAAAGCGGTGATGAGGAAGAAGATAGCTACCACGACCGCAACACCTGCAAGAATCGCACGGATCGGGATCACGGCGTTCACGTCGGCGTAAGAGGCTCCCACCAGCAGTCCGCTGCTACTCGTCGTGAGAGTTGCGTACTGGTCGAGCCAAATGCTGCCACCCTGAAGTAGCAGGTAGATCGCGGCGGTGATGGCAAGTTGTATGCGAGCCGTCTTAGAGATTCTTACTTCGCGACCGTTGAAGCGGAGGGCGCCGTACAGGTAGCTGGTCGCCACCGCGGCAATGGCCGCAATCAGCACGACCGCGGAGGCGAAGGTGGCAACCGACTGGTAGAAGGGCAGCTCGAAGAGGTAGAACGAAATGTCGAGGCCGAACTGGGGGTCTGTGTCGCCGGTTGGCGTGCGGTTGAGCCACTGGAGGGCTAACGGCCAACGTGACGACGCCGCGATTCCTGCAAAGAAGCCCAGTACTGCCGGAATTCCGTACATGGCGAGGCGACGCAGCGGCTCGATGACCTGCTGGTACCGGTCCAGCTGCGAGTTGAGTTTGGCGTACACCGGGCGGAAGCGGAAGGCCACCTCGATGCTCACCCACACGGGAATCGCCATGGCGAAGAAGCCAATGAGGAACATCACGGCACCGGCAATCCACTGCGTTGCCAATACGGTGGAGAATCCGAGCTGGTCGAACCACAACCAATCGGTGAACAGGCCCGCGAAGATGAAGAACGCAACGACCACCACCGCGATCACTATGGCCGCGATGACAAGTGTGCCTCTTGGTTTGGATACGGGCTGCTGAGTCTGGGTGGAAGTCAAGCGGGGGCTCCTGGCGCGAAAGGACGGTGTGCCCTTTTATCTTAACGTGACGCCGACCGGGAGAAAGCCCATGCGATTGCGCTGTCAGCTTACCGAGCAGCCTGGTAGTTCGCTGGTGTCACCGGCCGCGATCGCCTCGACAGCATCCACCGCCTCTTCCAAGCTGCCGACGGCAAAAACGTCAAGGCCATCGGGAACATGTCCTAGTACTTCGTCGCAGTTGTCCTTCGGTGTCAGGAACCAGTCAGCTCCCGAATTTGCCGCACCATACAACTTTTGACGGATGCCCCCAATCGGGCCCACAGAACCGCTTGCGGTCAACGTGCCGGTACCCGCAATTTCTTGGCCTCCGGTCAGCGCACCCGGGGTGAGCTTGTCGATGACTCCGAGCGCGAACATCATTCCCGCAGAAGGACCGCCCACATCTTCGAGCCGGATGTCGACATCGAACGGGAGCTCATAGGTCGGGGCGAGGGTCACCCCGATGTAAGGATCATTGCCCTCCCCGGGCGACGCTTCCGGCGTAACCGCGAGCTGCCGCATCTGCCCCTCACGAGAAACAGAAAGCTCGACTGCCGAGTCAAGACCGTTGGCCTTGATGATGTCGCGGAGACCGGCAGCGTCCGCCGGCTTCTCGCCGTTGGCACTGAGAAGAAGGTCACCGGTTTGTAAGACTCCGTCTGCGGGTGAGTCTGGCACCACGTCACCTACCAGCAGGGCAGTCTTGACGTCATAGCCCAGTTGTGTCAATGCTGCGGCCGACGCAGCGGATTGCGATTCCTGCATCAACGCCTGGTTGGCTTCATTGGACTGCTCGACAGTTCGACCTTCCGGGTACACCGTGTCGACGGGCACGACGGCTTTGCTGGGGTCAAACCATGCGGCTGCGACATCGATCCAGGATGGCGGCGTCTGTCTGCTGCCACGAATGTTGACGGTCAGCAAGCTTAGGGAGCCTTGCGTCTCAAAGACCTCTTGGCTAGGAATGTCGATGAGTGGCACTTCTTCGTCGTCGACCAGCACGGATCCCAAAGTGTCGAAGGTGGAACCCGGCTCCTGAATGACGTAGGGCGACGGAGCCCAAGCCAGCGCGGCTGCACCCACAAACGCGACGACGAGGAATATGCGACCGGCTCGCATGCGGCGGGCTTCGGACTGGTTCATCCAATGTCCGCTGTTATTGAAGAGAGACACCCGCCGTCCTTTCTGGCACTGTTCGCCACGGGCGCACATCTTGGGGCTCCCAGCCTAGGTCAATCTCAGCCATCTTCCCTGTGCACCGACTAGCGTGGTTCGCATGCCCGAAGATGCACAGCCGAACCCGGAAGACGAGTTCCGCGACATGTTGAACGAGTTGCTTTCGGGCAACTCAGAGATCGATCCCCAGCGCCTGGCTGGTGCAGCTGGTCTTCCGAATGATCCAGAGATGATCGCGCAGATGATCCGTCAGCTCCAGGGTGCTCTCCAAAATTCCGGTGACGGAATCAAGTGGGACCTGGCTCTGGAGCAGGCTAAGGCGTTGGCCAGTGTTGACGCGCACGCCACGACTCACGCCGAGAACGCGTCTCTCGAGCAAGCTTTTCATGTCGCCGAATTGTGGCTTAGCGAAGCTACGGTCATCAGCGAACTGGCCATACCGCCGAAGGCTATGAGTCGCACAGACTGGATCACGGCGACGATGCCGGTGTGGACGCAACTGGCCGAGCCGGTAGCAAACAGCATCGCCGACGCCCTCACCAAGGTCCTCAAAGAGCAGGCCCCTGAGGAAATGTCGAGCATGATCGCCGGCGCGAGCAAACTGGTACGCAACATCGGCGGCACGCTCTTCGCCATGCAGTTGGGCCATGTTGTTGGGCAGCTGTCTAAAGAAGTTGTGTCCGGTGGCGATATAGGTATCCCCATCGTCGGCGCCGCGAACGGGGCGGAGAACCAGTCCGCAATTCTTCCCCAAAACCTGGCTGCCTTCGGCGAGGGCCTGGATATCGAACCGGACCAGGTGCGGCTGTACATCGCGGTTCGCGAACTGGCTCACGCCCGGCTGTTCCGTCACGCGAAGTGGCTGCGTTTACAGCTCATGACCGCCATCACCGAGTTCGCAGCTGGTATCCACATCAATACCGCAAAGCTTGAGGATTTGGCGTCTGGCTTCGATCCCGCTAACCCGGAAGAACTGCGTCAGGCCATGGTGAGTGGCGCGCTGATTCCGCCGAAGTCGGACGCTCAGCTTGCCGCGCTCTCACGTCTGGAGACGATGCTCGCCCTGGTTGAAGGGTGGGTGGACGTTGTCACCGCACAAGCGACACAGCGGCTCCCCAAATCGGGTGCTATCGCCGAAACTGTGCGCCGGCGCCGGGCTGCCGGCGGCCCAGCCGAATCGGCTTTCTCGACGCTCGTCGGCCTCGAGCTGCGTCCCCGACGGCTTCGCGAAGCCGCTGCCATGTGGCAGGCGGTAACGGATGCGGTTGGCGCGGAAGCGAGGGACGAGCTGTGGTCGCACCCGGACCTGCTGCCGACCTCTGAGGACATCGATAGCCCGGCGTCCCTCCTTGCACGCCTCACCGGAGCGGAGCCGGAGCTCGACGACATCGACCGAGCGATCGAAGATCTGCTGGGAGATGACCGTGACGACCGTCCTCACGAGCACCGTGACGGCACAGCCGATGAGCCGCCTCCTCCGGTTTAGGAAGCAAGCGCTGCCGCCTGTGGATGGGTGGCGACGCAGATCGCCCGGCTCGGGCACCATGACCCCATGGTGCTGCATATCGACCCGCGATTCCCTCTCGTTTGGCGCACCCCATCCAGCCTTCAGTTCGGTGTCGACCAACCACCGGTGGTCATCCACAATGTCACCAACGCCCAGGAACGCGTCATCGCCGCCCTGATCGCCGGCGTGACCCCTTCAGGGCTGCAACTTGTTTTGTCCGGGGCCGGCGGCAGCGCCCACGACCTGTCCACCATGCTGCGGGTGCTGCAGCCCATCTTGATGTCGGCATCGGTGCCAAAATCTGCCGCTCGAACGGTGGCCATCTATGGCACGGGCAGCACGGTCAGCCGTCTTCGAGCTGCTCTCACGCATGCGCGGCTGGGGATTGTGGCACCCAGCGAACCGGCCGACATTGGAGTGTTGGTGACGCACTATGTGACCGAACCCGAACTATTCGGCGTCTGGTTGCGGCGCGATGTTCCTCACCTCCCGATCGTGTTCGGCGACACGGGCGTGCGAATCGGGCCGATGATCGAACCCGGAACCGGCCCCTGCCTCTACTGCCTGGAACGCCATCGAACGGATGCCGACGCCTCATGGCCAGCAATAGCTTCCCAGCTGTGGGGGCGGCGAAGCACGGTGGAAGACGCTGTGGTGTCCGGTGAAGTGGTTGCCATCGCGACCCGGCTAGTTGCAGCGCGACTCGGCGGGTCTGTGGCGATGGCAGCAACATCCATACATCTGGATGCGACCACGGGAAAAACTAGACGCCGCGAGTGGAAGCAGCACCCGGAGTGCGGCTGCGCAGCTCTTCCAAGAACCGACTCGGCTGCCGGTCTGCCGCGCGCCCCTGACCCGCAGCTGCCCACGACAGGTGAAGCCGCTGGCGTGCCCGTGTGATACCGACGTATAGGAGTCGGCGCTCTTCATCGATGGCGTCGAAACCTTTCGCGTATGTGATTGGCACAAGGCCTTCGCTGAGACCCACAAGGTAGACGGTGTCCCACTCCAAACCTTTCGCCGAATGAAGCGTCGCAAGCGTGACGGCAGCCATGGTCGGTTCGTGTTGGGCGGCGGACCGGGCAAAAATCTCATCCACAAACTGACGCAGAGTCGTTGCCGGTGGTGCGGCTTCAGCCATTCCCATGACGGCGTTCAAAGACTCCCAACGATCGCGGATCGCGCCGCGACCTTCCGGCGCTGTCTGTGTCCAGCCAAGGGACCGCAGAACGTCACTGACGGTTTTGAATAGCGGTTCGTCAATGGCTGCTACAGATGCGCCCTTCAGCATCATGAGAGCTTGCTTCACTTCCGGCAGGTCGAAGAAGCGGGTCCCGCCACGCAGCTGATAGCTGACACCTGCATCGTTGAGAGCGGTCTCCAGCGCGGCACCCTGCACGTTGATTCGGTACAGCACTGCAATGTCCTGCGGGCGTGTTCCGGAGGCTATCTGGTCGGCAATCTGGCCTGCGACAGCACGTGCCTCGGCACTGTCTGTCTGGTAGGCGTTAACGGTGGGTTCGGGTGCCAAGCCTCGCGCCGCCTCAGCAGCGCGGTCAACGGGGCTCGCGACCAGGGTGAGAGCGCCTGGGCGTCCCCGCATAAGCCGATTTGCGGTGGCAACGATCGGTGGTGCTGAACGGTAGTTCTGCTCCAGCCGCACAACCTTTGCATTCTCGTAGCGACTGCCGAAGCCGAGGAGATATTTTGAGGATGCGCCGGCGAAGGAATAAATGGTTTGACTGGCGTCGCCCACCACGCAAAGGTCTTGGCGCTCGCCCAGCCACAGCTCGAGAAGGTACTGCTGAAGCGGTGACACGTCCTGGTACTCATCGATGACAAAGAACCGGTATTGCTCGCGAACCTGTTGCGCCACGCGCGGCTCGCACTCGATCATCCCGGCGGTGGCAAGCAGCACATCTTCGAAGTCGAGCTGGCGGCGCTCATCTTTCACATCCTCGTAAGCTCGGTGCAGGGCGACCATCTTGTCGGCGTCCAACATCGCCGGCAGTGCCCGCCCAGGGGCAATAGCCGCGTACTGGTTCAGCGTCAGCCGCGACACTTTACGCCATTCGATCTCCGCGGCCAGGTCGCGCAGGGTCGCGGTATCAAGTTTGAGTTTCAGTGTCTCAGCCGCATGCCCAAGCACCCTGCCCTTGCTGTCAAGGATGCGCGGCATCGTTCCGCCAATGACCTGCGGCCAGAAGAATCCGAGCTGCGAGAGTGCTGCCGCGTGGAAGGTGCGCGCCGCCACGGTCGGTGCACCCAAATTGCGTAATCGCCCGCGTAACTCAGCTGCGGCCCGTGAGGTGAACGTCAGAGCCATAACGCGGCTCGGCGAATAGACCCCTGTAGCAACACCGTAAGCGATGCGGTGGGTTATCGCCGTCGTTTTTCCGGTGCCCGCACCAGCCAGCAGGCACACGGGGCCCAGCATGGCTTCGGCCGCCATCCGCTGGTCAGCATCAAGGCCACTTAGCAGGTCTTCGGCATTTCGCGGCGTACTGACCGGGTTCGATGGTTGGGAATGCGCTGGTGTCATCATGCGGAGTCTTGCGGTGCGAGTTCGATTGGACCGCCATACCACTGCTCGATAATGGCCCGCGCGATGGATGTCGGTCCGGGAAGCTGGATATTGGGCAGTGCTGCTGTCAGATCCGCACGACTGAACCAGCGCAGGTCAACAATCTCGTCACCATCCGGAGTCAAGGTCGAGGTGCGGGCGGAATCTACGCTTGCCCGGAAGCCAATCATCAACGATGCGGGAAATGGCCAGGGCTGGGACCCGAGGTAGACGGGATCGGTGACCCGGATACCGGATTCTTCGTAGATCTCCCGCAGCACAGCGGCTTCGAGCGACTCCCCCGGCTCGACAAAACCAGCCAGCAAGGAATAACGGTTACTCTCCCACATAGCATTGCTGCCGAGCAGGATGCGATCGTCGTCGTCAATGACGGCAACAATGATTGCCGGATCGGTGCGCGGAAACATGTCGGTCTGAT
>JAODMI010000154.1 GCA_025464755.1 Homoserinimonas sp.
TGTCAAGAAGATTGTCCCGGCCTGTGTCCATTGTGTGGCGCGCGGCTCCTCGACGACCCGGGTCACAAGCATGAAGAACCCATCGATCCTCGCTGGGCGGCGCTTGCCGGACTCGAAGGCCTGACCGGGATCAGCAACCCAAATGCAGATGTAGACGACGTTGTGCGTGACGCCGACGCCGATAGAGAGAAGAGATAGCCATGGCAGTACCGAAGCGCAAGATGTCCCGCGCGAGCACCCGCATGCGCCGCGCGCAGTGGAAGGCCACGCCTCCCACCCTGGTCAAGACCGTCGAAGGCGGCAAGATCACGTACAGCCTGCCGCACCGCGCGAAGGTAGTCGAAGACTCGACCGGCACCCCCCTGTACATGGAGTACAAGGGCCGCAAGGTCGCCGACGTTTAATTCTGGACGGATGGGGAACGCCCGTGGCCGCTAAACAGCGCAGCGCGGGCGACCTCGCCGCCAAACTCTCCGTGGCGATCAGTCCGGAGTTACTCGAGCTTGCACTCACCCACCGCTCTTTCGCGTACGAAAATGGTGGCGTAGCCAACAATGAGCGGCTTGAGTTCCTTGGCGACTCGATTTTGGGTCAGGCCGTCACCGTCATGCTGTACACGGAACATCCCACCCTTGACGAAGGCGAATTGGCTAAACGCCGGGCGAGTTTGGTCAGCAGCGTTGCCCTCGCGGAGATTGCCCGTGGCATTGGGCTCGGTGCGTATATTCGTTTGGGCCGGGGCGAGGAACTTACGGGAGGTCGCGACAAGTCCTCCATTTTGGCCGACACGGTCGAAGCCATCATCGGCGCCGCATATCTCAGCGTTGGCTCGGATGCCGCGACAGGCCTGGTTCTGCGCCTCATTCAGCCGCTCCTTGACGATCCCGCACGTTTCGGCGCGGCAATGGACCCGAAGACGAGCCTGCAGGAGCTAGCCGCAAAACTCGGCCGTGGAGCGCCAAGCTATGTCCTCACTGACAGTGGCCCGGATCACTCCAAGCGTTTCCACGCCGTTGTGGTGCTGGATGGCGAGAGTGTCGCAAGCGGCGCGGGGTCAAGCAAGAAGTACGCCGAAATGGCAGCTGCGCTCGAAGCGTGGACACGCCTGCAGGTTGCAGCCACTGCGTAAACGCGGCGATGCCTGAACTGCCGGAAGTAGAAGTCGTCCGTGCGGGCCTTGAGCCCGCCGTTTCGGGAGCCACGGTGGCGACGGTCACCGTTTTCGACGAACGTTCGCTGCGCCGGCATCCGGGACCCAGTGAAGACTTCATCGAACGCCTCACCGGCCGAACCATCATTTCGGCTACCCGCCGCGGGAAGTTTCTTTGGTTACCCCTCAACCTGGACACCAAAACGAAGGACATTCGCGCCGTTAGCGCCAATCCTGTGCCGGTTTTGACACGTGGCGGCGAATCTCCTGCGTTCTCGGAGGCGCTCGTGGTGCATTTGGGCATGAGTGGACAGGTGCTGCTTCGGAAGAGGTCGACGGATGACCGCCTAACCCGAATCCGGCTCGACATCGTGCACCCGGAGCACGGGGCCTTACGGCTCAACTTTGTAGACCAGCGCATTTTCGGTTCAATGGCTATCGACGAGCTTGTCCCGACGGCAGACGGCAATCCGGGAGGGTTCTCCGGTGCACTGCCCGGCGAGCCTGCGGACACGCGCGTGGCAAGGGGGCCGGCCTTGCTGCCGTCACGGGTTGCCCACATCGCACGAGATCCGCTCGACCCCCACTTCGACGACATTCGGTTTCTGGCCAGGCTGGCGGCACGAAAGACTGGGATTAAGCGTGCTCTTCTCGATCAGACCCTTATTAGCGGCATCGGAAACATTTACGCGGACGAGGCGTTGTGGGCCGCGCGGATTCACTACAACCAGCCGACGAACACCCTAAGTCGGGCGCGCGCCAAAGCGCTGCTCTTCGAGGTGCGGCTCATTCTCGGCAAGGCCCTCGCTGAAGGGGGCACAAGTTTTGATACGCAGTACCTGAACGTCAACGGCGAGTCCGGCTACTTTGCGCATTCCCTCAACGCATACGGTCAGCACGGAAACCCTTGCCCGCGTTGCGGGCGGTTGCTCACACGCGACACTTTCATGAACCGCGGATCGCACTATTGTGCGTTCTGCCAGCGGCTTAGATAGCGCACTGGACGCGTTCTCGAGAGTCGTTGCTCTTGTCCCCCAAAAGGGGTACCTTCTGCATCAATGGGCACCGTGAAATTCGAGCCATCCGCGTGCGAAACGTGGTGTCCGCAGATGGAGGAATGGTGGACAAACGGTATTTCCCCCAATTTGCGGCCGCCGCACTTGCAACCCTTGCTCTCACCTCCTGCGCCACCGGCACAGGGTCGCAGTCGGACGAGAATGTCACCTATGGGCCCGAGACAGCGCTGAGCGGGGACCTGGAGGTAATGGGCTTCGGCACTGGCGACGAGATTGCAACGACGCGACACGATCTGGCGGCGAAAGCGCTCGGCGACGTCGAAATCAGCCTCGTCGAGGGTGACCTGGACATGCAACAGCTTCTGTCTTCCGTCGCGGACGGCAATCCACCTGAAATCATCTACGCCAACCGCGACCAGATCGGCTCCCTCGCCGGTCGAGGCGCCATAATCCCACTCGATCGCTGCATCGACGGTGAGGGCATCGATACCGATCAGTATGTGGAGTCTGCCATCGGGCAGGTGACCTTCGACGGTGTCATTTACGGCATCCCCGAGTTCAACGGCATCCAGTTCACGATGGCGAACGCCGATCTGCTCGCCGCGGCGGGCCTCACAATCGACGACGTCAACGGCTCCGATTGGGATGCTGTTGCGGCGGCAAATGAAGCCTTGGTGAAAACTGACGAGGGCAAGCTGAGCGTCATCGGCGTCGATACCAAAATGCCAGAGTTTCTGCCCCTGTGGGCGAAAGCGAACGGCGCTGATTTGATTTCCTCCGATGGAAAGACAGCCCACCTGAATGACCCGGGCGTGGTCGAGGCCCTCGAATTTGCCGTTAGCATTTACGACGCCCAGGGGGGCTTCAGTGCGGTGAAGGCTTACCGTGACTCAGCTGATTTCTTCGGAGCGGGCAATCAATACGCGACCAACACGCTCGGTTCAATGTGGATGGAGCAGTGGTACCTGAACGTCTTAAACGACGTTTCACCGGATGCGCCTATGGCCTTTGATACATTCCGGGACAAGAGCGGCAACCCTTTGGCCTACGCGAGTGGTTCTGCCTGGGCCATCCCAGCAGGCAGCGCGAACCCTGAGGCCGCCTGCCGTTACGCGCGCGTCATGACCGCAGTCGACTCGTGGGTGGCTGCGGCGGAAGCGCGGCTGGCGCTTCGCGAGGAAGAGGGCAAGCCTTTCACAGGAGTGCTCACCGGCAATTCAATAGCGGATGAGCAGATCCGCGCCATGGTCACCTCCGGAGGCCAGCCATGGGACGACGGTGTTGCCGCCATGTACGAGGCGAACGACAACGCATTCTCGATGCCAGCCAATCCCGCTGACGCCGAATTCAAGACCGCGTGGCTGGATGCCGTCAACTCCGTTCTCAACGGTCAGGGTGCGGCGCAATCGGCTTTGGATCAAGCTCAGGAGACGGCGCAGTCAGCGCTCGATGAGGCGTGGGACAAGCTGGAAGCCCGCGAGTGACCTCGCTAGCGACGCGGCGTGGAGGTGCCGCGGCCGCCCGTGCGGCGCCACCTTCCCCAGCCCGTCGTCGTGCTCGCCGGCGGAACGCAGCATCGGCCATATTGTTCATCAGCCCGT
>JAODMI010000169.1 GCA_025464755.1 Homoserinimonas sp.
CGTCAACGATGCGGTGATCGTAAGAGAGTGCCAGGTACACAGTGGAGCGGATCGCAATCGCGTCAGATCCGTCGACGGAGACGACTAGGGGCTTCTTGCTGACAATCCCTGTTCCGAGGATCGCGGACTGCGGCAAGAAAACGACAGGCGTGTCGAAAAGCGCACCACGTGAACCCGTGTTGGTAAGGGTGAACGTACCGCCAGCCAACTCATCAGGCTTCAGCTTGTTGTTGCGCGTGCGTTCGGCGAGGTCCGCGATTTGTGTAGCCAAGCCTGCAAGGTCCAGTGAACTGGCGTCACGCACAACAGGCGTCAACAGGCCACGCTCTGTGTCCACGGCGATGCTTATGTTCTCGTGAGCGGGGTAGACGATGCTCTCGCCGTCGATAGTCGCATTGATTACGGGGTACGCCTTCAGCGCCTCTGCCGCCGCCAACGCAAAGAACGGAAGGAACGTCAGCTTGACGCCGGTCTTCGACAGGAAATCTGCCTTAACCGAGTCGCGGAACTCGGCGACCTTGGTGACGTCCACTTCGATCACCGTCGTGAGCTGCGCGGAGGTCTGCATCGAGATAACGGCTCGCTCGGCAACAACTTTACGAAGTCGCGACATCGGGACTGTCGTGCCTCGAAGAGGTGAAACTTCCAGCGTGCGGGCTTTGGCCGGCGCTGCGGTAGCTGCTACCGCAGATTCGCTTGCGACAGCAGCATCGATGAGATCTTGCTTACGGATGCGACCGCCGACACCTGTGCCGGTGATGGTGGCAAGATCGATGCCCTTTTCGTTAGCGAGTTTGCGAACCAGCGGGGTGACGTAGCCAGCATTGGATCCAGCGGATGCGGCGGCCTCTGGTGCCGATGTTTCTGCTGCCGGTACCGCTGGCGGTGCTGAAGGTGTAGGCGGGGCCACAACCGCTGGCGGTGCCGAAGGCGCGGCTGCCGGGGCAGCGGCAGCAGGTGCCGGCGCAGGCTCGGGCGAGGCTTGCGGGGCAGGCGCTTCGTCGATGTTGGTGGCAGGTGCCAGCGGCGCCGAAGATCCGCCCTCACCGGGAGCCGGGGACTCGTCGGAGGGAACAATCTCTTCAGCAGTCGCCTCTTGGGCGGCGGCCTCAGCGGGCGCCGCATCTTCGGGTGCTGCTACGGCTGCAGATTCCTGTGTAGCGGCATCTTCACCGGTTGGAGCTTCGCCGCCACCGGAACCGTCACCAATGGTGACGAGGGGAGTGCCGACCTCGACAGTCTCGTCCTCCTGGACGAGGATGGACTCGATTACACCGGCAATCGGCGACGGAATTTCCGTGTCGACCTTATCGGTTGATACTTCAAGTAGGGGTTCGTCGACTTCGACGCGGTCGCCCACGTTCTTCAGCCAGCGCGTTACCGTGCCCTCGGTGACACTCTCTCCGAGTGCCGGGAGGTTGACGGATTGGCTCATCAGTGTTGCTCCTTAGACCAGTTCTTGTTCTGTAGCTTAGTTTGCCCGAACGCCTAAACGGCGTGGAGCGGCTTTCCGGCGAGAGCGAGGAAGGCCTCACCCAGTGCTTCGTTCTGAGTGGGGTGTGCGTGAAGCAGCGGAGCAATATCTTCGGGGTAAGCCTCCCAGTTGACGGCAAGCTGTGCTTCGCCGATCAGTTCGCCAACACGGGCTCCGATCATGTGGACGCCGACAACCGGGCCATCATTTACGCGAACTACCTTGACAGAACCTGAGGTACCAAGGATGTGGCTCTTACCGTTACCGGCAAGACTGAGGTCATACGTCGAAACGTTGTCGTTACCGTGCACCTCGCGCGCCTTCGCCTCTGAAAGACCGATAGATGCAACTTCCGGGTCCGAGTATGTGACCTTAGGAATGTTGGCATCCTCGATAACGATGGGGTTCAGGCCAGCGATTTCTTCTGCGACGAAAACTCCCTGCTGGAAGCCACGGTGTGCCAGTTGCAACCCCGGAACAATATCGCCAACGGCATAAACGCCGGGGATATTGGTTGCGAGACGCTCGTTGGTTAGAACAAAGCCACGATCCGTCTTGACTCCGACCTCTTCGAGACCGATGCCCGCCGTGGCTGCGCCGCGACCGACCGCAACCAGGAGAAGCTCCGCCTCGATCGTTTCACCGTTCTCGAGGGTAACAACGACGCCGTGCGCATCCTGTGTGACGCTTTGGAAACGTACGCCGAGTTTGAAGTTGATGCCGCGTTTGCGGTATGCCCGTTCGAATTGTTTGCTAACGGACTCATCTTCGTTTGGCACGAGGTGGGGAAGGGCCTCGATGATCGTGACGTCCGCGCCCCAGGATTTCCAGACGCTGGAGAACTCGACTCCGATTACGCCACCGCCCAGCACTGCGACCTTCTTTGGCACGAAGTCCAGTTCGAGCGCCTGCTCTGACGTGATGACCCGTCCACCTAGCTCAAGGCCGGGAAGGCTACGCGAATAAGAACCGGTAGCCAAAATGACGTTCTTACCGATAATGCGGTCGCCGGCTACCTCAACCGTGGTGGGGGAGACGAGCTTGCCTTCACCTTGAATGACCGTAATGCCGCGCATCTTCACCAGACCGGTCAGGCCCTTGAATTTACTTGTCACTACCTCTTGGCGATACGCGGTTACGGCCGCAATGTCAACGCCCTCGAAGGTTGCCTTGACGCCGAACTTGGCGGAGTCGCGCGCCACATCTGCGACCTCAGCGGCATGCAGAAGCGCCTTTGTCGGGATGCAGCCGACGTGGAGACAGGTGCCACCGAGCTTGTTCTTCTCGATGAGCCCGACCGTGAAGCCAAGTTGAACAGCGCGAAGTGCCGCGGCGTAGCCACCACTACCGCCACCGAGGATAACTACATCAAAATTCTGGTCAGACACCCAGCAACTCCTTGAGGATCAGGGTTCGTGCAAGAGCGGCGCAACCCGATGAGCTGCGGCGCACTTCCGGCAGATTGGTATATACGTAAAGACCCTACTACGCCGCAGAAAATTCCTCCGCCAACGCAAGCAGGGTACGAATGGCTACACCTGATGGGCCTTTGCCCGTGAAGCCATATCCGCCAGCCCCATTGTTAGCGGTTCCGGCAATATCGAGGTGCGCCCACGGAATTTTACGTGACCCATCTGCGTCGGCGCTTCCGATAAATTCCCCGAGGAAGACACCGGCAAGCAACATGCCGGCCGCTGTGCTGCCTATTTTTGCGTTCGCGATGTCGGCGACATCCGATGCCAACGAAGCGCGGAGCTCCTCAGGCAGTGGCATGGCCCACATGGTCTCACCAGCCTTCTTGGCGACAGCGAGTAGCCGATCTACAAGAGCCTCATCACCCATCGCGGCGGAGTAACGATTCCCCAGGGCGACAGTTGCTGCCCCTGTAAGGGTGGCCACATCGATAATCGCGTCAGGGTATTCCTCGCTTGCGGCGACCAAACCGTCCGCCAGCACGAGACGGCCTTCCGCGTCCGTGTTAAGGACTTCAACCGTTTTTCCGCCCCGGATTCGAAGTACGTCGTTGGGTCGGGTAGCTGTGCCGGACGGCATGTTCTCTGCCAGGCAGAGCCATCCTGTGATGCGCACCTTGAGTTGCATTTGAGCGGCGGCAAGAACAACGGCCATGACCGATGCCGCACCCGTCATGTCGTATTTCATTCCCACCATCGACGCTGCCGGCTTGAGCGAAAGTCCGCCGGTATCAAAGGTGATGCCCTTGCCGACCAGCGCAATGTGTTTGGTCGCCTCTGTCGGGGAGTACGACATTTTCACCATCCGCGGCCCTCGAGGCGATCCGGCGCCCACACCCACTAAGCCGCCGAAGCCACCAGCGCGAAGCTCCGCATCAGCCATCACCGTGACATCGACCGGTAGACCCTCGGCTTGCGCAACAACGGATTGGGCGAACGTTTCCGGATACAGGTCGGATGGAGGTGTGTTGACCAAATCTTTCACCAAGTGCACTGCACGAATAACGATGGTGGCTTTATCGATCAGGTCGTCGGATGCCTCGACATCCGTTACGACGGTGATGGTTGTCGCCGGGGTCTTGTTGGCAGGCGCGGACGCGGACAGATACTGGGTGAAAGAGTAAGCACCCATGCCGGCGCCCTCCAACACCGCCAGAACATCAGCTTCCGACCGAAGGGGTAGGGCGAAGGTCAGCGTTTCGATGCCGACAAGTTGCCTTGCCGCAGTTCCCGCGGCATACCGCAGGATGTCAGGCGTTACCTCCGAAGCGCCTAAGCCGACGAGTGCAATGCTGCTGGCCGCACCGTGACCGACAAGACGGCGCACTTCATCCCTGGCGCCTGAAATGCCGATGACCGCAAGCGACTCAGCCAGCCCGGGTATATGCGGCCCACCCTCTGCCAGGCGAGGGCCGTCCTTGGTCTGCAACACTCCCAGAGCAAGTACGTCGACGCTGCTATCTAACGCGGATGATCGATTTACGTGTAGTGCCGGCACTGTCATGGGCCAATGTTATTGGCTGTTCGCTCACGGCATGCCTTCGACGGCTCAAGTCGGAAGCGACGCGGGCGGGTGGACCTTAGAGTTAATACATGCAAGATCCTGAGGGGCTTTACGAGCTCAACGAAGATGTCTTCGATGTGCCTGGAGGCTTGCCCTTAGTGGCGGGCCTGACCGGGTTTGCCGACGCAGGTTCCGCGGTCACGCAGTTCACCGAGTATCTGCTCGATACCCTCGACTACCGAATCGTTGCCACGTTTGATACGGACGCCTTACTCGATTACCGCGCCCGCCGCCCGATGATTTATTTCGATCAGGATCATCTCACCAACTATCGTCCAGCGCGCCTGGCCCTTTATCTCGTCACCGATGAGATTGGCCAGCAGTTTCTTCTGCTGTCGGGATTCGAGCCTGACTTTCAGTGGGAAAGATTCAGCGCGGCCGTTCTCGGACTGATCGAAGAGTTCCAGGTCAAGTCGACCACATGGGTTCACTCCATTCCCATGCCTGTGCCGCACACACGTTCCATTGGTGTGACAGTCAGTGGTAACCGCACGGAGCTGATTGATTCCCTGTCTGTCTGGAAGCCGCACACCCAGGTGCCGGCTAACGCGCTGCACCTGATCGAGTACCGGCTGCAGGAAACAGAGCACCCAACCGTCGGATTCGTCTTACTTATTCCGCACTACCTGGCCGATACCGAGTATCCGGACGCGGCCGTGGCGGCTTTGAGCAGTATCGGTGCGGCGACCGGACTTATCATCCCCACAGATCAACTTCGCGAAGACGGACGCGAGTTCGTCGCGAAAATCGACAGCCAGGTTGAAACAAATCATGAACTTGCTCGCCTGGTAGGTGCGCTCGAGGAGCGCCACGACTCTTACATGGAAGGTAATCCGCTGCGGTCGCCGTTGACGGATGAAGACGGCGAACTCCCCAGTGCGGACGAAATAGCCGCGGAACTGGAAAACTTTTTGGCGATTCGTCGCAATGGCCAAGACGACTTGCCTCTCTAACCGCATCTGTCCGGCCCGTCCCTACCCGAGCAATAAGCCTGCGGCAGCCCTGGTTCATCCGATTGCGGGAGAGAAGCGCTGAGGTAGTTCCTGCATGCTACGGGAGTCGATTGCCACCGTGGTGATGCGCCCACCCAAAGCATGCAATAATTAGACATAAGACCCGTTCGATTTCCGGGGCGTGATGGCATTCAGTGTGCGCAGACGTTCCGGACTTGACATGGGTCTTAGTGCTGTCCGAAAAACGTGCTGTCCGTAACGACGGCCACGGTCCGGCAACCCAAAGATGGCGGACGCGAATGGCGTTCCAAAGCACCGTGCTCACGATCACGATGTTTCGACCCGAATGAAAGGTAACCATATGGCTACCCGAACCAAGACCCCCGCAGCGGTAGATACCGCGACAACCGACACTGTCAGCGTGGACGGTGATGCGAGCGCTGGGCCGGCCAAGAAAACGGCCGTAAAGGCTGCACCTGCGAAAAAGGCGGTTACGAAGGCTCCTGCGAAGAAGGCTGCCTCGAAAACCAAAACGGCACCCACCAAGCGTGGGGCTAGCGCCGCTGATGTTGATATGGAAGGCGACGACGTCGAAGACGCACCCGTCGACATTAAAGATCTTGACGTTAAAGACGAGGTCGAGACGGCGGAAGACCATGACGAAGCCGAATAGGTGAAATCAACGGGCAAGGATGAGGCTCTTCCAACCGGTGCGCTCGTAATGTCGCTTGTCGACGATGAAGATGAGGTGCCGGTCTATTCGGCGGCCATCACCGGTGCCACAGCAGACCCGGTCAAGGACTACCTCAAGCAAATCGGCAAGGTTGCACTGCTTAATGCGGCAGAAGAGGTCGAGCTGGCCATGCGCATCGAAGCCGGTCTTTTCGCTGAAGACAAGTTGGCTAACGAAGGAGACAAGATGTCTCCTGCTGCCCGCCGAGAGCTGCAGTGGGTTGCCAAAGACGGTCAACGCGCCAAGAGCCACCTTCTCGGAGCAAACCTCCGACTTGTTGTGTCGCTGGCGAAACGATACACGGGCCGCGGGATGCAGTTCCTCGACCTGATCCAGGAAGGCAACCTCGGTCTCATCCGGGCTGTAGAGAAGTTCGATTACACCAAGGGGTTCAAGTTCTCCACGTATGCAACGTGGTGGATTCGCCAGGCGATCACGCGGGCTATGGCCGACCAGGCTCGTACGATTCGCATCCCCGTTCACATGGTCGAGGTAATCAATAAGCTCGCAAGGGTTCAGCGTCAGATGTTGCAGGACCTCGGTCGCGAGCCGACTCCGGAAGAGCTGTCACGTGAGCTGGACATGACGCCCGAGAAGGTCGTTGAAGTTCAAAAGTACGGTCGCGAGCCCATCTCACTTCATACACCTCTCGGTGAGGACGGTGACAGTGAATTCGGTGACCTGATCGAAGACACAGAAGCTGTTGTACCCGCGGATGCGGTGGGGTTCACCATGCTGCAAAAGCAACTGGAATCGTTGCTTGACTCGCTGTCGGAGCGTGAAGCCGGTGTGATTCGTATGCGGTTCGGTTTGGGCGATGGCATGCCAAAGACCCTCGACCAGATCGGCGACACGTTCGGCGTGACCCGAGAGCGTATTCGTCAGATCGAGTCGAAGACGATGGCGAAGCTTCGCCACCCCTCGCGCTCACAGTCGCTGCGCGATTACCTAGAGTAAACCTTCGCTCCTCAGGGTTCCTGAAGAGATGTTCCCTGAGGAGAGCGGCTGCGGCCGTCTCCTCAGGGAACGCGTGCTGTCTTAACGTTCTCTTCTAAGGTCGTACAAGAGACTGAGCTCGTCAGAGAAACTGAGCTAGTCTGAGAATCTGAGCTCATTAAGGAACGGTTACCGTTATAACCC
>JAODMI010000072.1 GCA_025464755.1 Homoserinimonas sp.
ATGTATTCATCATCACTCCAGTGCACGTTGAAATTTCGTAACTGCTTGAGTGCCGGGTGCTCGGACCGGATTCGATTTAGTTGGCTTAGATAGGGTGCCAGCGATGCGCCGGCCGCCTGTGCCCCCGCGTAATCGCGAGGCCGGTACTCAAATTTCTCGTTGTTGATGTTCTCTTCGGAGCCTGGTCGTGCTACATCCTCGAACAGTTCAAAACCGGAGTAGACACCCCAGGTCGGGGCAGCCGTCGCAGCGATCGCTGCCCGGATTTTGTACGCTGCAGGGCCACCGAATTGCAGGTACTCCGTAAGGATGTCCGGCGTGTTCACAAACAAGTTCGGCCGTAGGTAGTCGGAGCTCGCGGAGGACAACTCGGTCAGGTATTGCGTGAGCTCTTCTTTGCTATTGCGCCAGGTGAAGTAGGTGTAAGACTGTTGGAATCCGACCTGTGCCAAAGAACGCAACATAGCCGGACGTGTGAAGGCCTCTGCCAGAAAGATGACGTCTGGATGCTCTCGGGCGACCTCATGCAGCAGCCACTCCCAGAAACGCAAAGGTTTGGTGTGCGGGTTGTCGACGCGAAAAATCGAGACACCTAGACCGATCCAGTAGGTGACGATGCGCAAAATCTCTTCGCGCAGCCCGACCGGGTCATTGTCGAAATTGATTGGGTAGATGTCCTGGTACTTCTTCGGAGGGTTCTCCGCGTAGGCAATGGTCCCGTCCGGCAGGGTTGTGAACCATTCCGGGTGCTCTGTAACCCAGGGGTGGTCTGGTGAGCACTGGAGCGCCAAGTCGAGCGCCACTTCCAGACCGTTCTTCTTCGCCGAGTCAAGGAAGGCGAGAAAGTCTGGAACGGTTCCCAGGTCTGGGTGGATGGTGTCGTGGCCGCCAGCCTTGGAGCCAATCGCCCAAGGAGAACCCGGGTCGTTGGGCCCCGCAGTCAATGTGTTGTTCGGACCCTTACGGTGACTTGCCCCAATCGGATGTATCGGCGGCAAGTAGATGACATCGAAACCCATCTGCGCGATCGCGGGCAGCCGGCGAGCCGCAGTACGGAATGTTCCGCTGATCCAGCTGCCGTCTTTCTTCTGTTTGGCGCCCTCGGAGCGAGGGAAGAACTCGTACCAACTTCCCACACCGGCCCGTGTGCGTTCCACGCGCAGCGTGAGCGGCAGGCTAAGCGTCACCAGCGACATCAGCGGCTTCTCCTCAAGCGCAGCAAGAACGCGTGAGTCATTCGCTGCCCTGAATCGTTCGTCGGACGAAAGCTTTTTGTTGGCCACGGTTTTGGCCGCTTCTTGCAATATTTTGTTGCCCGGGTCGACGGATGCCGCACGCGCCAAAATTTCAGAACCCATAGTGAGGACAAGGTCCACGTCGATGCTCGCAGGAAGCTTGATCTGAGCGGTGTGAAGCCAGGTCGCCCAGTCGTGATTCCATGCCTGAACGCTCCAACTCCAGTGCCCCGGGATATCCAGGAGCACTTCGGTGCGCCACCGGTCGGTGCCCGGATTGATGGCATGCATACGGTGCTTTTGCTGTGTGCCCTCTGGGCTTGTGAGTAGTAGGTCTACCCCCAGAATGTCGTGCCCTTCCTTGAAGACCGTGGCTTCAAAAGGCACAACCTCGCCCACATAGGCCTTGGCCGGCCACAGGTTCTCCGGCTGCTGGGGGGAAAGTTGTCGGATCGGGATGCGTCCGACCTTCGGTTCATACGCTGTAGCCACCCTTCGAACGTACTCTCTCGAGTCGATGCAGACGAGCGCCGCCGCAAATGAGGGTGGCAAAGTGCCGCGGTGCACCGCAGATCATCGCCCGCGACGTCAAGTCGACAATGTCTCGAATGTGACCCTCGCACTGGGGGCAGGCGTGATCATTGACGGGCACTAGTGTCTGAATCAGAGGAAACCTCATGCCGCACTTACCTGCGCCATGAGGTGCCGCGTTACCCGCACCGCGTTACCCGCACAGCATCACTTGCTCAGCTCAGACAACCCGAATGTTTTGCGCTTCTGCCGTCGTGCCCATCGGGCGCGCTATTGAGCGTCAAATCCGGCCCACAATCCGACATCTCACGGGATCAGCGAAAGGACGCTTCAATGCAGAAACTCATCAAAGGCTCCATTGCCGGCGCGGCAGGTATTGCCCTACTCCTTGGCGGTGGTAGCACCTTCGCGCTGTGGAGCGATGCCGACGTGGTCAACGCCGGGAAGGTGCAAACTGGCGTGCTCCGCATCGACACCGTTGGTCTGCCAGCCTGGGCTGATATCTCGCCAAGGCGTTTTGGTGACACGTTCGATCCAGCGACGAATCTGTTGGTGCCTGGCGATGTCGTCACATACTCTCAGATGGTTGCAATCAAGGCGAGTGGTAAGAATCTCCAAGCGCAGCTAAGTTTCGACCCGATCTCCATCGGCATCCATCCTGAGCTCAAAGGCGTGGTCTCAGTGCACCTGACGACAACCGCGGACGCCGCTTCCGATGCGCAGATTCTCTCCGACGGCTTTCAGAGCAATTCGTACACAATCATTCCCGGCGACGATACCGTTACAGCACTCCAGGTGGTCATCACGATCGCGTTTGACCCGAACACCACCGGCGTGGGTGCTCAAAACCTGGCCAACGGTATTGACCTCTCTGGGCTCAGCTACACCCTCACGCAGGTTCGGCCTTAGAACGTGCGGCGTCCTGCTGCGAGAGGGCGACATGTGGCCCCGGAGCGCCATTCGTCGTTAGGTATTATTCTGCATTCCACGGTCGTTGGAGGTGCTGCCGTTGTCCTTGCCTTGGCGGCGACGGGATCCACATATGCGCTCTTTAGCGATCAGGCGACCTCCGCAGGCGCGACAATTTCTACCGGCAATGTGCAACTGACAGTCAATGGCGACACCGACCACACCATCTCACAGCTGTCCCTCGCGCGGATGCTGCCCGGGCGGTCCGTCGTTACCAGGGATTCGCTGACGATGAGCAATACGGGTACGACGCCCCTAAACGTCACCCTGGCCGAAACGACTTTCACCGATCCTGCAGCACCGCTGGCCCCGCATATCACCGCCGCTCTGCGACCCGGTACGGCGTGCACCGTCGCGCCTGACGGCCAGCCCCCGGTAACTATGACGGCTCCCACATTGCTCGTTCCAGGCCAGTCCGTGTCGTTATGCCTTGAAGTTGCCCTCAGCGCCAGCGCTCCAGTCAGCGTGCAAGGCTCCTCAGCCACCTTCACAGTCAATCTGTCTGCGACGCAGGCGAGCACATCATGAGACATGACCGCATCTTGCTCGTATCAGTCGCAGTCGTCGGGCTGGTCTTTGCCGAAACTGGCGCCGCTGAAGCCTATTGGGGCACCCAAGCGACGCTCACCGCCACGGTGACCGTTGCACAGCTGAGTGACTCGTGCGAGACATTCGGTGCCGGACCGTGCCTCGAGGCGGCATTAGCGGTCACCGCGGTCGAGACCCCTGAAGGGAGCATGCCAGTACAGCAGCTCGCGACGACCGTAACCAATATTGGGAGCGCCTCGGCGACGGCTGCAACGTGGAGCGCAACGGTGCCAGAGGGCCTGCACATTATGGTTGGCTCGATCACAATAGACGAGGCTCCTGCCAGTGCGGTGGCGAACTACGACGGCACCACTCGCCGCCTCACCATCAGCTTTGGTACAGCGGCCACCTCATCGGCGGGGGGTGAACTCGCCGCGGGTGGGGCCACCACGATAGCCTTCCAGGCCGAGGCGTCCGCGCCCGAAATAGCGTTCGACCTGGTTCCGACGATCTGGTATGTGGACGGCGTGGCCCCGACCTGGCAACGCAGCGTTACCGCGACGGTGAACTGATGGACGAGATTTCACGCCTGGCGAAGGCCACGATAACAACCACACTCGTGGCCTCGATAACTGCCCTCATCACGCTGAGTTCGGGATCACTGTCAGCAGCGGCCGAAACTCCGCACCTATTGCTGAGTTCGGATGGAATCAACTTCGCACCGGCCCTCACCGGTGCGCTTTTCGACGGGCTCGGTTTGCTGATACCGCAGGAGTCGCTATTGGCGAGCGTTTGGATAAAAAATCCCATGGCCCATGCCGTTGCGCTGCATGTCAGTATCACCGGTCTGGTGTCGCCGTCGAGCGCATTCGCCGACAGTGTCACTCTGTCGGCCACGGACTCAACGACCGGCACCAGTCATACGTCGGTCCTTGCCGACCTCTCTACCTGCGAAGGGATCCTTCCCTCCATCGATGTTCCCGCCGGCAACACAACCCGTATCGATTTCACGGTCGCCATGCTCGATGTCACCGGCATGACAGCGCAGGACGAAGTCGGGGAAATCAAGATCCTCCTTGGGATCCGCGACAGCGCTGCCGGAGTCTTCGACCCGTCGGGTTGTGACAGTCACTTACCGGTGCTAGAAGACGGCGCGGGGGCAGCAACAATGCCGGGGAAGATACCAGTGACTGGTTATCGCCTGCCAGAAGGGCTTGTCGTCACTGCCGCCGCCATAACGAGTGTCGGCGCACTGTTGGTGTTATCGCGTGCCCTCCGGTCGCGCTGCAAGCCATGAGTGGCGGCTCGCCGGTCGGCGCTGCGCGCGCGACGCCTAAGCGAAAGACCAGCCTGAGGCACCGCATAAGTGTCGGGCTGAGCTGTGCACTTCTGACGACGGTACTCATGCTGGGTGCAATATTGATAGTTATCCCCAAAGCTGCCGGTGCCACGCCCCTGACTGTGCTCACCA
>JAODMI010000186.1 GCA_025464755.1 Homoserinimonas sp.
TCGTGGCACCGGAGCGGGAGACACCAGGAACCAGGGCCAGCATTTGGGCGAGGCCGATAAGGATGCCGTGGCGGTACGTGATGTCGTTCAACTGGCGAGTGCGCTTGCCGGCCCAGTCCGCCAGCCCGAGGATGAGGCCGAAGACGATTAGCACGATCGCGACCAGCCAGAGGGAGCGGAAGACGGAACGGATGTATTCCTGCGCGAAGTACCCGACCAGAACAATGGGAATGGTGCCGATGATGATGAGCCAGCCTAGGCGCACGTCCGGATCGTTCTTGGGGATCACATTGCTGCGGAAATGACGGAACCAGCGTCCGATGATGCGCGTTATGTCTTTCCAGAAGTAGATGATCACCGCGGTCTCGGTGCCGAGCTGGGTGATGGCGGTGAAGGTGGCGCCTGGATCGGTCGCGCTTGGCAGGAACTCGCCGACGATGCGCAGGTGTGCGCTGGAGGAGACGGGAAGAAATTCGGTGAGGCCCTGGACGAGTCCGAGAATGATTGCCTCAATAAAGTGCACGCGCGTTCCCCTTTAGTAGTCCAGCAGCAGGTCGGTCAAAACCTGCCTGCCAAAGACTAATGCGTCAAGCGGTACGCGCTCATCGACTCCATGGAACATGCCCGGAAAGTCGAGCTCGGCCGGAAGCTTCAGCGGTGCGAAACCGTAGCCCTTGATGCCGAGCGTGCTGAGAGCCTTATTGTCGGTACCGGCCGCGAGTAGGTACGGAAGAACTGGAGCTCCCGGATCGTGCCGGTGCAGCGTCTTTTTGATGGCGTCGACCAGCGGCCCATCGAACTCGGTTTCCATGCCAATATCGCGGAAAATGGTGACGACTTCGACATCGGGGCCAACCAGCTCCGCAATTTCGGCAAGTACGGCATCCTCTTCACCGGGGAAAGCCCGCACGTCGATCAGTGCTTCTGCGGTATCGGGGATGACGTTGTGCTTGTACCCGCCGGTGACCATCGTCGGGTTGGTCGTCGTTCTCAGCGAAGCTTGGATGAACCCGGATGCTGTGCCGGTTGACAGGGCGAGTTCGTCTGGCCCGACGCGCTGCGGGTCGACGCCCAGAATCCGAGCGATCTCCCCCAAAAGTTCAGTGGTGGTGTCGGTGAGGCGAACCGGCCATTCGCGGCGGCCGACCTTTGCCACGGCTTCCGCCAGACGGGTGATCGCGTTGTCGTGGATGATGCGCGACCCGTGGGCTGCCTGCCCGCGCGCGATCAGTTTGATCCAGATGAGAGCCTTTTCGCCTGTTTGCAGCAGGTAGGCGCGTTTTCCGCCCAGCGTGATGGAGTACCCGCCCACCTCGCTGATGGCTTCTGTGGCCCCTTCGAAAAGTTCCGGATGCTCGCGCGCCAGGTATCCGGAACCGAGGGCTCCCCCAGCCTCCTCATCGGCAAAGAACGCGATCACCAGGTCACGGGCTGGCTGGCGTCCTGATCCGAGGATGTCTTCAAGCGCGGTCAGAATCATCGCGTCCATATTTTTCATGTCGACGGCACCGCGTCCCCACAGCATGCCGTCTTTGATGACGCCGCCGAACGGGTCAACAGACCAATTGTCAGGTATCGCCGGGACGACGTCCAGATGGCCGTGGACGACCAGGGCACGGCCATCTGTCGGGCTGCCTTCGTTGGTGGGGTTTGAGCTTCGCCCTTTGACTCTGGCAACAACGCTGACCCGGCCGGGTTCGGACTCGAAGAGCTGCGGCTCAAGCCCCATCGCAGTCAACTTCGCGGCAACATACTCAGCGGCTTCAGCCTCACCATTGGACTTGCCCTCGCCATAGTTGGAGGTGTCGAACCGGATGAGGTCCCGCGCAATAACTGCGGTTTGGTCGAGTTCGCTGTCATCCATCCCCCTAAGGTATCGGCTTCCTTGCCTTCGGTTGCCTAAGGAGACGATTGCGGCCCCGCATTGCCTGGGGCGGAACGCACGGGCACCCTGAGAGACCATCCCCGGTAAACGCCGTCCCTCAATCGTGCTAATCTCGTACCTCGGTGGTTCTGAAAAACGTTCCGCTGAAATGCGCGCGGATGGCGGAAATGGCAGACGCGCTAGCTTGAGGTGCTAGTGCCCGTATAGGGCGTGGGGGTTCAAGTCCCCCTTCGCGCACACTGGCTGTTTCAGAATATCGAGCACTCGGTTTCATGAAATAGCAGAGGAAGGCCCGCTGGACAGAAATGTCTGGCGGGCCTTTCCTCTTTCTGGCTTCTGGTTCCGCTAAACGCGCCAGTTCCACCCTTGGGCGAGGTATCACTCCGCCTTGAATGCGGAACGCCCCGCTTTCCGGCAGGCTAAAGCTGCGAAAACGGGGCGTTGTTTGTGATCTGACCCCAGACGAGGCCGAGTTGATTGGCGCTGCTCTTGACCTCGCAGCCGGCGACCTAGTCAGCGTCTCCAATGGCATCCTGACGAAAGTGCACCGGGGACAACGCGTGTGCGGGAACATACTGCTGGGTGCACAACCTCTCCAGCCACCACATGGTGACCTAGCCCATCCACTGGCACGACGACCGGCGAATCGCAGAGCGAGTATGCGAGCATGGGATCGGCCACCCAGACCCCGATGACACCGCATTCAACGCCCTGCGATACGACGATCGGTCGTTGAGTGAGTCCATTGGGCGGCAGCAGCCGCCTTTTCCGTCCCGGTCCCACTGCAGCCTCGGAGCAGGGGGAAGCCGCTCGCCCGCAGAAACGACGACTTCCCAAGCTATTCGTGTGTACAGGCCTTCGGTGCACATCCACTGATCGGGGTGCGGCGAGACGCCGCTGGCAACCGTCCCAACCGTCCCCGCGGTACCGTGGAGTCAGACTTCCAGCTGAGGCTGGCGGGTACTGGTTGAGACAGTGCAGGGCCCCGGCCATATTTGGCCGGGGTTTTCTCGTCCGATACTGGCCCCACGCTCTCCGGCGGTGCATCAAGACGACCGTATCGTCCCCCGTATCGGTCGTCTGGTTAGTGCTGATCCTCGAAACCCCATCTCGCGCGACGCAGGTTATCGCCTAAGAGTTCGTGGCCTGTTGGATCGCCCAAGGTGTCGGTTTCGTTCCAGTTGCCGTTCGCCTATGGTTGAAGTTATCGAACATATTTTCGAGTAACGCGAGGTGGGTTTTATGACGAGCCTCGTGTGGCAGTGCCGCTTCAACTGTGCCGCGTGAGGTGAGCAGGTTGCGAATGAAATTTACTAGATGCACCCGAGGCCAAGATTCGACTCTGACACGACACAGACACCGTTGACCGTGTGTGTGCTCGATGACAGAACGCACACGCGCAAGTTATGCCGATTCGACGACGTTGGCGACTTGCGGACTGTCCGTCCTGCTCCGCTCGTAGAAGATTTCTTCGGCTTCGGGCGTTATGCCGCGCTTGCGCTGCCAGCCGGTGAACCACGCGACCAGGAAGGGAATGGCGAATGCAGTGGTGACCACGGCGGCAGCGATCTGCGCGGTCGCGGCCTCCTGGATCGGAAGGAAGCTGGGGTCGAGCGCTGCGACCACGGCTGGCGTGGCGATGGCATTTCCGGCCACACTCGCCTCGGAGACAGCCCCGACCAAGTTTCGTGTGGGCTTGGGGTGTCGACGGAGCACGTGCCAAAGGTAGAGCGCCCCGATCGCGGCTCCGCCGGAGATGACCACTGTCGCGAGCCCGAGGACAATACCGATCGCTCCTTGGCCCAGCAGAACCTGAATGTTGATTCCCGCGCCAATCGCGAAGGCCGCGAACGGGATGATCAGCTTTTCACCGGGATCGAGGAAACTGCGGATCGTGGGGCTCAGATTCCCGAGGACGAACCCAAGAATCATCGGGAATACCGCAGCAAACAGAGCAAGAATGGGGAAGTCAGCGAGCCCCGCTACCCCCAACGCCACCAGCGTGAGGAATGGGCCGTCATTAATCGAAAGTATTGAGATGGCGCCCTTGTCGGTCTTGTTTCCGAATTGTCCCGTCAACGCGACGTAGAGAGATCCGTTGGAATTCGACATCGCCGCGATTATCGCCAGCGGAATCAGACCAAACAGCACACCATCCGGTGCGAGGAATGCCACGCCGAGGCCAACCGCGACCGCGACCCCATACTTAGAGATCATCAGCACGAAGCCCTTCTCCACTGAGGGGAGCGCTGCGCGGAAATTGATCTGAGATCCAACGCACAGGAAGAAGAGACCGATCAGGACCGCGAGGCCGTCTTTGAACAGCGCGGTGGTGAAGCTTCCGATCTCGAGAAATTCGGGAAAGAGCGTGTTGATCATCACCCCAAGGAAGAGTGGGACAATCATCAGTGCGCCGGGGATCTTCCCGATGTGTTTCAGCATGGTGTCCATTGCGAATCTCTCATTTCTGCACGGCTAGGGGGCCGAGCGTTCGGGTAGTGCGAATTGTTAGCCTTGATCTCCGCCGCCAGCAGCGAGCACGGAACCTGTCACATATGACGCTTCGTCAGAGGCGAGGAAAAGCAACGGCGCAACCATCTCGTCAACGGTTCCGTACCTGCCCAGGTATGTACTGTCCGTTGTCTGCTGAATGATGTCGCGGTACCACGACTGATCCTGCGCGGCCAGTTCGAGTGGGTTTCCCCCGGGGTTGCGAGGAACTCGACGCGTCGGAGCCTCTGTGCCGCCGACCGCGACTGCAACGACGCGGACGCCCTTCGGCCCCGCCTCGAGAGCAAGCGACGATGTCAAAGCGTTGACGCCGCCCTTCGCTGCTGCGTAGGGAACTCGGAGGACGCTTGTGGTGGCTATCGACGACACGTTGACAATGACTCCCGACCCGCGCGCGATCATGGAGGGCAGCACAGCGCGGCAACCCCAGAGCGTGGGAAAAAGTGACCTGCGGACTTCATCCTCGATGTGTTGAACCTCGTAGTTTTCAAACGGCCGCGTCCAGATTGTGCCTCCAACATTGTGGACTGCGATGTCAACGCGGCCGTACTCGCCAAGCGCGGCTTCTACGACTGCGTTGGCGCCAGCGAAGTGTTCTAAGTCAGCCTCGACTGCGATCGCCAGGCCGCCATCAGACTGGATGCGATCGACTGTTTCGTGTACCAGCGGGGAGCGGTCTGCAAGTACGAGGGTGCCTCCCTCGGCCGCCGCGCGCTCCGCCAGCGCAGCACCGATGCCTTGGGCGGCACCGGTGACGATCATCACCTTC
>JAODMI010000003.1 GCA_025464755.1 Homoserinimonas sp.
CGTCAAACTCCCCAATCACATTAAAACCAGGCCACCAGAAATCCACGATGCCGATGTCACCGGCAGAGTCGCTGAATGGCATCTGCAGAATGGGTGCGGTGAAGCCGAGCAGGTGCATACCAACACGACTGACCGATTCGCCCGGCGACGCCGACGCACCATCTGCGAAGTCGAGCACCCTGGCACAACGAGCGGATCCGGACGTTGACAGCGCCGCCGATAACTCCTGGCGCAGTCCGGGCATGGTGACTTGGCTCGCCAGCACACCCATCACCGATCGCGGTTGCTTACGAAGCGCATAATCTGCCATAGCAACAGCGGTACCAAAAAGCGAAGTGCGGCCCACATCGACGACCGTTCGGGCAAGGCCCGTCACTTCGAGATCGTCGATGAACTTGCAATTGACGGGCTTGCCAACGCAGTGGCGGATGAGCTGTTTGTCGGAGCGCCCACCAGCCGCTCGCCCCGCGATCACGTGGCCTACGGCTGGCCATGTTCCGACCATGGGCAGGCGCCAAAGGGCTGCGGCCGACAGATGCGAAAAGGTCAGCGGCTCCGGGTATGCAACAGCGGCCGCATGAATCCGCGCGAGATATCGAGCGTCGGAACCAAGTGCGCCCCAAACGCCGGTTTCGACGTAGACACCGGCTCGAATCCGGGTGAGCGATCCGCTGATTGCCCCACGGCGCAGCAGCGACTTGTCCCCGGGCGTCACTGCATCTCGGGCGAGAATAAACGGAGGATGCGATTTCTCGGCGGCCATTGCTGTCATGCCGCTAGCCTGAGCATTTGGACGGCCCGTTAGTGCCGCATCCGGACAACTCCTGAACATGTCAGCCGCAGCCTATTTGTGGAGGAGCGGCGCGGCGCGAACGTGGAGGAGCGCCCGCAATTGCAGCAGCGCGAGCACATGCCAGGCGCGCTGAACGCGCAGCCAGCACACCTGGGACGCGCGAAACTGGCAGGCGACGGGGCATCGTCCGCTCCGCCTGCAAAACGCCCGATGGGCCGACAGAAGTGTCGAAGGCGTAACGTAAAACTGCTACGGAACGACGTGCAAAGCTCGGGCGGCATCGGTGATGCTGCCCGACAGCGACGGGTAAACGGCGAACGCGCGCGCCACCTCGTCCACGGTGAGGCGGTGTTCGATGGCGATCGCGATGGGCAAGATCAGCTCAGACGCCCGCGGCGCCACGATGACACCGCCGATGACCGTGCCCGATCCGGTGCGCGCGAACAGCTTCACAAATCCGTGTTTGATGCCCATCATCTTCGCCCGCGGGTTCTGCACCAGCGGGAGCTTATAGATGTCACCCTGCGCAAGGCCGTCCTCGATCTGCTTCTGCGTCCAGCCCACAGTAGCTATTTCGGGTTGGGTGAAAATGTTGGAGGTGACGTTGCGCAGCTCCGTAGGGCTCACCGCGTCGCCCATCGCGTGATAAACGGCGGTGCGACCCTGCATCGACGCCACGGATGCCAGCGGCAGAAAGTCGGAACAGTCGCCAGCCGCGTAAACGGAGGGCACGTTCGTGCGGGCCACCCGATTCACTCGGATATGGCCGGAATCCGTCATCTGAACCCCGGCATCCTCAAGTCCGATGTTTGCCGTGTTAGGTATGGACCCCACCGCCATCAGACAGTGGCTTCCTTCAACGGTTCGCCCGTCGGAAAGAGCTGCGATGACGGTGTCGCCGTCGCGAACGATGCTGGCCGCGCGGCTCTTATTCAAAACCGTCATGCCGTTGCGGGTGAAGACGTCTTCGATGACGCGGGCCGCATCCGCGTCTTCCCCGGGCAGGACCTGGTCGCGGCTGGAAATGAGAGTGACTTTGGCACCGAGGGCGGTGTAAGCGGAAGCGAACTCCGCGCCGGTCACACCGGATCCGACGACGATGAGATGTTCGGGGATGGACTCCAGCGCGTAAAGTTGCGTCCAGGTCAAAATGCGCTCACCATCGGGGATGGCAGATGGCAGTACGCGCGGGCTGGAACCGACTGAGACAACCAACGTGTCGGCGTCGATCTGGTCGAAATCGGACGCGTTTTTGCCTTTTCCTGTCGAGACGACGATTCGGTTTGGGCCGTCGAGACGGCCCTCGCCCTGCAGGATGCGAACACCGCCACGGATGAGCTGCGATTTCATGTCCTCGGACTGCTGGCGCGCGAGCCGCAGCAAACGCTGGTTTACGGCGTGCAAGTTGACCGCCACTTCTGGCCGCATGGGCTGGCTTCGGTCCCCTCGCACAAAAAATTGCACGCCCAGTTCGGTGGCCTCGCCGATCGCGTTCGCGGCTTCAGCCGTCGCGATGAGAGTCTTCGAAGGAACCACATCCGTCAACACGGCCGAACCTCCGACACCTACCCGCTCAACGAGGGTGACCTCGGCGCCGAGCTGCGCTCCGGCGAGCGCCGCCTCGAACCCACCCGGGCCCCCACCGAGGATGGCAATGCGTTGCTTGCGCTCAAATCTGTAGGCCATACCCCTATTCTCCCGCAGGAGCCTGAGCGCACAAACACGGCGTTGCGAGGATGTTCCCCATCCCGGCAGGGGACGCTTTGACGCACCTTTCGATCGCAGTGGCCTCGGATGCCTGCGGCTGGGTCGCCGAAGGAGATTGTTCCGTCTTGTCGGTTGTTTGCGACGGTAGATCGGTTGAGAGCGGGGGCTAATAGAGTGGTCGGATGTTTACGAACCCCCTCGACGACACCGCGGCTGATCCGTTCGCAATCGCTGCAGCCGCAGCATCCGAAATCGCGGAGAAGACTGGCGTAGCACGCCACGACATCGCCCTCACCCTGGGCAGCGGTTGGGCCAGGGCCGCCGATTTGATCGGAGAAACCACCGCCACGATCCCGGCGACCGAAATCACCGGGTTCAGTAAACCCGCACTCGACGGGCACGTCGGCTCCCTGCGCAGTATTTTGCTGCCGGGCGGCAAGCGCGCCCTCGTGATCGGCGCGCGTACGCACTACTACGAGGGCCACGGCGTACGCCGGGTCGTGCACAGCGTGCGCACCGCGGCCGCAGCCGGCGCAACGGTTATGGTGCTGACCAACGGCGCCGGCGGTATCAGGGAGCACTGGAAACCGGGCACGCCGGTGCTGATCAGCGACCACATCAACCTCACCGCCGACTCGCCGCTGGAGGGCGCCACGTTCATCGACTTGACGGACCTCTACTCACAGCGACTTCGAGGTATCGCTCACGGTATCGACGCGTCACTGGATGAAGGCGTGTACGTGCAAAACCGCGGGCCGCACTACGAGACCCCGGCTGAAGTACAGATGGCGAAGGCTATAGGGGGTGACCTCGTTGGCATGTCCACCGCCCTCGAGGCGATCGCCGCCCGCCAGGCCGGAATGGAGATTCTGGGGCTTTCTCTGGTAACCAACCTTGCTGCCGGAATTCAGAAGACCCCGCTCAGTCATCAAGAAGTCATTGAGGCCGGCAAAGAAGCTGAGCCGGTCATCAGCGCGCTCCTGGCACAGATCGTCGGTGCCCTGTGAGTGTCATCGAGACCGCCAAAGCGTGGCGCGCACAGGACCCCGACGGTGAAACGCGTGCAGAGCTGGACATCCTGATTTCGGATGCCGAGGCCGGAAACGCAGACGCCCTGGCGAGCCTGCACTCCCGGTTCGATGAGCGGCTGGCCTTTGGAACGGCAGGACTCCGCGGTGCGATCGCCGCCGGCTCCAACCGCATGAACCGTGTTCTGGTGTCTCAGGCGGCGGCGGGGCTGGCGGCGTTCCTTCTTGCCAGGGAGACTGGGCCATCCGTCGTCATCGGCTACGACGGGCGCAAAAATTCTCGCGTTTTCGCAACCGACACGGCAGAGCTTATGGCGGGCGCCGGTGTGCGAACCATCCTGCTTCCGCGGCTGCTCCCCACCCCGGTTCTCGCCTTCGCGGTGCGCCATTTCAAGGTCAGCGCAGGTGTCATGGTCACGGCATCGCACAATCCGCCGAACGACAACGGGTACAAGGTGTATCTGGGCGGCGATAACAAGGGTTCGCAGATCGTTTCCCCGGTGGATTCTGCCATCGCCGAGCACATTCTGCGGGTCGCGTCTGAGCAGAATGTGCTTGCGCTGCCGCGTTCCACCGCGTACGAGACGGCTGGCGACGAGGTGGTCGACGAGTACGTGCGCCGCACCGTCAACCTGCGCAAACGCTCCTCCGCTGACCTCAAGTTCGTCTACACCGCGATGCACGGGGTCGGATCCGAGATCGCCCACCGGGTGTTCGCCGATGCTGGCTTCGGCGCACCGATTGTGGTGGAGGAGCAGGACAAACCTGATCCCACCTTCCCGACCGTCGCGTTTCCGAACCCGGAAGAGCCGGGCGCGATGGATTTGTCGATCGCGAAAGCGTCTGAAGTCCAGGCAGACCTGATCATCGCCAATGACCCGGATGCTGACCGGCTTGCGGTGGCGGTTCCCACAGTGGCTGGTGGCTGGCGCCGGCTCAGTGGTAACGAGATCGGGTTGCTGCTGGGCTGGAGGGCCGCCGAACGCCTGCTGTTCGACGGTCTTGATGGCACCCTCGCCGCATCAATTGTCAGCTCCCCCGCCCTTCGCAAGATTGCCCTCACCTACAACCTTGACTACGCCGACACCTTGACCGGGTTCAAGTGGGTGTCGCGGGTCGGCGGACTGGCATACGGCTATGAGGAAGCGCTTGGCTACCTGGTGGACCCGGAGAAGGTACGCGACAAGGATGGTATTTCGGCCGCTCTGGACTTTCTCGGCCTTATGTCGGAGCTCAAGTCGGCCGGCCGAACCCTGGATGACCACCTGGCAGCGTTCGCCGAAAAGTTTGGCGCGTATTCGTCGTCGCAAATCGCGGTGCGCGTCACAGACTTGAGTGAGATTACCCGGGTGATGAGCGCTTTACGTTCAAACCCGCCGGAGATGATCGGCTCAATCACAGTGACACGCATGGAAGATTTCCGTGACGGTTTCGGCCAGTTCCCTCCCAGCGATATCCTGCGCATGTGGTTGGCTGACGGCGCACGGGTTATTGTGCGCCCGAGCGGCACCGAGCCGAAGCTCAAGGTCTACATCGACGCGTCATCGACCGAGGGCACGGCGGCGGAGCGGCTAGCCACTGCCGACGCGACCGTCGCGGAACTTGATCGTGGGATGCGGCACCTGATCGCCGCCCCTTAGCCTGCCCGGCCCTGCCCTGCCCTGGCCTGACCGTCACGATCAATGTTTCGGGCGGGGTGGCCCGGCTGCTGCCGCCCCACAACTGTGTGACACTTTCGGGGTTGCGGTCGGGTCGCTGATCCAGCCGGGCTCGGTAAGCACAGCGCGTTCAGCCCAGCGCTGCCTCAAGCTTGAGCGTCAGCTCCTGCGTGTCGAAGTAGTTCTCGATCACAATGACATCGGAAAACGTCTTACCGATGGCGCCGACAAACTCGGCCGAGGTCAAAATGATCTGGGCGTCGCGTGCGACTTCGGCTACGGAGGCAACATCGGCCGCCACAACGTCCGCTTCCAGGCCCAGTTTGTGGAGCGCCCGCTCAGTATTCACTTTCAAGATTCCGGATGTCCCGATGCCGGCACCGCAGATCGCCACGATTTTCATTCGGCGACTCCCATGATGTCAAGCACTTCATCGGCCGTCCGCGCTTTCGCGAGCGCGTCAATCGCCTCCGAATCATTGAAGATGTTGGCGATAGCGGCGATCGACGCCAAATGCACATCCGCACTTTTCATCGCCAGGCCGAGGACAACTCGTACCGGGTCGTTGTGCGGGTGGCCGAAATTGACGGGCGTCGCCAGGGTGATTACGGAGAGTCCGTCGGCCACGACATCGGGCCCTGGGCGGGCGTGTGCGAGGGCGAGACCGGGAGCGATAACGACATAGGGGCCGTGCTCCTCGATCATTCGGATCATTTCGTCTGAGTAGCCCGGTAACGAGGCACCGGATGCAGTGAGGGCCGCCCCTGCCTCGCGCACGGCGGTACGCCAGTCGGCTGCCTCGGCCCGGAGGACGATGGCTGACTCAGGTAGCGGCGGTAGTGGCATCCTCAGGCCGTCTCGAAGCCGGCAGAAATTTGCTCGGCTAGGTCTTCGCGATCCTCGACCGGGAGGAATGCTGCGGCAGCTGCATTGAGCTGGAAAGTTTCGATGTCGTCAATGTCGTAGCCGAAGGTGGTGCTCAGCAGCGACAGCTCTTTACTGAGGGACGTATTACTCATCAGCCGGTTGTCGGTATTCACCGTCACCCGGAAACCGAGCTGGTACAGCAGGTCGAAGGGGTGATCGATAAGCTGCCTTCCCCACGCATTGGTTTGCAGGTTCGAGGATGGGCTGAGCTCTAACGCGATCTCGCGGTCTTTCACCCACTGGGCGACACCACCGAGCGTGACATAGGTGTTCTCATCATCCTCGCTGTCGATCTCGATGTCTTCAGCAATTCGCACGCCGTGGCCGAGGCGCAGTGCGCGACCGTCGGTGAGGGCGCTACGAATGCTGTCCAGCCCGTCCGCCTCACCGGCATGAACCGTCGTCGGGAAGAACTGGTTGGCGAGGTAGTTGAAGGCGTCCCGCGCCTTGCTGGGCGGGAACCCCGCCTCAGCGCCAGCGAAGTCGAATCCAACAACCCCACGGTCGCGGTGGCGTACCGCCAGCTGCGCGATCTCAAGGGCGCGGTCGGCATGACGCATGGCGGTGACGAGCTGGCCGATCTGGATCCGGTGGCCAGCATGTGCGGCATCCTCGATGCCAGCTTGCAAACCTTCCTGCACCGCCTCCACCGTCTCATCGAGCGTCAAGCCACGCGACAGGTGCTGTTCCGGCGCCCAGCGCACCTCCCCGTAAACGACTCCGTCGGCTACGAGATCTTGCACGAATTCGCGGGCAACACGCGTCAGCCCCTCATGGGTTTGCATAACAGCGGTGGTGATGTCGAACGTCTTCAAATACTCGACGAGGGAACCCGATTGTGACTGGTCGGCGAACCACTGACCGAGGGCCGCGGCGCCTTTCGTGTCAGACCCGCCAGCGTCCAGCTGGGGCAGGTCGAGGCCCACCGCGTCGGCCAGCTCGATGATGGTCTGCGGGCGCAGTCCGCCGTCGAGGTGGTCGTGGAGCGAGACCTTGGGCAGGGTGCTGATATTCACGCCACCCCCTGGCAGGAGGAAATCTTCGTGCGCACTCGTCATGAGATAAATCTATCGTGCCTGCCCTGGGTGCCCGCGTGAGTTCGCAATTAACGCCTTCGTCAGCATGGGTAAGCGCAAGCGCCGAACTTCACGGTTGTTGCCGCTTCCGTGCCCACTGTCGGCGGGCATTACCTCGGCGGGCAGGTGTTGGGGCGGTTCTCTAGTCGACCCGACCCGCGATCAACGGGCCACCATTCTCCGCCGCGGTGCCCGTATCACCGATACGGTATGCACCCTCGAGCGCCTCAAGGGCACGCTGGAAGCGAGCAGGCTCATCCGCGGAAAGTGTGAAGAGCGGCTGCCCCACGGTCACGGTGTCCCCTGGCTTAGCATGCAGGTCAATCCCGGCTGCGTGGTGCACCGGGTCGTTTTTGCGGGCGCGACCGGCACCGAGGCGCCATGCGGCGATGCCAAAGGGTAAAGCTTCCTGGGCGACCAGAACGCCGGACCGGGGAGCTGTCACCACGTGCGACTCCCGTGCGAGCGGCAGCTGAGCATCCGGTTCGCCTCCCTGAGCGCTGATCATGGCACGCCAGGAGTCCATGGCACGACCGTTCCGGAGAGCGGATTCGACGTCGGCATCGGGTTGACCTGCCAGGGCCAGCATCTCGCGGGCGAGGGCGATCGTGAGCTCGACGACATCCGCCGGTCCACCGCCGGCCAGCACCTCGACCGACTCGCGAACTTCGTTGGCGTTACCGATGGTGAGCCCGAGCGGCACGTTCATGTTCGTCAGAAGAGCCACGGTAGCCACGCCGGCGTCCTTACCTAGACGGACCATGGTTTCGGCGAGTTCGCGGCTGCGGGCGGGATCTTGGAGGAAAGCGCCGGAGCCGAATTTGACGTCGAGCACGAGGGCTGCCGTGCCTTCGGCGATTTTCTTGCTCATGATCGAGGATGCGATGAGGGGGATGGCTTCGACCGTTCCCGTGATGTCGCGAAGGGCGTAAAGCTTTTTATCCGCCGGAGCTAAACCTGATCCTGCGGCACAAATGACGGACCCAACCTTTTCCAGCTGGGCAAAGAACTCTTCGTTGCTGATGTCGGCACGCCACCCGGGGATACTTTCAAGCTTGTCGAGCGTTCCCCCGGTGTGGCC
>JAODMI010000007.1 GCA_025464755.1 Homoserinimonas sp.
CACGCCCCTGTAGCGTTGCCGTTCGCCGACCCGCTAGCCGCTAGCCGCTAGCCGCTATCCGCTAGACGCTAGCACGGCATAGCTGGCAGGAACAGCGACTGCGGCCCACGCACGCCACAGCCTCGCAGCCTCAGCGTAGGCCGGCTGCCTGTCGGGAGCGCGCCAGGGGTTTGGTACCGCCGGATTGCGTCTCCAAGTGCGCATCCAACTCCTCAAGGGACTTGCCTCTTGTTTCGATTCCCAGAAAGAGGAAAGTCGCCGCCGAGAGGAGATACCAGGCAGCAAAGTAGATGAAGGCAGGCAGAAGTCCCTCGGCGGAGGCCTCTGGCTTCACCAGGTTTGACGACCCCAACACGATCGCAAGCCCCAAGGGCCCAATCACTTTTCCAATTCCGCCGAAGCCGTAAGCAGAACCCATACCTGTCGTTCGCAGACGGCTCGGCCACACTTCGGCTGAATACGGCCCGACAATAGCGAAACCGCCCTCTCCAAAGAAGTACGTGACAATGATCGCCAGGAAGAATGCCGAGATGCCACCGAGCAGTAGGTCACCTGAAAGGCCGGCAATGATCAAAAAGGCCGCCGCCGCGCCGCCGGCGATAGCACCACCAATTCTTCGTCCGATACGCTCAGAAAGCCACGACAGGACGATGCGTCCGACAAATGCGGCGAAGGTGACAACGACCATATAGAGCCCAGCCTTGGAGGGCTCTATACCCATCACGATAACCAGCAGGGTGGGCGTCCACAGCGTCAAACCGTAATACCCCGTTTGGGTTCCGAGCTCGGTCAGCCACGACAGCCACAGACTTCGCGGGTATCTCAACAGCTCGCTCAGCTTCGCGCGGGGCGCGCGTTCTACTTCCCCGCCCAGAGGAAGAGACTCGGGAGCAACCTCCAACGCCCACGCAACAGACCGTCGCGCAGCTTCCCGATCCCCTTGAAGCAGAAGCCACCGCGGAGACTCGGGAATCCACAAACGGACAATGTACACGCCGGCGGCGAGCAAGAAGCACAAGACCATGAGTCCACGCCAACCGGTTATGGGGGCCACCAACCACACGAGGAGAGAGCCGGCGAGAAATCCAAGTGGTACCGCCGCCGTAACCAGACCCGTTATCTGGCCCCGCTTGGATGCTGGCATGTACTCCTGCACGAGCGGCAGATCCACGCTGTAAAGTCCTCCGGCGCCGAAGCCGATGATGAATCGGCAAATCACTAGGAAGGGAACGCCGATCGCTGCTGACTCCGGCGTAAAGATGAGCGCGCCGGTTCCGAGCGTAAACGTGCCCACTGTCATCAAGAAGACCTTTCGCCGACCAATCCGGTCGGCTAGATAGCCCCACAGAAATCCGCCGGCAATCGCGCCCACTCCCGAGGAGAGCAGAATGGCCGCCGACATGCCGAACGTCAGCTCCCAATCAACGGAAACGAACGCAAGAATGAACGCGATCAAAAAGTAGTCGAGAAACTCCAAGCAGACCGCAAACGTGGCGACCGAAACGAGGCGCCGCTGATTGCCCGTCAACCGAGTTTTACTATCGAGTTCTTTTAGCATCATTGCTCCAAGGTCTATCGATCAAGCGTGAACACGGCGGCTCGAAGAGGTGTCTCATATTCGGCAAGCTGGCTTCCCCGCCAATTGCCGACGAGCTGGAGAGCTACCTCAGGGTAAGGCGGTTTACCGCGTCTTAGTTGCTCGCAATCGCGAAAGCAAGCTCCGGCATCCTGTGCATATGGACTAGCGTTGCCCCTTAAGGGGACGAGGAGGTCGCCCAAGCGACCAGCGAAACATCCGGCTGGAAGCGCCACCTGGTGACAGACGAGGCAATGGTGTCAGATACTCGCGCATCTCAACTCAGCGATCTCGATGGGCTCGTGGCCCTTGAAACCCCCCGAGGCGGTGCGTCGCATTTCAGCGGCATCCGCCTCGTTGACGATCACTTTGCCCACCTATCAGAGGGCTACGTCGCCCTTGTCTCGGGCATGGGCCCGAACTTCGAGTCCGCCCCAGCCACCATCCACAAGATGGCCCGTGAGGGTTGCGCCGCGGTCGTCGTCAACGAAGCCATGGTTGTCGCTATAGGGACGCAGCTCAAGGCCGCCGCCAGAGAAAGTCACATCACCCTCTACCAAAAAAACGAGAACGTCTCGTGGCTCTCTCTCATTGATTCCCTCCGTCATGCACTCCGAGAGACCGGACCAGGATCCGAGCGAGTGACGGCGGGACTGATCCCTGGAGACCTGACAACCCTCGCCGAAGCCTTGGCCCAAATGGTTGGAGGCGCCGTCATTATCGAAGATGCCAATTTCCACGTGCTGGCATACTCCAGTTTGGCGGGCACAATCGACCCTGGCCGTGACGCCGCCATCCTTGCGAGGCGGATTCCCGATGCATGGCTGAAGCACCTTGAAGAGATTGGTGCACTCGAGACCCTTTTGACATCCGGCAGTGTCGTAGATGTGATCGATGGGCCTTACGACGCCCGACGGAGACTGCTGTGCGCAATTCGCGTGGATGACCAGCCTTTGGGAATCTTATGGGTTGCGGAAGGCAGCGAGCCCCTGCGCGCTGACATTGTCGACACCATGGGGGAAGCCGCACGAATCGCTGCGCCGCATTTGTTGCGCTATCAGGAAGAGAAACATGGCCAGCGATCCGCGCAATTGAGAGTGCTCAGAACCCTCATGGAAACAGGAACGCTGCCGCGCTCGACAGCCGAAGAATTAGGTCTTGTTCCCGCCGAGGCATATGCAGTTGTGGCGCTTCGGCGTACGGGTAACGCGGGGCTGAACAACGCCGAACGCAGCCGAATAATTGAATCGGTCGACCTGTTTTGCCAGTCATATCGATGGCGCTCAACCACGACCGCGGTGGGACATACGGTGTACTCCCTTATCGCTCTCGAACCAGGTCAAGACCTCGTGCACGTAAGTCGGCTGGCGAGTGGCTTGGCAACCAACTCCCGGCGCGCCCTCGTCGGACGCGACATGCAGGTTGCCATCAGTGAACGAAGCCGGGGTCTAGCTTCGGTGCCTCGGCTGCGCGAGCAAGTGGACCTGGTTCTCGATGTCATGGACAGCTCGGCGAATCCTGCGGAACCAGTTTTGCGCTACCACGACGCAATCCCGCGCATTGTGCTCGATCAGCTGAGCGACACGCTGCGCCGCCGCAAGGAGAAGGGGTATCACAAGCTGGATGCCCTGCTGAGCCACGATGCCGAACATAACACCGACTACCTGAATACGGCACGCGCCTACCTCGGTACGTTCGGGAGCACGAGTCTTGCCGCAAAACGCCTTGATCTGCACGTAACAACGCTTCGCTATCGTCTTAGACGCATTGTCGAGGTCTGCGGCCTCGAGTTCGACGATGCCGATGAGCGCTTACTCTGCACCCTGCTGCTCCGAGACGAGTACTCGTGAACCTGCATCACCTGTAAGAGGCGGGTAGCCTCTTTGCCTGCGCTAGCCAGCGTCAGGAGTGACGCGAAGCAGCAGGCCGTATAACTGGCGGGTATCCGCATCACCTATGTCGATCCCGGCAATATGCTCGATTCGGGACAGCCGATAACGCAGCGTGGTCAGGTGGATGCCCAGCGCCTCCGCAGCGACTCTCGCATTACCCAGCGAGTGCAAGTAGGACTTCAGTGTTCGAACATAGTCGGTGCCCTCATCCCGATCCATCTCTCGCAGCACGTCAAGTTCAGGAAATCGCAATATGGGGTCCGCGCGCACAGCATCCGCGGCAAGATGGAGTGCAATACCGTTTCTCGACTCGTGAAATGTCACCACACCACCGGCTCCGGGCTGCTCGCTACAGTGATCGAGGGAGCGATCAACCTGCACCATCAGACCCGGCATCGCATTAAGCCGGGGAGAGGCGTCGCTCACAGCGACGATGACCTGACCGCCGAAAGCATGCTCACAGGTCTCAAGCAACCCCTGCCCAAGCCCTTCGACAAGGCGCAGGTAGGAATCTGTCGTTGTCCCCGCCTTAGGTAGATCGGCGATCACGTACACGGCATTCCCAATGCCACAGGAGGCGGCTGCCCACCGATACGCCTGGCAATACGTTGTGACGGTGTCGATAAGTCGCGCGGTGGTTCGCGGCCCGACATCACTGGCCTGCCGCAGCCGGAGGCCGAGCACAGCGTGGCGAGAGCTTGGCTTGAGACCCAGCTGCTCCACCGCTGACTGGGATACGCGGCTGCCATCGAGCAGTGACTTTACGACGGACCCATGCGACGTGGCACGCTCCCTCATATGAGACTGATAGTGGATAACATGGGCGGCCGTCAGGACCGCAGCCTCCATAAGTAATCGGTCCGCATCAGGGCGAAGCGGGTTGTCGCCCTCGGCCAACCACAACAGGCCCAAAAACTCGCCTTCTGCCCGTAGCCCGCTGACAAGTCGGCGCCGAGCTCCGCGCGGACCATCCATGATTTCGACCACAGAGTCGGACCCGGCTAGCACTTGCAGAGTGCCATCGGCTGACAGATGATCCACCCATTCCTGAGGGGTCCTCCTGCCCAAAATGGTCGAGTCACGTCCATGGTCAAATGAGCCCGCATAGGTGGAGTAGGCAAGAACATTGAATCTGGCGTCTTCTATGACGATGGGCCCACCGAGCACATCAGCGAGAGTTTCGGCCAGGGCGAGTAGGTCTCCATCAGTTACCCCCACCTTGACGCTATCGACGTCGGGCACTTCGCTGGAGGCGACCCTCAAGGCCGTGACGGTTTGCAGCCAGTTGAGCTCTGGCGGCCGCTCTAGCACCACGACGCCTAGTTCTTGTATCGAACGACGGTGGTCCTGGGGCGTCCATGACCCAATCACGACACCGGCCGCACCCTGCGCCACAGCCGTCCGGGCGGCAGATTCTGCATTCATCGGATCTTCTATCGCCAGCAGAACCAGTGATCCAGTAAGAAGATCGGTACTCTCCGGATCGTAGATCGCGATCTCATCCAACCTTAAATCAGGTCGATACCCGCCCAGGTAAGTTAGGCCCGCAGCGTGAAAAATCCGCTTGTGCGCGGCGGAGAGCTCCTCGTCGGGCGCAGCATTCATCCCGGGCATGGTCGCTCATTCCTGCTGACTTGCCGCGGGAACCTCACCACGGGTACACGTCACGCAACTCATATCTTAGTAATATGCCCGGCTTTATTCCTTATTTTGTAGCACGTGTTCTGGGCTGAGGTTGCGTACGTTCTTAGTACATCGCAATGGCTTACAGAAGGTACACAGATGAAGCAATACGAAGATCAGCGCGCAATCGTCGTCGGCGGGTCCATCGGCGGTCTCACGACAGCTCTCTTACTTAAACAACTCGGCTTCACAGTGGACATTTACGAGAGGACGCCCGACAACCTGGATGGCCGGGGCGGGGGGATCGTGCTGCAACCGGCGACGCTGCGCTGGTTCCGGGAGTGCAGTAGCCAGCACCCGGAAGACGTCAGCACGGCAACACGCTGGGTTCAATATCTCGATCAATCTAACCAAGTGATCACCCGCGACGAAAAGGCTTGGCGATACACCTCGTGGGGCACATTTTACCGCGCTCTCCTGGCCGACTTCGGGGACGAGGGATACCACCTCGGGGAGTTTGTCTGTGGATTCGACCAAGACGCCGACGGTGTCGATCTTCGATTTGTGAGCGGAAAAACAGCGCGCGCGGATCTTGTCGTGCTGGCAGACGGCATCGGCTCGCTGAATCGGAAGCGCATCGACCCCGAGGCAGACCTGACCTACTCGGGTTATATCGGCTGGCGAGGGACGGTCCCGGAGAGCGAATTGTCGCCCGACACGTTCACGCTGCTAAGCGATTCTCTGACCTATAGTGTCGCCCCGCTCTCGCACATCAATCTGTATCCGATCCCAGCCGAAAACGGTCAGCTGGACCCGGGTAATCGGCTCATCAACTATGTCTGGTACCGAAACGTCCAGCCTGGAGCCGACTTTGACGAGTTCATGACGGACAAGCGCGGATTTCTCGGCAAGGTCTCCGTTATTCCCGGTCAGGTGCAAGACAGGTACGTGGATGACATGAGGCAGGCCGCGGTGGACATGCTCGCGCCCGCGGCGGCCGAAGTGGTCACGAAAACCAAACAACCCTTCATCCAGGCAATCTGGGATTTGAGGACGAAACACATGGTGAAGGGCAGGGTTGCGCTGCTCGGTGATGCAGCCACTGCTGCCCGCCCGCACGCCGCCGCCGGCACCGCAAAAGCGGCCGTCAATGCGTGGGCCCTGCACGACGCCCTGATCGCAGCGCGCGGAGACATTACCGCTGCGCTGGAGGCCTGGGAGCCGGAACAGCTGGAGCTTGGCAATCAGGTGGTTGATCGTGTCACCGCCATGGGCCGCAGGTCTCAGGTCGACTCCACCTGGACGCCCGGCGACCCAGACTTACGCTTCGGTCTGTACGGGCCCGGACGCTAAGAACAAGCTGCATCCCCATCCAGCCACTGATAGGAAATAGTTTCCTGATTGCGAGTACGAAATTATGAGTGACAGCAGTTTCTTGAAGGACCTGCCCCTGGCAGGCACAGTAGTGGGCACCAACTTCGCCGGCTGGACGCCGGGTATCCGGCAAGAATTCGAACTTCTCTCTCACGACGGCCATGTCGGGTCACGTCTGCTGAGTGAGAACGACCGTGTACGAGTCTGGGAGATCCGCCTCGCACCCGGCGAGAGATGGCACGCGCACCGGCATGTTCTGGACTACTTTTGGACCGCGGTAACGGCCGGCAAAAGCAGGCAGAGAACATTCGATGGCACAACTCGTGAAGTCGAGTACGGGGCTGGGGAGACACGCCATTTCCACTTCGGACCAGGCGAGTACCTCCTGCACGACATTGAGAACTCTGGATCGCAGGAGCTGGTGTTCACAACCGTAGAGCACCTAGACAGCGAGAACCCTCCCCTGCCCATCGACCGTCGCCCATAGTTCGCTCGACGTCCCTACTGACAAGCAAATACCGCCCGGCCGACTGGCCGGGCGGTATTTGCTTGTCAGTAGCTCGGGTTCAGGGA
>JAODMI010000009.1 GCA_025464755.1 Homoserinimonas sp.
AAAGGTGGCCAGCGAGATCGGCACACAGGCTCGCGACCTCCTAGGACAGGCGAAGACCGGGCTGGTGGATCAGGCCGGAACGCAGCAGGAGCGCTTAGCCACGGGACTGCGCTCGATCGGCGAAGAACTGGCATCGATGGGCAACAGCACCGCAGAACCCGGTGTGGCAACCGAAATTGTCCGTCAAGCCGGCCAGAGGACGAGCGACGTCGCCGATTGGCTGAGCGCTCGCGACCCCGGTTCGCTCGTCGAAGAAATGAAAACATTTGCGCGGCAGCGCCCCGGAACCTTTATCGCCATTGCCGCGCTAGCGGGGGTCGTCGTTGGGCGGCTGACGAAGGCCGTCGTGAGCAACAAATCCGAAGCAGGCAGTGAAAGGACAGCCGGAGGTGACTTTGTTCCGACCGGCACCGTAGACACGGGTGCCTACGCGTCTGGCGGTACGACGGCCTCAGGCATCGGGTCGACGTCACCCTACGGAGCCGAAACGGTGCCGACCGGAACCGGTTTTGGCTCCGCAACAGGATCAACGGGGAACGTGCAGCTATGAGCCACATCCCAGACCCGGGCGCACCAGAGGAAAGAGCGGCGTCTACCTCTGTAGGCGAGCTCATCGCCGAGGTCTCGCGCGACTTCTCGACCTTGTTGCGGCAGGAGATGGAGCTGGCGAAAGCGGAGCTCCAACAATCGGCTAAGCGAGCGGGGAAAGGCGCCGGGATGTTCTCCGGGGCAGGCCTTGCTGCGCACTTTACTGTGCTTTTCCTGTCCATCGCCCTGTGGTGGGGGCTGGGTGAGCTGGTGGGCAACGGTTGGTCCGCCGTCATCGTTGCCATCATCTGGGGAATCGTCGCCCTGGTGCTCTTCCTCAAAGGCAAGAAAGAGATAGAAGCCGTGCAGGGTATGCCGAAAACCGCTGAATCCGTCAAAAAAATTCCAGACGCCTTGAAAGGAAATGGGGAACGCTGATGAGTACCGATCCGAATGAAATTCGAGAAGACATCGAACGAACCCGCCGTGAACTCGGCGATGATGTGGACGCGCTCGCCGAGAAGGTAACCCCGTCGAAGATCGTGCACCGGCAGACGGATAAGGTGAAGAGCGCGATCGGTTCCGCCAAAGACCGAGTCTTCGGGGTCGCCTCTGATGCTAAGGGCAGCGTATCCGGCACCGTTAGCAGCGCGGGAAGCACTCTCACCGAGGTTCCGCACAAGGCCATCAATTCGGCCAAAGGCAACCCGATGGCGGTTGGTCTCATCGCCTTCGGCGTGGGCATGTTGGTGGCGTCACTGATCCCGGCCAGCGAAAAAGAAAAGGGCTTGTCGGAGACGTTGAAGGAGAAGGCGCAGCCTTTGGCGGCAGAGCTGACCGACGCTGCAAAGCACGTCGCCGAAGACCTCAAGGAGCCCGCTCAGGAAGCGATGGACTCTGTGAAGAGCGCCGCGACCGACGGCATGGATACAGTCAAGCAGGAGGGGGCATCCGCGGCGGGTGGCCTTAAAGACGAAGCCAAGGATGCCGGGCAGGGGATGAGTTCCCCGGGTAGCCCCACTTGGTAACAGCGCAGGGGATGGCGGCGCCGTACCCGGCGCCGCCATTCTCGGCGCGCGGGGCGGTAAGTGCACAGTTACTGGACGCCTTTCGCCGACCAGCCGCCGATGCGGTGGAGACCCTCGAAGGGTTTTCGGCAGCTCTTGACTTGGCACTTGAGCACACTCCAGACATTGTGCACGATGACGACATTCAGTTGACTCTGCTGCTTTTGCACGGCCTCCATTACGGTTCCGTCGTGGAAGCGGATGAGGACTGGGAGTGGCATCCCCTGACGGTTGCCGGCCGGGTAGCGGTCGAACGGGCCTTTGAGCGTCACCTGCGCGCAGAAATTGACACTCCCGCATTGCCGAGCGCGAATAGTGAGGCAGTGGCTGCCGCCCTGTTCGCTCTGACAGCACAAGACGGCGGCCCAAGTTTGTCTCGTTACATTGCTAAGCGGGCTTCGCGCGCACAAATGCTGGAGTACGTCGCCCTGCGCTCGGTCTATACCCTCAAAGAGGCAGACGCGCAGTCGTGGGTTCTTCCCCGCCTTACCGGCCGGCCCAAAGCCGCCCTCATCGAAATTCAGGCAGACGAATACGGAGGTGGTCACCCGGAGCGCATGCATTCGGCCATATACGCCTGCACCATGCGGGGAGTGGGCCTTGATGATCGCTACGGAACGTACGTGGACTGCGTGCCGGCAATATCTCTTGCATCGTTCAACATGACAACGATGTTCGGTCTCAATCGAAGGCTGCGCGGAGCGTCTGTCGGACATTTGGCGGCGTTCGAGATGACGTCGTCCGTGCCGAATCGACTTATCGGCGACGGCTTTCGCAGACTTGGCTATGGCCCGGAGGTCACCTGGTACTTTGACGAGCACGTCGAGGCGGACGCCGTGCACGAGCAGATCGCTGGGCGCGATTTGGCTGGCACGCTCGCCGAAGATGACCCTACGTTGCTGGCCGACATCATGTTCGGAGCGAACGCTGCACTCACCATCGATGGTTGGGCTGCCGGGCACACCCTCAGCGAGTGGACAGCCGGTCGGTCGGCGCTTCGGGTGCCGCTTCCCGGCGCCGGCATGTCGGAACCCCGTATCGTGACGGCGTAGCGCTCATGGCACGGCTGGCGGCTGAGTACATCCTGCCCTTGCGCTCGACATCGGACGCGGGTCTTGGTGAGACTACGGCCTATCTTGCCCAGTTGGGGCAGTGGCTGGATGTCACCGTTGTCGACGGCTCGGTTCAGCCGTTGTTTCAGCAGCATGCTGAACTATGGTCAGCCACTGTTCAGCACATCGCTCCCGAGCCATGGCCGGGAGCGAATGGCAAGGTCGCTGGCGTGATGACCGGGCTGCGTTGCGCACGCCACGACCGGGTGGTTATCGCCGATGACGACGTGAGGTATCGGAAAGCAGAGATTAGGCGGATCGTGGAACAACTTGCGGATGCCGACATTGTTCGTCCTCAGAATTACTTCAGCCCGCTTCCCTGGCATGCGCGTTGGGACACCGCCCGCACCCTTGTGAACCGGGCATTCGGATCCGACTACCCCGGGAGCCTTGCCGTGCGTCGCAACACCGTGCTGCGCGCAGGCGGATACAACGGTGATGTGCTCTTCGAAAACCTGGAACTCATTCGTACCGTTCGTGCGGTCGGTGGCCGAGAAATCTGCGCCGATGGTCTCTATGTCGCTCGGCTGCCCCCGGCGACCAGTCTTTTCTGGCATCAACGCGTGCGGCAGGCTTACGACGACTTTGCGCAACCGCGCCGGCTCGCGCTCGAGATGACCTTGTTGCCCCTCCTTGTGTGGGCGTTCCGTCGTCCGATGAGGACTGTGGTGGTTGCGGGGCTGGTGTGCGCGCTGGCCGAAACAGGGCGACGCAGAGCCGGCGGCGCGGCAGTCTTTCCGGCGACCAGTGCGCTCTGGGCGCCGCTCTGGGTGGGGGAGCGTGCCGTCTGCGTTTGGCTTGCCCTTGGTGCGCGCGGGCGCGGGGGAATCAGCTATCACGGAAGACGGCTGAAACTTGCGGCAACACCGGAACGAAAACTGACACAGTCGTTGCGGCGGCTGCGAACCGAAGAGCGAAAGGTGCACGAATCGTGACGGCAAGCAATATTGAACGCAATCCGCCAACGATTGTCGCGTGCACCGACGGCCCGCTACTGGTGCGAGGCGATATCGAGCTGGTATCGACGTCCGGCGAGCCGATCGAGCGTAAGCGCAAGACGGTAGCACTCTGTCGGTGCGGGGTGTCCACCATCAAACCGTTCTGCGACGGCACGCACAGGCTTGTCGGATTTAAGACTGAGCCGCCGGAGCCGACCACCTAGGCACCGTCTTAGTCGTCGGTGACCGCTTCGACGACGGTTTGAATGGTGCGCGGGTTTCCCATGATGCGAAAATGCCCGCCAAGATTCAACCGGATGTTGCGGGCGCCCGCCAACTCACTGCCTTCGGGGATGTGCGGGTCGAAGAGGCCGAACACTGAGGTGATGCGAGTGTTCGTGGCCAGATCACGGGAGAGTCGGCTCGTGGTCATGTCGCGGGGGGAGAAAGCGCGCAGGCTCGGAATCACCAGATATCGCGCGTAGCGTGACCCGGAGAACGGCGTGCAGACGGCCACCATGGCCTCAACGCGCCGTTCTGTGTCAAGGTCGAGCATCACGAACTTACCGATGAGGCCGCCTTTGCTGTGCGCAACGATCACAACATTCCGCAGCTGATGCTCGGCCAGGTAATCGGCCACAATACGCGCCGCAGCCGGCACCGGCCTGCTGTTGCGTTGCAGCATCGTGACAACGTGCACCGGGTGGCCTCGAGCATGCAGTGCATCGATAAGAGGGCGCATGAACTGCCAGCTCTCATAGATACCGGGAATCACGACGACAGGACGCGCGGCACCACTCAAATACTTCTGCGGCTTGATCCAGATCGACATGCTACGCGCCTGCCAATAGACGGCGTAGGCGTAGTCTGCCGTCCACCACCACGCTTTACGCATAAGCGAAGTCACCCGCTGGTCTCCTCCATGCGTGCTCGGCCGCTCACGAAGGAGACGATCGCGGATGCGACGTCTTGCGCCGAACTCATCTGCACGACATGCCGGCCACGGAATTCTGCGAATTGTCCACTTCGTGCTCTTCCCGCGAGGGAAGCCGACCATTCCCTTTTTGCAACCGGGTCATCCGCTCCGCGGATAACAAGCGCCGGGCATGTCAGATCGGCTATGCGCTCCTCCGTGGGGTAGTCCATCATCACGGGCAACTCTGTGAGGTACCACCGCGGCCCGCACCGGATGTAGTCCGTGAATACGATCAGATTCGCCGATGGCGGCTCTCGTAACGAGTCCCTTCCCAGCGCCAGCGCCTGCTGAAAAATGGAGCGACGTGCGGCATCGACTACCGGGCCCATCAGAACAACGTGAGTAACGGCATCCGGGCGCTGCCGTGCAACCTCAATGGCGAATTGCACCCCCATTGAGTGTCCGACCAGCACGCATGAGTCAACCTGCTCGCTGTCAAGGAAAGCGCCGATCAGCTCGGCGTATGTTTCAACCGAAACTGCTGCCTGCGGTTTGGGTGTCGAGCCGAAACCGGGGAGGTCAAACGAGTAGACGTTACCCACGGCGGCGAGGGTGGTGTGAAGGCGCTCGAGATACCGGTGCGTCATACCGATGCCGTGCAGCAGCACAAAAGTGGGGAGGTCATCACGGGGACCAGCGGCCGGCGTTGCGAAGACGTGGCAGACAAGCCCATCCGTCTCAAAAGTGCGGGGCGAAGACAAGCTCATGTATCGAGGATAAGCGCATGAGGCAAGCCCCTTGAGGGGTTACGCGGCTCCGCTTACCGTGCATTCATCGCCTGGTCAGCGGATCAAAGGGACCTGCTACCCGAGGCCTGGCCAAGACAGGGAGAGAGTGCGCGAATGTTTTTCCACAAACAAGAGCTTCAGCACAAGGCTTCACCGGATAAGGCAGACCCCGTATACGCGCGCAAGTTGCAGGAGGTACTGGGCGGCCAGTATGGGGAGATCACCGTTGCCATGCAGTATGGCTTCCAGGCGTGGAACTCGCACCTGCCGGGCAAGTACCGAGACTTGGTGTACGGCATCGGCGCGGAAGAATTTGGCCACGTCGAGATGCTCGCCATCATGATCGCCAAATTGCTGGAAACTGCGCCAACAGAGTTGACGGAGAAGGCCATGAAGTCGGACCCTACGCTGGCTGCGGTCATCGGCGGCATGGACGTTCAACATGCCATCGTTGCTGGTGCCGGCGCGCGCCCAGTGGACAGTAACGGTAACCCCTGGCAAGGGTCCTACATCACATGTAGTGGCAACCTGCTGGCGGATTTCACCGCCAACGCGAACGCCGAGATGCAGGGAAGGCTGCAAGTTGCAAGGCTTTATCACATGACAGAGGACAGCGGCGTGAAAGATCTGCTGTCGTTCCTGCTCGCTCGCGACACCATGCACCAGAACCAGTGGATAGCGGCCGCCCGCGAATTGCAGGAAGAGGGCTTGGAGAGCTTGCCCGTGCCGAGCATGTTCCCGCTCAAAAATGAAGAGCGTGACGTGTCATACCAGTACCTCAATTTTTCTAGCGGAGAAATGGCTGCGGAAGGTTCCTGGGCGTCGGGCCCAACACCGGACGGTTTGGGAGAATTCAGCTACCACGCCGGCCCGACCACGGCGGCGCCGGCGCCAAGCGCGACCATGCCCGACCCGCTCCTCTATGGGACCATGCCACTGCCAGACCCCGGAATGGTCAAAAAGGTCGCCGAAAAGGTAAAGGACGCGGTGGCCTCGGATCCCGACTAGCCCGGCGGGGACATTCAGCCTGCTCGCCTAAGCTTGTCGGGTGATCAGGCTTGTACGCATTGCCGGGCCGGCGCTACTGCTTGTCGTCGCGTTGGCGGCACTGCTGGTGGCGCTGGTCTTCGGCGGCGCTGCCGCTGCGCCGCTTGTGAGCGACCCGGGTGCAGCAGTTCGCTATGGGCTCCCCCTGGCCAAACTTCTGGTGAACCTGGGTGCGGCCGCGACGATCGGGGCGCTGGTGCTCACCTGCTTCGCCCTGAGCAAAGACGAAAAGGCGTACGGCGCTGCGGTCGACTTAGCGTCGGGCGGAGCAGCCGTGTGGGCTGTGGCATCGGTAGCCACCGGTTTGCTCACTTTCCTCAGCGTGTATCAGCAGCCGTTCACCTTAGATCCGGCTTTTGGCCAGTACCTTGGACAGTTCGTCACCGATACGGAGGTCGGGCGTGCCTGGCTGACGACGACGCTTGTGGCCGCGAGTGTGACGGTGCTCTGCTTTGCCATACGCAACCGTACGCTGCTGGCTTTTGTCACCGTTTTCGCCATCGCAGGTCTCATCCCGATGTCCCAGCAGGGTCATGCTGCTGGAGCATCCGGGCACGTTGACGCCGTCAACTCTCTTGCCCTGCATCTGGTTTTCGCGGCGATCTGGCTTGGCG
>JAODMI010000025.1 GCA_025464755.1 Homoserinimonas sp.
GGGATCAGCGGCGGAACCACTGTCATTTGAAGCCTCAATCGGCCGTCGGCCCCTGCGTTTGCCCTCCCTTCTGCTGCACCCTCTCAAGGCTGCGCAAAACGCCGACAGCCATTTCGAGCCGGAATCCGATGAATACCTGCAGGAGCTGATCGCAGAAGATCGCCGCCGCCGCCGCCGCCGCCGGATCACGTGGCTCGTGGCCGTTGCGCTCATCGCCGGCCTCGTTGTGGCGGCCATTGTCAGCGGCTACCGCTGGACCCAAAACCACTACTTCGTCGGGCCGAACGGGAATACGATCGCCATTTACAAGGGCGTGCAGCAAGATCTGGGGCCCATCCCACTCTCGAGCGTCTACGAGGTAACCAGTATCCAGCTGGGTACCCTGTCTGAGTTCGAACGCGAACAAGTCGAAGACACCATAACGGCCGGCAGTCTTGAAGGTGCCCGAGACATTATTAAACGGTTAGCCGATGCCAGCAAACGGTAAGTCAAACACTATGTCCGTGTCCTCATCAAACCTGGCCAACGAGCGCACAACGTTCACCGACGCAATTCGGTTAAAACTGCGAGTCCCCGCGCGGCTGCGCAACCGGGAACTGGTGCTGCTGCTTTTCGCTTTTGTGATCACCACCGGTGCGATGGCGTTGGTACAGTTGGGCGCCATTGGAGTGCTTGACACCGGTGTACTTCTTCTCAGCGGCGTGCTCAGTGCACTGATCCTCGGCGTTCATGTCTGTCTTCGCTTCGTGGCTTCGGAGGCGGACCCCTTCATCCTGCCAACCGTCACGGTGCTCAACGGCTTGGGCATCGCGATGATTTATCGCATCGACCTCGCAAACGGATTGTTCGGTTGGGAGGCTGCCGGCGTCCGCCAGATCGCCTGGACCGGCCTCGCCATCCTCATTGCGCTCGGTGTTCTCCTGACGATTCGCAACCATCGCGTTCTGCTTCGCTACCGATTCGTGTCCATGTTCGGCGGCATTGTCTTACTCCTGCTGCCTATGCTCCCCGTGATCGGCCACTCCGAATTCGGTGCACAGCTATGGATAAAAGTGGGAAGTTTCACCTTCCAGCCCGGCGAGCTGGCGAAGATTGCCCTGGCTATCTTCTTCGCCGGGTACCTCGTTGAGAGCCGCGACAGTCTGTCCATGGTTGGTAAAAAATTTTTGGGAATGCGCTTCCCACGTGTCCGTGATCTCGGCCCCATCCTCGTTATTTGGGCTGCGTCCCTGGCCGTACTGATTTTCCAGCGCGACCTGGGAACCTCACTGCTCTACTTCGGACTCTTTCTGGTCATGATCTATGTCGCAACCGCGCGCCTCAGTTGGGTCATCCTGGGCCTCGCGCTGTTCCTTGCCGGAGCCGTCGTCGCCAGCCAGACGCTGAGTTACGTTACAGGGCGCTTCAACGGGTGGCTTGACCCTTTCAACCCGGACGTTTACGAATCCATCGGCGGCAGCTACCAATTGGTACAGGGACTATTTGGTTTGGCTAACGGTGGGCTCATCTGCACCGGCCTTGGTCAGGGCCGCCCCGACCTGGTACCGCTTGCGCAAAGCGACTACATCATCGCCAGCCTTGGTGAAGAGCTTGGCTTGGCGGGCCTGTTCGCCATTTTGGCCCTCTACCTACTGCTCGTTTCGCGTGGGTTCCGCATCGGCTTCGCCGGGCAGGATGACTTCGGTCGCCTGCTCGGAGTCGGCCTCGCTTTCGTCGTAGCGCTGCAGGTCTTCATTGTCATTGGCGGGGTGACACGGGTGATTCCGCTGACTGGTCTGACCACACCGTTCTTGGCAGCCGGCGGTTCCTCGCTGATAGCCAACTGGATTATTGTGGCCCTCCTTCTTCGCCTGTCTGACACCATCAGGCACCAACCACGATTGGTGGTCGAACGATGAACGCTGCTGGCGGAATGAACAAGGAACTCAAGCGGGTCAGCATGGTGGTGTTGCTGATGTTTGTCGCCCTTTTCAGCTCAGGCACGTTCATTACTGTCTTTCAGGCCGACAACCTCAACGCGGACGGTCGCAATGTGCGCACCCTCTATAAAAGTTTCTCCGCTGAGCGTGGTCCTCTTCTTGTTGATGGTGCACCTGTTGCCGTCTCCACGCCGGTCAACGATAACTTCAAGTTTCAACGGGTGTATACGAATCCTGAACTGTACTCGGCCGTCACTGGATATTTCAGTCTGAACCAGGGCAACACCGGTGTTGAGGGTGCCCTTAACGATTACCTGAGCGGAACGGCCGATAGCCAATTTCTCGATCAGCTCAACTCCGTGTTCACTGGCCAAAGCCCCAAGGGCGCCGCAGTGGAACTGACCATTGACCCCGTCGCCCAACAGGCGGCTTGGGATGCCTTAGGCGACCAGGGCGGTGCTGTCATCGCCTTGAACCCTAAGACTGGTGCCATCCTCGCCATGGTGTCCAAGCCGACTTACGATCCCAACTTGCTCGCCAGCCATGACACAGGATCGGTGATCGACGCCTACAATCAACTCCTGGCCGACGAGAGCGACCCGCTGATCAACCGTACAATTGCGGGTGATCTGTACCACCCAGGTTCGGTCTTCAAGCTGCTCGTCACCGCCGCCGCTTTGGACAGTGGCCAGTTCACAACCGAGAGCACGTTCGCCAACCCCTCGCGCTTACAACTGCCGCAGTCCGACGTCACCATTAGTAACGCCACCGAGGGTGCATGTGCCGGCGGCGCCGAGACGGTCACCCTCACTGAGGCCTTGCGCCTGTCGTGCAACATCCCGTTCGCCGAACTTGGCGCAGCTCTCGGCGAAAATGTGATTGCGGAGTACGCCGATGGCTTTGGATTTGGGCACCGTTTGGACGTACCCATGCGCACTACGGCCAGCATCTACCCCGAGAATATGGACCCCGCCCAGTTGATGCTGTCGTCATTCGGACAATACGATGTGCGGGCCACGCCGCTTCAGATCGCCATGGTTACGGCTGGCATCGCCAATGGTGGAACGGTGATGCAACCCACACTCATCGACAGCGTTATCGCCCCGAACCTCACCGTGCTTGAGCCATTCCAACCGGAGGTTTTCAGTGAGCCGATCAGTGAGCAGACGGCTGCGACAATGGTGCAGCTGATGGTCAACAATGTGAGCAACGGTGTGGCCGGGTCTGCAAGAATAAATGGGGTCGAGGTCGGCGGAAAGACGGGCACCGCTGAGAGCGGCGGTAACGACAACATCAACCGGACACTATGGTTCACCGGATTCGCTCCTGCAAACGACCCCCAAATCGCCATTGCCGTTGTAGTGGAGAATCGACCAGGTCTTGGCGGCTCAGTCGCAGCGCCAATCGCAAAAAAGGTAATTGAGGCGGTGCTGAACAAATGAGACCCACAAGCGGCCTCACTTTCGGTGGAAGATACCAACTCTCAAGTCGCGTAGCGATTGGGGGCATGGGCGAGGTGTGGCAGGCCACCGACCTCGTTATCGGTCGAACTGTCGCCATCAAAATCCTCAAGGACGAGTATCTCGGCGATCCCGGCTTCCTCGAGCGCTTCCGTGCTGAGGCGCGCCATGCCGCCCTGGTAAATCATGAGGGCATCGCAAACGTCTTCGACTACGGTGAGGAAGAAGGCAGCGCCTACCTGGTCATGGAACTGGTGCCGGGTGAAGCTCTGTCGACCGTTCTCGAGCGCGAACGGGTGCTATCCACCGACCGCGTTCTCGACATCGTCGCGCAAACCGCATCCGCGCTCCACGCGGCACACGGCGCCGGTCTGGTGCACCGCGACATTAAGCCGGGAAACCTCCTCATCACTCCAGACGGCCGGGTGAAGATCACCGACTTTGGTATCGCCCGCATCGCCGATCAGGTTCCGCTCACGGCAACTGGCCAAGTTATGGGCACCGTGCAGTACCTGTCACCGGAGCAGGCGAGCGGTCATCCAGCCTCCCCGACCACAGACATCTACTCGCTCGGTATTGTCGCGTACGAGGCGTTGGCTGGCCGCCGTCCGTTCACTGGCGAATCGCAGGTCGCTATCGCTATGGCGCAGATCAACGAGCAGGCTCCTGATCTGCCGGTTACGATCTCGGAGCCGGTACGAAATCTTGTCTACTGCAGCATTTCCAAGAGTCCAGCTGAGCGTCCGGCTTCCGCCGCGCATCTAGCGCGAGCTGCGCAAGCACTGCGCCGCGGTGACGTTGCTGCTGCTGTGGCCGCTGTTCCTGGGGTTGCAGGTGCAAGTGCCCTGGGAGGCATGCAATCCTCCGGCACCGGTGCAACGCAGTCGACGCGCGTGCTCAATTCGACCAACGCAATGGGCGCAGCCGGTACCATCCCGACAGACTCAGCACCGGTCAAGACCCGCAACCCGTGGACCTGGCCGCTCATCGCGCTCGTCGGCATCCTACTCGTGGTGGTAATCGGTATGATCATCGCCCTGGTAATGCAGCCTCAAGATGACCCGGAGCCGCGGGCCACAAGCGCGAGCCGCACGCCAGTTGTCACCACACCTGCGCCAACACCCACCATCACCAAGGTGCGTGTGGTCGCGGACGACTTTATCGGCAAACGCGGTGAAGAGGCCCGCGATGACCTGCTAGCCCTCGAGCTGGTGGCGAACATCATCGAAGGCAACGTCGCCCCCTCCCCAGAAGAGGTGGGGATCGTGTACCGAATCAACCCGACGGGCAACCTGGACAAGAACACCACAGTGGATGTCTACGTCTACAGCGCCATTCCCGCAGCCACCAAGCCGTCGCCACCTACGGCTCCAGCTACAGTCATGGCCGATGAGTCGTTCCCGGTTTCGTGGCAGAGCTACCAGGGCTGCCCCTTCGGCACAACGCGCACCGCGTATCGCGTGACTGTCACGGGCGGCACTTTCCTTCCAGCTAACCCTGTACCGGCCGGGACCTCGCAAATCACGGTGAAACCAGACGCCGACGTGTCAAGCGTGTCCATTAGTTACCTTGCTGAATGTTCAGGTAACCTCTCGCCCCAATCGGATGCCGTCACTGTTGCCGTCACGCCGCTACCAGCAGCGACAGTACCCGAAGACCCGCCGGCGACAGACGGCTTGTGAGAATCCGTAACAGCCGAAGCAATTACACTGGCAGGGCATCTTTATAGTTACCGGGAGATAAGACTTGACTACAGACACGCGCGTGATCGCGGGCAGGTATCAAGTCGGCGATCTCATCGGGCGCGGAGGAATGGCTGACGTGCACGTCGGCATAGACAGCCGCCTGAACCGCCGCGTAGCCATAAAGCTGCTGCGCCCGGCACTTGCCACAGATCCACGGTTTCGCCTACTGTTCCGGGAAGAAGCTCAGAAAGCTGCCCGAATGGCGCATCCGACCATCGTTCGGGTCTTTGATGCTGGTGAAGAAACGGTCAGTGATGCCAATGGCATCGAAACGCAAGTTCCGTTTATCGTCATGGAACATGTTGACGGACGCCTTCTCAAAGACATCATCTCCGAAGGTCCGCTCGACGGCCATGAGGCCGTTCGGATCATCGATGGTGTGCTCACCGCCCTCGAATACAGTCACCGCGCATTGCTGGTGCACAGAGACATCAAGCCCGGCAACATCATGATCACGCAAAACGGCCAGGTCAAGGTGATGGATTTCGGTATCGCCCGAGCCGTTTCCGACAACTCAGCAACCGTGGCAGACACCAGCGCGATCCTCGGGACCGCCCAGTATTTCTCACCCGAGCAAGCTCGCGGCGAGAGCGTTGACGCACGTACCGACCTTTACTCCACGGGCGTCGTTCTGTTCGAACTTCTCACTGGCCGCCCGCCATTCCGTGGAGAACGGGCCGCTGCAGTCGCTTACCAGCACATCAGCGAACCGCCGGTTGCGCCCAGCACCATCAACCCGAACATCTCGCCGGCGCTGGATGCTGTCGTTCTTCACGCTCTCAACAAAGACAAGTTCGAGCGGTTCCAGACGGCATCCGATTTCCGTTCCGACCTGGAATCGGCCGGAGCAGGGCAATTGCCCGCCCGAAAGCTGGTCTCGAACGACTTCCAGTCAACACTCTTCGGGGTCAACCCCAGTGCGACAGCCGAATCCGAAGCCACCCTGCGCCAGCTGGCCTCCGACAACACCGAGCGCACAACGCGAACCCAAAATCGCCCACCGGTCGCCTGGATATGGGCGGGCATCACCGTGATGATCGCCATCCTCGTCGCCGTCACCTTTTGGGTGGTCAACCTCACGCCAACTTCTATCAGCGACGGGCTGTCCGTTCCCGTTCCCGATATCGTTGGTGCGCAGTATGAAAGCGGTTCGCGCACCCTCACCGACCTGGGCCTTGTGCCCAGCCGTTTTGATGTGACCAGCGAAGACGTTACCGAGGGCGAGATCATCCGCACCGACCCTGAGGCCGGAGCCCAATTGGGCGACGGCCAGATAGTGCGCCTCTACGTTTCGACGGGTAAGGCCTCCACTGCCGTACCACGCTTGGTCAATATGACCGAAGCCAATGCCATAGCTGCCCTCGAGGCCCGCGGACTCAGGCACGGCATCACCAGTACACAGAACGACCCTTCCGTTCCGGCCGGTACCGTCATCAGCAGCGACCCGAAAGATGGAACAGAGGTTCGCGTCGGCGAAGAGGTTGACCTCACGGTCTCCAGCGGTAACATCACCGTTCCCAGTGTCGTCGGTCAACCCATCAGCGAAGCGAATACGGTTATGACTAACCTCGGCATGAACGTCGTGGCCGAACAGGACCCCGGATGCACCGGTCAGGGTGTCACCGGCCAATCGCTAGCACCGGGCGACCACCCGCAGCGCTCTAGTATCCGCCTGACCTACTGCTCGGGAACCTTCTAACTTCGCGGAAACTGCTAACCCAGGTTGACTAGCGGGCTCAAGCCTTTTGCCGTCTCCCGCGCCTGCGGCATTCCGGTGATGGCCAGCCAGTTGGCGAGCATGACGTAGCCCCCTTCGGTCAATACCGACTCCGGGTGGAACTGAACTCCATAGATAGGGGCTGACTCGTGGCGCAGGCCCATGATCACACCGCCCTGCGTGCGCGCGGTAACCACAAGTGAGCTCGGAACAGTGGCATCGACGACCGCCAGAGAGTGATAACGCGTTGCGGTAAACGGCTGGGGCACACCCGCGTAGAACGATTCATCGTCGTGCGTCACGAGAGACGTCTTGCCGTGCATGAGTTCATCGGCATGGGTGACAGTGGCACCCATCGCTTCGGCGATCGCCTGATGCCCGAGGCACACGCCCAGCAGAGGTGTGCCAGACCGCAACGCTGTGCCAACAAGGGGTACTGACACTCCTGCACGAGCGGGAGTTCCTGGACCTGGCGATAGCAGCACCGCGTCATAATCTGCGAGGAGGTCCTCCGCCTCATCCGGGGTGAATGCGTCGTTTCGCATCACGGTTGTTTCAGCTCCAAGCTGCAACAGGTAACCGTTTAGCGTGTAAACAAAACTGTCGTAGTTATCGACAACGAGTACTTTGGTCATTCGTCTACCGTGACATCGTAGGTGTTGAAAAATCCGTTCAACCAAGGGAATAGGAAGGTCACTAGCGCCCAAAGCGCGACGATGACCAAGACAACGGCTAGCAGGATGCGCAGCCAGAGAGGCCCGGGAAGGAGCCTCCACAGTGATGCGTACATCTATCCTCCCGCGTTCAGTGTGCCGGCCAACTCCGCTGGTGCCCCGGCGGATGTCGGTTGCCACGATTCAAGAACACCATAGGCGATGATACGTTCAGCTGCCGAAAACAGCGGGTTACAGCTTGTCAGCGTGATGATTCGGTCGGCGGCGGCAGCCCCCGGGGCCTGGGGTACCGGCTGCAGCACATCGACACCCGTCGGCCGCACATACTCCAAGGAGCGGTAGCCGTAGGTGTACCACCCGTCTTCCGTCTGTACATAGATTTTGTCGCCTGGGCGCAGGGAACCGATATCGCGGAACGGGGCACCCCACGTGGTGCGATGAGCGGCAACGGCGAAGTTGCCGATCGCTCCTGGCATTTGGGTATCGGGGTAATGCCCAACACCGAGTTCTGCGTTGTTGAGTACTTTCGAGAGGCTGACACCTTCACCGATCACACGCACATACTCAGCACCAAATCGCGGCACGTACAGCGTCGCGAACGCCTTGGCGGTCGCCGGAGCTGTGCGGACGATGGGTTCACCGTGGTCGACCGGCTCGACGTTAGCGTCCCCGTCTGGAGCAACGGGAGCAGCAGGAGTTGCAGAAGCTGTAGGAGCGCTATTCCACTCCTCGACCAGGTCGAGAGCGTTGGAGCGCTGCTCGTTGCCGACCACTAGATCGTTCAACCACAACTGCCAACCCAGGAAGAGGAAGCAGACAACGCCTGCAGTCAGGAAGATTTCACCCAGAACCCCGATTATGGACACCGGGCGGTGCTGGCGCCGTAGCGCGACGCGCGCTCGTCTACGCGTCTCATTCATGCTGACGATTCTATGCTCTTGTACTGAGCCAGCTGAGCGTTCGTCAAGCCGGGCTGGCGTCTTTCAGGCTAGAATTCGTGAATGGCCAGAACCAAAACTCGCGACGAGTCCGAGAAGCAGCAGCACTCCGGCGAGAGTGCCCCAAATGCTGTGTGGTTCAAGCCCATCATGTTCGGCCTGATGTTGCTCGGCCTGGCCTGGATCATCGTCTACTACGTCAGCCAGAGTGCCCTACCGGTCGCTAGCTTGGGCGACGGTAACATTCTGGTCGGATTTGGAATCCTTTTCTTAGGATTTCTCATGACGACGCGTTGGCGCTGACCGCCCTTGCGCCCCTCCCCGCTGGCAACTACACGGGTGTAATTATCCCCACTGTGGATTAACCTGTGGATAACTGCTAGGCCAGCCGCTGGTACATCAGGGCGACACCGACAACGGTGATCAGGATGAGCCCGCCCAGCACTGACCACACGAGTAGCAGCTGGGTGTTCTTCTTATTGCGATGCCTGGTTTTCAGATAAATCACTGCGGTGAGCGCACCGACAATCAACCCGCCGAGGTGAGCTTGCCACGCAATGCCTGGCACGATGAAACCGATTACCAAGTTGAGGCCGAGGACTACCAGTAACTGCACATTGGTGCCGCCAAGTCCTCGCTGGATGACGAAGTAGGCACCGAGAAGTCCGAAGATTGCTCCGGATGCTCCCACCACGGGTGTTGTCGGCGAGATCAGCAGCACGGCCACCGAGCCGCCGAGCCCGCTGAGCAGGTAAAGCGCCGCGAACCTTCCCCTGCCGAGCATCTGCTCCACAAGCCTGCCGAAGATGAGCAGCGAATACATGTTAAACGCGAAGTGCAGGAATGAGTTGTCCGAGTGTACGAAGACTGAGGTGAGCATTCGCCACGGCTGCGTTTCCGTGTAGGGCGCCCAGTAGAGCAAGGCACTGGTCAGAAAACCATCCGTCACCAGCTGAAGAAGATAGACAAGTGTCGTGACAGCGATGAGGGAATAGGTGACGACGGGACCCCCGCCTGTACGGGCCCGGTTGATGGCGGTGATCAAAGCGGGCTTTGTCCGTGCAGTGGACTGTCTCGCTTCACGAACGCATTCCGGGCAGTGCACGCCCACAGACGCCTGGGTCTGGCACTGCGCACACACCGTGCGGCCGCACCGCTGGCACAGAATGTAGCTCTGGCGGTCGGGGTGCCGGTAACAGTAATTGTCGGAGTTCACCGGCACCTCGCTCACCGGTGTTAGACCTCTTCGATGCTGATGCTGTTGATAACCACGTCCTCGATCGGACGGTCGCGGCCATCTTTCTTGACCGCTTCAATTTTTTTGACGACATCCTGTGACGCTGCCTCTTCGACCTTCCCGAAGATGGTGTGCTTGCCTTGCAGCCAGGTGGTGGGAACGGTGGTGATGAAGAACTGGGACCCGTTGGTGCCCCTACCGCCGCGCTTACCGGCGTTGGCCATAGCCAGAACGTATGGCTTAGTGAAGTCGAGCTCGGGGTGAATTTCGTCATCGAACTCGAAACCAGGGCCACCGGTGCCCTGACCGAGGGGGTCGCCACCCTGGATCATGAAGTCGTCGATGATGCGGTGGAAGACGACGCCGTCGTACAGCCGATCCTTTGACACCTTGCCAGTCGCGGGATGGGTCCACTCGATCTCACCCGTGGCGAGTCCAATGAAGTTGGCGACCGTCTTAGGGGCGTGGTTGGCGAGGAGGTTCACCTTGATGTCGCCGAGGGACGTATGAAAAGTAGCTACATGTGTGTGCACAGACATGTAGCCATTGTTTCACTGAATTGTGAATACACGCGTCATAGCGAATCCCCAGTTTGCTCACAGCCACTCGCGTGGGAGGATGGGGATGCTCTTTCGTACCACCACCACTGGAGGATACTCATGGGACTGTCACGTAAACGCGAGCGTGAGCTCAAACGCCTCAGGAACTCAGCCCAAGACCTGTGGGGTGATCAGAAGCAGGTTCTGGATCACGCCAGCAGAGTGGTTCGTGAAGCTGGGAAGCAGGTCAAGCAGCTCGGCCGTGAAGAAGTGGCGCCAAGGGTTCGCGACACCATCGATCACCGCATCATGCCAACGGTTGTTTCTGCCCGCACTGCGGCCGACACTACTCGTGACAAGTTGGCACATGAGGTACTGCCGTCGGTGGCCTCCGCCGTCGCATCAGCCCTCGCCGTGATCGAGGTGGCGAAAGATGCACGGGTCAAAGAGGCGCTGCGTGAGGTACGCAAGGCCAGTGACAAGCTGGGTAACAAAGTGCAAATCATTCCGCAGAAGTCTTCCGCAGGGCCGGGTCAATTCATCCTCTTAGGACTCGGCCTCGTTGCCTTCGCCGGGGTCGCTTATGCCGCGTGGCAGACGTTCCGCGATGACGAGGACCTCTGGGTCAGTGACGAAACCGAGGACTTCACGACGGCAACGGAGCCGCAGAGCCTGTAGCAGCCCGGCAGCTGGCTTGAGCCGCGTACCCTGCACGGGACTAGTGGAGAGCGCAGACGTTCGAGTCGGCTGCCCTCTTTTTGTACGCTTGCCCTAGTCGGTCTCGCGCTGATACACGTCAGGAATACCGTCGCCATCAGCGTCGATACTCTCCTCTTGACCGATCCGACGGTAGTGACGGTTGCGGCTGCGCAGGATGACGCTGGCACACAATGCCGCAAAAACGGACGCGACAAGGATAGCCACCTTAGCGTTGTCGTCATGGGGGCTTCCCAGGCCGAAACTAAGCTCGGCGACGAGTAACGAGACGGTGAAGCCGATGCCGGCGAGCACGGCCATACCGATGATGTCGATCCACTTGAGTGAAGCGTCCAGCTGCGCACGGGTAACTTTGGTGACTAACCAGGTGGTGCCTACGATTCCGATCGGTTTGCCCAGCACAAGCGCCACGACAATACCGATTGTCACGGGGTGCGCGACGGCGTCCACAAAACCATCGAAACCTCCGACCGTCACTCCGGCGGAGAAGAATGCGAAAAGGGGAACGGCGAACCCTGCCGAAAGTGGGCGGAACCGGTGTTCGAAGATCTCAGCCAGACCCGGCCCGGCAGCAGCTCCTCCGGTAGCCGCACTTCGGAGAACCGGTATTGCAAACCCGAGGATCACTCCCGCAACCGTGGCATGTATCCCCGACGCGTGCACCAATACCCAGACGCTGATCCCGATAGGCAGAAGGATGAGCCAGGCAGCAAGTGGCTTCGTTCCCAAAAACTGGCGGTACTTCTGCGCGACGAAGGTGTACAGGGCCAAAGGAATTAGCGTCAACAGCAACGGAGCAACCTGAATGTCGCTGGTGTAGAAGAAAGCGATGATTGCGATCGCGATCAGATCGTCCACCACGGCGAGGGTTAGCAAAAAAATACGTAGCGCTGTCGGCAAGTGGGAGCCGATGAGAGCGAGCACGGCAACGGCAAATGCGATGTCGGTCGCAGTGGGTATCGCCCATCCGCGTACCGCTTCCGGATCACCCCAGTTGATCGCTGCGTAAATCAGGGCAGGGATGACGACTCCGCCGGCCGCAGCCGCAATGGGTACAACCGCTTTGTTCAGTTGCCGTAAGTCGCCCGCCACAAACTCGCGCTTCAGCTCAAGTCCTACGAGGAAGAAAAAGATAGCCAGCAGACCATCTGCGGCCCACTGCCCAAGGCTCAGATTCAAGTGCCATGGTTCGTAGCCGATGGTGAAATCGCGCAAGGCGAAGTACCCCGAGGCAAAAGGCGAGTTCGCCCAGACAAGGGCCAGGACCGCCGACGCAACGAGAAGCGCCCCACCGACCGTTTCTTTCCTGAGGATGGCACTGATGCGCTGAGCTTCGGAGTAAGTGCCGCGCCCTGCAACCTTGGGTTTTAGTTTCCGGTCAGGTGGCGTCATATCTGCATCCTTCGATTGGTCGACAACGTATCTGTCGACCAGGCTTCCCGACTCACCGCTGACGAGTCTATACGCAGCCTCGAGGGACATCACCCCAGGGTGCGCGCAAAAAAGGCCACCCGAAGGTGGCCTTTATTGTGGAGACGAGGGGAATCGAACCCCTAACCCCCGCCTTGCAAAGGCGGTGCTCTGCCAATTGAGCTACGTCCCCGTGGAGTTCTTATAGAACTCGCACGTGGGGATACCAGGACTTGAACCTGGGACCTCTTCGTTATCAGCGAAGCGCTCTAACCGCCTGAGCTATATCCCCGTGGGCAGATACGAGGTTATCGTACGTACCGCGTTTTACGTAATTGAGCTAATTGTTGGTGAATCCCAGCAGCAACCCACCGGTCAACTTGACTATCGCGTTGTACAGCAGCGCGCCCACAGCGCCCAGCGCCGTGCCGACAACCACGTTGAGAAGCGCGAGGATGACCGCAAAGCCCATCACCTGCAACAGTGAGAAGCTCCCGACCAGATTGCTTTCCTGGCCGGTTAGATCGCCTAGCAGCGCGTCGATGTCCGAGAAGATGCCGGTGGAGTTCAGAACCATCCAAACGAGGAAGGTCACCACAAGAAGCACGATGCCTAAAGCTACCGCGACCAGGAACGACAACTTGATCGCCGACCAGAAGTCAACGTAGACAAGCTTCAGTCGTACCTGCTTGGTGGCGACAGCACGTTGGGACTTGCGCTGAAGCTTCTCTGCGACGCTACTCATTCACTGCCTCGTCTTTCGTCGTTGGGTCGGTTTCGGCCGACTCCTCCGGAGAAAGAGCCTGGCTGTCCAGATTGCGTTCACTGTTTCTGGCTACCGCGATTATTCTGTCGTCCTCTGCGAACCGCGCAAAAACGACACCCATGGTGTCACGCCCCTTCGCCGGAACCTCGGCGACAGACGAGCGTACCACCTTGCCGCTGGCAAGAACCACAAGCACCTCGTCATCTTCGTTGACGATCAGCGCACCCGCGAGGTCGCCCCTTGCTTCCTGCAGCTTGGCAACCTTGATACCCAGGCCTCCCCGATTCTGCACCCGATACTGGTCGACGGAGGTGCGCTTTGCGAAGCCGCCTTCGGTCACGACGAAGACAAAACCTTCATCTGTGACCACGGACGCGTCGAGGAGGGTGTCATCGTTTTTGAAATGCATCCCGATGACGCCAGAGGTTGCGCGTCCCATCGGCCGGAGCGCTTCATCCGTTGCCGTAAATCGAATAGACATTCCTTTACGCGACACCAGCAAGACGTCCGAACTGTCTTCAACAAGCATCGCCGACACGAGTTCGTCTTCGTCACGCAAATTGATGGCGATGATGCCACCCGAACGGTTCGTGTCGTACTCCGTGAGTGCCGTTTTTTTGATCAACCCGTTGCGGGTGGCAAGGGTCAGATACTTGGCCGCTGCGTAGTCACGAATGTCGAGAATCTGGGCGATCTCTTCGTCGGGCTGCAGGGCGAGCAGGTTGGCAACATGCTGGCCCTTGGCATCGCGCCCGGCTTCTTGCAGTTCATAAGCCTTGGCACGGTAGACCCGGCCTTTGTTCGTGAAGAACAACAGCCAGTGATGTGTTGTTGTGACGAAGAAGTGTTCCACGACATCATCTGCCCGAAGCTGCGCGCCCTTGACCCCTTTGCCCCCTCGGTGCTGGCTTCGGTAGTTGTCGCTGCGCGTTCTCTTGATATAACCGCCGCGCGTCACGGTGACGACCATTTCCTCTTCGGGAATGAGGTCTTCCATGTTCATATCGCCGTCGAAGCCGAACATGATCTCCGTGCGCCGATCGTCACCGTACTTGTCAACAATCTCAGTGAGCTCGTCACTGATGATGGTGCGCTGACGTTCTGGGTTAGCCAGGATCGACCGGAAGTCGGCGATCTCACGTTCGATTACAGCGTTCTCGTCGACGATCTTCTGACGTTCCAGGGCGGCAAGACGTCGCAACTGCATGTCCAGAATGGCGCGGGCCTGCAACTCATCGATGTCGAGAAGCTCGATCAATCCATCTCGAGCGGCTTCCACCGTTGCGGAACGGCGGATAAGAGCGATAACGTCATCGAGCGCGTCGAGCGCTTTGAGGTAGCCGCGCAGGATATGTGCACGCTCTTCGGCCTTGCGCAGGCGGTAGGTCGTACGCCGTACGATGACGTCGATCTGGTGCGCAACCCAGTTCGTGATGAACCCGTCAATCGACAGGGTTCTCGGAATGCCGTCGACAATGGCGAGCATGTTTGCGCCGAAGTTCTCCTGCAGCTGGGTGTGCTTGTAAAGGTTATTCAGTACAACCTACGCCACAGCATCGCGCTTGAGCACGATGACCAACCGCTGCCCGGTGCGGCCAGAAGTCTCATCGCGGATATCAGCGATCCCCGTGATTTTGCCTTCCTTGACGAGCTCCGCAATTTTGAGCGCCAGATTGTCTGGGTTTACCTGGTAGGGCAACTCTGTAACGACCAGGCAGTTGCGGCCCTGCAGCTCTTCGACACTGATCACGGCCCGCATCGTGATTGACCCGCGGCCGGTGCGGTATGCGTCCTGAATGCCTTTTATGCCTAAGATCTGGGCCCCGGTCGGGAAGTCTGGCCCCTTGATTCGTTGGAGGAGAGCCTCTACAAGTTCTTCATGGCTGGCATCGGGGTTGGCCAAGTGCCACAGTGCTCCAGCGCCAACTTCACGAAGGTTGTGCGGGGGGATGTTCGTTGCCATGCCAACGGCAATACCGACGGAACCGTTAACGAGCAAGTTCGGGAACCGCGCGGGAAGCACGAATGGCTCTTGTGTTCGCCCGTCATAGTTGTCGACGAAATCCACCGTCTCTTCGTCGATGTCGCGCACCATCTCTAGGGCGAGCGCTGCCATCCGAGTTTCGGTGTACCTGGGTGCGGCTGCGCCGTCGTTTCCGGCAGAGCCGAAGTTGCCCTGCCCGGCGGCGAGGGGGTAGCGCAAGCTCCAGGGCTGAACCAAACGCACCAACGCGTCATAAATGGAGGAGTCGCCGTGCGGGTGAAATTGGCCCATGACGTCTCCGACTACACGGGAGCTCTTGGAAAACGCCTTATCCGGACGGTAACCACCGTCATACATGGCGTAGATGACACGCCGATGTACCGGCTTCAGTCCATCCCGCACTTCAGGCAAAGCTCGCCCGACAATGACACTCATCGCGTAGTCCAAATAAGACCGCTGCATCTCAAGCTGCAGGTCTACTTGTGTCACCTTGTCGTGCGTGTGATCGATCTCGCGTCCAGCGATCTGGTCGTCACCGATGATCTCGCTGTTGTCTGTTTCGTCAGCCATGAATTCTTAGTTCTACTTTCGGTGATCGAGATAGTCGGTGATCGAGAGTGTGAAGACGGAGAAGGTCCCGACAGATCCGGGCGGGAAGGGCCGGTCGTTCGGTTTCTCGGCCTCAACCGCTAACGCGGTTTCGGCCATCAAATGTC
>JAODMI010000045.1 GCA_025464755.1 Homoserinimonas sp.
GAGCGCGCTCACTACAGTTGCTCCAGCCCCGCTATAGGCCTCGTCCGCATAACCAGCAGTGACGCCGGCACCTGACTCGACGACGACATCGAGGCCGAGCTCCGACAACTGCTTCACCGTCTCTGGTGTCGCTGCGACGCGACGCTCTGAGCGGTGTCGCTCGCGCATGATCCCCACTTGCATGTGGTGTCCTCTCCGACTGGCCAACGTCGAGAAGATTAGTGAAGAACGTGGCTGCGCCTACAGCTTTTCGCTCATATCGGCATGAAAGATTCGACAATCTTTCGATTTATGCCGTCTTATCGCCTGCTGCTGGCTGCTCAGCTGCCGAAATAAGTGGATTAATGGCGGGCATCAGGAACAGCAACTTCACCCGGGGGAGCCGCAGTACCCCGAGTGGCGGCGGCCATGGCAGCGAGATCGAATTTGGGTGTGCGGTCGAAGAAGAAAAGACCGTTGGCCTCCTGGAAGGTGTCGGTGAACTGGGTGTAACAGAAGCCGCTGAAGACGCCGACGTTATTGATGGCGTTCAGCAGCCCGAAGTACTGATGCTGCAGGTCTTCAACTGTGAGGCTCACGCTGTACCCCCAGATGTCTGCGTCTGCTTCGTCGCGGCGGTCCCGGTGTGCAATACCGCCGAATTCCGTCAACATAATGGGCTGGCCCATATGCGGGTGCCCTTCCAAAGTCAGCACTCGTCCTCCGGGGAAGCCATTCACGAGCAAGTCGGGGATGGAACTGCTCGTATTGTCGTCGCTTCGATATCGGGCCTCAATCCGTCGCGGATCATCGTCGTAATCGTGGATGCCCACGATGTCGGTTGCGCTGCTCTCCCAGCCGTCGTTGCCGATTACCGGGCGGCTTGGATCGAGCGTGCGCGTCAGGTGGAACAGCGCTTGAACTGCATTGCGATGCGCCTCGTTGCTTCTCAGGTTCGGCACGCCCCATGACTCGTTGAAGGGAACCCACACGATGATGCAGGGATGGTTCGAGTCTCGGTCGATTACTTCCATCCACTCCCTAGTCACCCGTTCTATCGACTGGTGCGTGAAGCGGTACGGACTGGGCATCTCTTCCCAAACGAGCAGACCAAGGCGGTCAGCCCAGTACAGGAAACGCGGATCCTCAATCTTTTGGTGCTTACGGACACCGTTAAATCCCGCAGCTTTAACAAGTTGTATGTCGCGGATGATCGCCTCCTGAGAAGGCGGCGTCATCAGTGATTCCGGCCAATAGCCCTGATCGAGCACCATTCTGAGGTAATACGGGCGGTGGTTGAGAAGGAGGCGTCCGCGTTCCAGTTCCAGCCCGCGCATGGCAGTGTAGGACCGGACATTGTCGATGATGTTGCCCTCGCTGGTGAGAGTTAGCTCGGCATCGATCAGTGTCGGTTTCTCGGGCGACCACAACAGTTCGTTGCGGTAGTCATCAATGCCGGGGTCGGACGCAGATAGGCGCCGCAGTACCGCGTTTTCGATGACCTCGTACGAGTCATCGATAAGGACGCGCTCGCCGAGGGTCAGGCGTACATGCAATTGCAAGTTGAGACTGTCACGCCCAGCGATCACGGCCTCGAAGCCAATCTCCCAACGATCAAGATGGGGTGTCCAACGCACGTGTTCCACGTGCGTTGCGGGGATGACTTCCGCCCAGACCGTCTGCCAAATGCCGGTCGTGCGCGGGTACCAGATGCTGTGCGGCTCCAACTGCCAGTCCTGCTTACCGCGCGGTTTGGCGAGATCGTGCGGATCGTCTTGTGCATGCACGGTGATGACGTGGCTCGAAGAGTTGGCAACAGCATCCGTCACATCGAAGGCGAAAGGCGTGTGCCCACCCTCGTGGTGTCCCACAAAAAAATTGTTCACCCAGACTTCGGCTTCATAGTCGACTGCCCCGAAATGCAACAAGAGGCGCTCACCGGGCTCAAGCGTCGCCTCGAAATCGCGCTGGTACCAGGCATGGCTGTGGAACCCACGGTCGCCGATTCCGCTGCGCTCGCTCTCGGGAGCGTACGGAACCTCGATGGTGGCGTCCCACGCCGCAATTTGTTCTGGCCGCCGGGCCGTCCCGCCTTCGTCAAAGGTGAAACGCCATGAGCCGTTCAAATTGAGCCAGTCTCGTCGCTGGAATTGATGACGGGGGTACTCAGGATGATCCGTGGGCCATGACTCCATACCTCAAGGCTTGTGAAGGTCGACGCAGTCTGCAAGGGGGTTGCCGAACCAATGCAAGGGGGGTGACGTTCTTAGCGAGACAGGGCCTCAGTGCGCAGGCAGTCGGAGGATATTGTCGTGCCAGGCGATAAAGGAGTGCCTTCCTCGCCGGAAGCAGTGCGGGCAGGTGCGCGTCCTCGAGGCAAATTGTTCAGCTCTTCATCGCTGGTAAGGCGATGTCCGACTGTGGCCTTCCCCCATTCACCTCGATCGGGGAATCTCTCAGCGAGCGTTTAGACCACGAAGCTGCTGTCGGAGCCGGGAGCGAAAAGCTCATCGGCGGTCCGCAATTTTTTGGCCAACCCCTGCTGATGCGAGTATTTGAGGAAGGTATCGAGAACGTGCCTGTTGCTCTCCACCCCATAGGTCCAGAAATCGTCGCCCATGGTTGCCACCGTCTCTTCGATGTGATCGGCGAGCCAGGGGAGCATTGTCTTGAGTGAGCTGCGATACATGAGCTCTTCCTTAGCGATCCGAAGCGACTCGTCAAACGCTTTCATGAGCGACCTGGCGACCCATGGGTGCGCTTCCAGCACGCCACGTTTGATGGCGACGACATGCATGATCGGAAAGATTCTCGTTCTCGCGAAGTACTCCTTCTCCACCGACTTGTAGTCAGGGAAGAGTCGTCGCACGTGACTGTCGGTGTAGAAACATGACGGCACGTTGGCGCTCATGACGGCATCGAGTCTTCCCTCAGACAGCATCCGTGACAGCGTGTCGTCCGGCCCTATTGGCTGCACTTTGATGTCGTCGGGTAACCCCAGTGTGATCTTCTCGTGGCGGCCTACGGAGTCGACGCCTCCTGTGAAATATTCGACGTCCTGAGGTGCAACACCGAAGTCTTCGTGCAGCAGCCCTCGCTGCCAAACCGAGGCCGTGATCTGATACTCGGGCACCCCGACCCGCTTGCCGATCAAATCTTCTGGGCTGCGGATTCCGCTGCGCTCGTTGATGAAAATGCTTTGGTGGCGAAAGTAACGGGAAGGGAAAACCGGGATGGCCACAAACGGCGGCTCTTCACGGTCCAGGGTGAGTACATAGGACGAGAGACTGAGTTCACTGACATCGAATTCCTCGTGTTCCACCTGGCGATAGAAGATTTCTTCCACGGGAAGCGACAAAAAGTTGAGGTCTATACCCTCAGGTCGCACATCACCCAGCAGAAGGGCCCGGAAACGGTCCGTGTGCACGGCGGCTAGCGTCAGTGGTAGCAGGCTCATTCATTCCCTCGAATTCGTCGGTATTCGCTTCGTTGCGTCGTTGCGTCATCGTGGAATCCAAGCCTGTGGCCGAACGTTGATGCTGCCGGACGTGTCCGTGCCACGATCTTGCCAGGCCAGCAGGCAAAGGCGATTGATATTTCTGTTATGCAGAAAGCAATTTTGCGATTGTTGACTGGTGCCGACAGATCGTCTGCCAGTGAATCGTGGCGACTCATAGAAGAACTGAGAATCCCCTGTGTGCATAGGATCCTTCCATGCGAAAGCCCGAGATTCAAAAGAAGCCACCCTACTCAATTGCCTCCGTCGACAATGCGCTGCGGCTTCTGCAACTGCTCCGAGACACGGGGACATTACGGCTCAAAGATGCTGCCGTCGAGCTCGATGTCGCCCCATCGACAGCCCACCGACTGCTGGCGATGCTGATTTACCGGGGTTTCGTCATCCAAGATGAAAAACACAACTATGTGCCGGGGCCCGCCATGGGTGAAGGGCCAGCGGGCGTACAGAGCACGCGCGATCTGCGGCTTCTCGTGCAGCCTCATCTTGAGTTACTGAGCAGTCGGGTTGCCGAGACTGTCAATCTTATGATTCGTGTCGGCACCAAGGTGCGTTTTCTCTCCACGGTTGAAGGTCCCAGCATTTTGCGGGTCGGGGACCGAGGTGGGGCAGTGCTGTCCGCTCGCGCCACTTCAGGAGGCAAAGCACTGTTGGCGGAACTTGGCCCGACCAGCATGGCCAAGCTGTACAGGGGCCATTGGAACGACGCCTCGGAGACTCTCGACGATCGTGCTTACGCCGGCCTCATAGCCGAACTTGATATTGTTCGCGCCCGAGGATACGCACGAAATGACGAGGAGTCAGAGGACGGCGTGAGCGCGCTCGGCATGGCAATCCACGACGCCGATCGACGGGCGATCGCCGCGGTATCGGTTTCCACGCCTGTGAGCCGGTTTCCCAAACTTATGGCCGGCGGGATGGTCGCCATCATGTCGCAGACCATGGCTCAAATCGAGCTTGATTTCCGGGACAACATAAGTTGGCCACGCAGTTCCGGCAGTGAACTACGTCGCTAGCTAGAGCGTGCGGAGCTCCACGGTGGGCGCACTATGCACCGGCACAGGGGGCTGGCTGAGACGGTTCCCCGGGCGCGTCAGGCTAGGCCCGGAACGGACCGACTGGTACGCTGTGTGAGGTTGCCCACGGGCATCCGCTCATAATCACAAACTGAGCACCGGAGCAGGCTGGCACGAAGCTGGTCACCGGTGGTGACTTACCGTTTCAGGCATCAGCTTCTCAAACGGTGACTTTCTACTGATGGCCAGAACCGACGTCCGCACAAGCGCACGCGTCCCTGATTGCCCACTCCTGCTCCTTGATGAGTCGTAACCCACACGGGGTGACGACGTTTCGTCGCCAGAATGGCGAGAGAAATAAATACTGTAAGGAGAAGCCCTTAATGGAGGGTCCAGAAATTAAGTTCGCCGAAGCCGTTCTCGACAACGGCAAGTTCGGCAAGCGCACGGTCCGTTTTGAGACCGGTCGCCTAGCGCAACAGGCACAGGGTGCCGTAGCTGCTTACCTAGATGAAGAAACGATGCTCCTCAGCGCCACCAGCGCCGGTAAGCACCCCCGTGAGGGATTCGACTTCTTTCCGCTGACCGTCGATGTCGAAGAGCGTTCGTACGCTGCAGGCAAGATCCCCGGATCGTTCTTCCGTCGCGAAGGTCGTCCGTCGACCGAGGCAATCCTCGTCTGCCGCCTCATTGACCGGCCGCTGCGACCCTCGTTCATTGAGGGTCTGCGCAACGAGGTTCAAATCGTCATCACCGTGTTGAGCATCGCTCCAGGCGAATTTTACGATGCTCTCGCGATCAACGCAGCATCCGCTTCCACCCAGATCTCGGGGCTGCCGTTCAACGGCCCGATCGCCGGTATCCGCATGGCGCTGATCGGTGACCAGTGGGTCGCTTTCCCGAACGTCACGCAGCTCGAAGACGCCGTTTTCGACCTCACCGTCGCCGGTCGTATCGTCACCGACGCAAACGGTGTCGAAGATATTGCCATCATGATGGTCGAGGCTGAGGCAACCGAAGGCTCATGGAACCTCATCAAGGCGGGTGCGACCAAGCCCGATGAGGCTGTCGTGGCGCAGGGCCTTGAGGCTTCTAAGCCGTTCCTCATGCAGCTTGCCAAGGCGCAATCAGAAATGGCCGCCCAGTCCGCCAAAGAAATTCAGGACTTCCCCGTCTTCACGTCGTATGACCAGGAGACCTACGATGCTGTTGCCGGCATCGCCTACGACCGTCTCGCCTCGATCTACCAGATCGCAGGCAAGGGTGAACGTCAGAGTGCAGACGACGTGCTCAAGGACGAAGTCAAGGCAGCTATCGCTGCCAAGGTTGAGGCTGGAGAGCTGCCTGTCGCGGCGAACGCTCAGGTCTCTGCCGCGTACAAGTCGGTCACCAAGCAGATCGTCCGTAGCCGCATCCTCACGGAGGGTGTTCGCATGGACGGCCGCGGCCTGGCAGATATCCGCCCGCTCGATGCCGAAGTTCAGGTAATCCCGCGCGTTCATGGTTCGGCCATCTTCCAGCGCGGTGAAACGCAGATCATGGGCGTGACCACGCTGAACATGCTCAAGATGGAACAGCAGATCGACTCGCTGAGCCCCATCACCAAGAAGCGCTACCTGCACCACTACAACTTCCCGCCGTACTCGACTGGTGAGACTGGTCGCGTTGGTTCGCCGAAGCGTCGCGAGATTGGGCACGGCTTCCTCGCTGAGCGCGCGCTCGTACCAGTACTGCCGAGCCGCGAGGAATTCCCGTACGCCATCCGCCAGGTATCCGAAGCCCTCGGTTCCAACGGATCGACGTCCATGGGTTCTGTGTGTGCCTCGACCCTGTCGCTGCTTAACGCTGGTGTGCCGCTGCGCGCTCCCGTTGCGGGCATTGCGATGGGCCTCGTCTCCGACACGGTTGACGGTGAAACCCGCTACGCGGCATTGACCGACATCCTGGGGGCAGAGGATGCCCTCGGTGACATGGACTTTAAAGTTGCCGGCACGAGCGAGTTCATCACGGCAATCCAGTTGGACACCAAGCTGTCCGGGCTGCCGTCGTCTGTTTTGGATGGCGCGCTCAAGCAGGCTAAAGAAGCACGCACGGCGATCCTCTCCGTAATCAACGCCGCGATTGATGCGCCGGATGAAATGGCACCCACTGCGCCGCGCGTGATCGCGGTACAGATCCCGATCGACAAGATCGGCGAGCTGATCGGCCCGAAGGGCAAGACGATCAACCAGATCCAGGACGACACCGGAGCCGACATCTCGATCGAGGATGACGGAACGGTGTACATCGGTGCCGTT
>JAODMI010000052.1 GCA_025464755.1 Homoserinimonas sp.
CAACGGCACTGCCTTTCGCCGACAATGAGTTTGATGCCGTCACCATCTCGTTCGGCCTGCGAAACATTGAGCGGGCAACGGATGCCCTCGCCGAGATGTACCGGGTTGTGAAACCGGGTGGCCGACTGGTGATCTGCGAGTTCTCCAAGCCTCCGCGTGCCGTCTTCCGTGCCGGCTACGACGCTTACATGAAGTTCGTCATGCCGGCTGTGGTTGGGGCGTCAAGCTCCAACCCTGAGGCGTACCGTTACCTCGCCGAGTCGATCTCTGAGTGGCCCGACCAGGAAACGCTGAGTCAGTGGATTCGCGGCGCCGGCTTCACAAGGGTTGCCTACAAAAACCTCACCGTGGGTGTGGTCGCGCTGCACCGAGGGCGTAAGCCGGTGCAGAAGGCAGCCAGGGTTCCCCGCCAAACGCCAACGGCCACCCAGCCGTAGGCACCACGAACTCCAGACGTTAGGTAACCAGAGTGAACGCGACCGTGTCAGGTGTGCGACGCAATAGCAGCAGGCTTAGCTCGGCGCTGGGTCTTGGAGAGAAGTTTTTCTCATCGCCGCAAGAACGGCGCGTTGCTGATGCCGTGGAGGTTGGGCTCGACGTCGTGGAGGCGCGCCTGCTCAAAGACATGGAGTTCGCCGACAACCTTGCCGACGTCACCAGCCGCTACCTCCTGCAAGCAGGCGGCAAGCGTGTTCGTCCCACCCTTACCCTCCTCACCGCACAGCTCGGGGAGGGGGCCAATGACGATGTCATCACGGCCGCAGCGGCACTCGAGATTACGCACCTCGCCTCCCTCTACCACGATGACGTTATGGACGAGGCGAACATGCGTCGGGGAGTGCCGAGCGCTCAGTCGGTCTGGGGTAACTCGGTTGCCATCCTCACCGGCGACCTGCTCTTCGCGCGCGCCAGCCGACTCGTTGCAACCCTTGGTGATCGGGCCATCCAAATGCAGGTGGGCACCTTCGAGCGTCTGTGCCTCGGGCAGCTCCACGAGACCATCGGTCCCCGAGCCGATGAAGATCCGGTTGAGCACTACCTGCAGGTGTTGGCAGATAAGACCGGCTCGCTGATTTCGGCAGCGGCGCGGATCGGTCTGGTCTATTCCCAAGGCCCCGATGAATACGAAAAAGCGATTGAAACGTTTGGCGAAAAGGTTGGCATCGCTTTTCAGCTCATCGATGACGTCATCGACTTGTCCGCGCAGATGGGCGTCACCGGCAAAACACCGGGTACCGACTTGCGTTCGGGCGTAGCCACGTTGCCGGTGCTGTACCTGAAGAAGCAGGCCGAGACCGACCCGGATGCCGCGGCTCTCCTTGCCCGGCTGGAACCTGATGTCGCCCGTGCGCACGCGCACGACGACCCCGAGTTTGTGGGGGCCATCGCCGAACTGCGTGCGCACGATGTGACGCGGCAAACACTGCAGGAGGCCCACCGCTGGGCGGCCGAATCGGTGGCGGCGCTGGATCCGCTGCCTAAGGGTCCGGTAAAGAAGGCACTCACCCGCTTCGCCGAATCGATTGTTGAACGTAGCAGCTAACGTGCTTTTTTGAAAGGAACCCTGAATGACCAACCTCAGGCTGGCCATTGTCGGCGCCGGACCCGCGGGCATCTATGCCGCAGACATCCTGCTGAAGGCGGAGAAGAAGTTCCACGTCTCTATTGACCTTTTCGACCACCTCCCGGCCCCGTATGGTCTGGTGCGTTACGGTGTCGCACCCGATCACCCGCGGATCAAAGGGATCATCAAGGCGTTACGCGAGGTGCTCGACCGGGGGGACATCCGCCTTTTCGGCAACGTGCACTACGGAACCGACATCACCCTTGACGATCTTGAAACGCACTACAACGCGGTCATCTTCGCTACCGGGGCGGTACGCGATGCGCATCTGACCATCCCGGGTATCGACCTGGAGGGAAGCTATGGGGCGGCAGATTTCGTCAGCTGGTACGACGGGCACCCGGATGTCCCGCGCGAGTGGCCGGTCAACCACAAGGAGGTAGCCGTCATCGGCAACGGCAACGTGGCCCTCGATGTAGCCCGCATGCTGGCCAAGCACGCCGACGACTTGCTGCCCACAGAAGTGCCCGACAATGTCTACCAGGTGCTGAAGAAGTCGCCGGTCACCGATGTTCACGTCTTCGGACGCCGCGGGCCTGCGCAGGTGAAGTTCACCCCACTTGAGCTGCGGGAGCTGGGCGAGCTGCGAGACGTTGACATGATCGTCTATGACGAGGACTTTGATGTGGATGACGCGTCGAAAATCGCTATTGAGACGAACAAGCAGATCATGGTGCTGAATCGGGTGCTGAATTCGTGGCGCACCGGTGAAGTCGGGCAGGCTTCACGTCGACTCCACCTGCACTTCTACGCCAAGCCGCTTGAGATTGTCGGCTCCACCGCCGTCAGCGCCCTGCGCTACGAACGCACCGAACCGGACGGCCGTGGCGGCGTCCGGGGGACCGGCGAGGTGCGTGAAGTTCCGGTGCAGGCTGTGTACCGTGCGGTCGGGTACTTCGGCTCCCCGCTGGACGGCATCCCTTTCGATGAGAAGCGCGGCGTCATCCCCAACCGGGAAGGCCAGGTTCTCGATGATGATGACCAGGTGGTACCGGGTGTCTTTGCAACCGGCTGGATCAAGCGCGGACCAGTCGGACTTATCGGTCACACCAAGAGCGACGCCATGGAGACCGTGCAGCACGTCTTGCAGAGCCAGGCGGACTGGTGGAGCCCGCAGCATCCGGAACCGGAAGCCATCGTTGCACTTCTTGAGAGCCGCGGAGTTGAGTACACCGATCTCACCGGCTGGCACCACCTCGACGAACATGAGAAGGCGCTTGGCGCGCTCGAGGGCCGCGAACGGGTGAAGGTCGTGCCTCGTGACGAGATGGTGCGGGTGGCGCGGCCAGCGCCGTAGCGGAGGCGACACTCGAGAACGCGTGAGCTGAGAAATGTGCCGCAGCGCTCGCTAGACGCGGATGTGGCCCGGCAGCATGCGCCGCGCGTTCTTGCGGGCCGGCTCCTCGATGAAGCGCCAGAGAACCCAGGCGAAAGCCCATGAAGCCACAATGACTCCAAGAACTATTGCCACGAATGCGGCTCCCTCAGCGTTGGTGCGACGGCCGAGCTCCAGACCGGCACCGATAACCAGCGGATGCGAGAGATACAGCGCGTAGGAGATTTTGCCCCCCAACACCAGTGGTCTGGTCCCCAGCACCCGGGCCAGCGGATCAGTGCGGCATACCGCTAAGGCGCCGATCAGCAGCACAAACAGGGGAAGCACGATGATCGACTCGGTAGGCGCTATCTGATCCACGCCGTTGTGGAACTGCTCCTGCGTGGGGCGGGGGTTGCGCAGCGGGTCGAAAGCCGTCACAAGGTATAACAGCGCAACGATCATGGCAACCGTGAGAGTGGGAAGGGGGAGCCTGACGGATCGCCTCAGCCGCATTCGGTCGCGAAGGAAGACGGCGAGGATGGCTCCAATCCAGAACTCAGTAAGCACACGAATCGGCACGATGCCTGCCATGACCACGTAAGCGTCGTTGCTGAACAGCAGGATCGTGTCGTCTTGCATGCTGAAGCCGACGATCATCATCGGCAGGGTGAGCAACGCCATGGCGATGACCATGCCGCGGCGGCTCACCGTTTGGGCGAAACGGCCGAGCACAACCACTCCGCCGAGCCCAAACGTCAAGTAGGCGAGCCACTCGGCGCTGATTGACCAGTCCAGCCCGTTCCAGTCGAGGACGTGCGGGTACCAGGCGTGGACGAGAAACAGGTGCTGAACCAATCGGCCGACATCTACTTGAGTGGCGACCAATGGATTACCGCTGCTGATCAACTGAACAATGAAATATGCCCCGAAGAGCATGAGAACGAAAGCTGTGAGCGGCCACACCCGCCCGAGGCGAAGCCAGAGAAAGCCAACGCTCTTACGCCAATCGAAGCGGTTGCTCATCGTCTCAAGATGCGTGACCGTGAGGATGAACCCGCTGAGGATGAAAAACAGGTCAACGCCCAGGTATCCAAGGTTCATCAGCGGTGCGACGACCTGCATGAAGGGGAAGGCATCGAGCAGTTCGGTGCGAAAATGCCGGAGGAAAACCCAGAACGCTGCCACTGCCCGGATGCCTGTGAGCGGCGCGATGAAGATGCGCGCATTCGCTGGCTGAGGCTCGGAAGTCACTCGTGGAGTCTATTCAATGAACAGAGCAGGCCTACTGCACCGTGGCGGTGAGACGGGCGATGTTGTCGAGAACCACGGAACGCCTCGGCCTGGCGAGCCACTCCTCTAGGGTCAACTGCCGGCTGCGCTCCCGGTAGCTCTGCTCTACCGCCCGCAAATCCTTCACGAAATTGCGGCCGCGCACCATGACCGAGATTTCAAGATTGAGGCTGAAGGAGCGCATGTCCATGTTGCTGGAGCCGATGACGGCCACCTCGTCATCGATCGTGAAGTGCTTTGCGTGCAGCACAGTCGGCTGCTCGTAAAGCCAAATCTTCACTCCCGCGCGCAGCAGCGCCTCGTAGTAGCTGCGTTGGGCGTGGTACACGACGGGCTGGTCACCGATCTCGGAGACGAACAGTTGCACGTCGAGGCCGCTTTGGGCGGCAGTGGTGATCGCGTACAGCATCGACTCGTCCGGCACGAAATATGGACTGGTGATGATGATCTTCTCGTTCGCGGCGTACAGCAGCGAGTTGAACAGTCGAAGGTTGTTCTCACCGTCGAAGCCTGGACCGCTCGGCACGACCTGGCAGTCGATGGACTTCTCCGGCGTACTGCGTGGCACCGGTTCGGTCTCGCGCAACAACAGCTCGTCCGTTTCGCTATACCAGTCGGTAACAAACAGTGCGTTGATGCCGGCCACGATGGGGCCCTCGAAGCGCACCATCAGGTCTTTCCACTGCAGCCCGCGTCTCTTGTTGCCGCGTTTGTTGTAACTGCGATCGATCATGTTCTGCGAGCCGGTGAAACCGACGACACCGTCGATGACAAGGATCTTGCGATGATTGCGCAGGTCAGGGCGCTGGTATCTTCCGCGCCACGGCTGCACGGGCAACATCAGCTGCCAGTCGACGCCGAGCTTTTTTAGCCGCCGGATGGTGCGGAGGTAGCGCGGGGAACGCAGTGACGCCACATGGTCAAGTAACACTCGAACGGTCACCCCGCGGTTCACCGCCTCCCCGAGCGCATGGAAGAAGGGCGCCGTGGTCTTGTCGAAGGACAGGATGTAGAACTCAACGTGAACGTACTTGTGGGCCTGGTTGACGGCATCCGTCATCGCCTTCACCGAACCGTCATAGTCGGGGTAGAGCTTGGCCGTGTTTCCCCCGACAAGGGGCATGGCGCCCAGCTTGCGGTTTAGTTCCACCGCCGACTCGAGCCAATCCGGCCAGGGATGATCGCGGCGGACGTCCTCCATGCCTTCGGTGGTTTCGAGGATGTATTTGCTGATCTCAAGCTGCTTCTCACGACGCCGCCTCGGCAGTTTCGTGCTGCCGATGAGCAGGAACAGCACCACACCGGCGTAGGGGATGAGGAAGATGGCGAGTAACCACGCCATGGCCGAATGGGGCTTACGGTTGATCGGCACCCAAATGAGGGCTGCGACCCGGATGATGACGTCGAGGACGATGAGCACGACGCCGAGGTCGATACTCCGCCACCATTCGCCCAAAGCCGGTTTACCTGAAGTTCACGAACTGGAGGTCGACCTCCAGGTCGCTGCCCTTGAGCAGTGCCATGGTGGCCTGCAAGTCGTCACGGCTTTTGGAGCTGACGCGCAACTCGTCGCCTTGGATCTGCGACTTGACGCCCTTAGGTCCCTCGTCGCGGATGATCTTGTTGATCTTCTTGGCGT
>JAODMI010000070.1 GCA_025464755.1 Homoserinimonas sp.
ACCGACACTGCGCCGGGGACGTTTACGTCGAGGTAGGTCAGGGTGTGTCGGAGGCCGAGGAGACGACTCCTCGGCCTCCGACGTGGAGCTCAGCCGGCGTCGATCTGGGCGTAGATGGCCGAGATCATTCCCTCCAGCGAGCGATACGGCGGGTTGATCGCGTCGATGTTGTCGGGTGCTGACCCGCGAACGAGAACTCCACGTGCATTCGAGAACTCGCGGAATGCCTCAACCGAATGGTGTCGACCCATTCCACTGTTACCGATTCCACCGAAAGGCAGTTGCGGGATCGCCCCGTGGATCAACGACAGGTTGACGCACACTCCGCCGCTGGTCGTCGACTCGAGGACGTGCGAGATGATGGCCTCGTCGTGCGAGTACACGTACAGTCCGAGCGGGCGCTCTCCGGCATTGAGCGACGCGATGACCTCATCGAGGTCGTCGTAGGCGATCACAGGGAGGATCGGCCCGAAGATCTCCTCCTTCATCACGTCGAGCTCCGGACCGGGATTGACCACGAGTGTCAGCGGAGTCTGCCGCTTCTCGCGATTCGTCGAGGCGCCGACCTCCGGCTGGATCACTTCGTAGCCCGCATCCCGCGCCTGATCGACCATGGCGAGAAGGCGGTCGAGGTGGCGGTCAGAGATGATCCCAGTCGAGTCGTCGCTGGCGGTGTGTCCGGGAAGATTCGTGCTCACGTGGGTGCGGACGAGTTCGATGAATGTGTCCAGCGAGGTGCGCGGAACGAAGACGTGGTCCGGTGCGACGCAAACCTGGCCGCTCTTCAGCAGCTTCATTCCGATGAGGTTGGTGACGGTCGCCTCGTTAACGGCGCCCGCGGTAACGATGGCCGGGCTCTTGCCGCCAAGCTCGAGAGTGACGGGCACGAGGTTCTGCGCCGCCGCCTCCATCACCTTTTTGCCCGTCGCGGGGCTGCCCGTGAACATCAGGTGGTCCCACGCGAGGGAGGGGAAGGCCTTCGCAAGTTCGAAGCCGCCAAGTGACACCGCCACCTGGTTCTCGTCGAAGGTCGAAGCGATCATCGAAGCCATCAAAGCCCCGCAGTTCGGTCCGAGGTCTGACGGCTTGAGGATCACTCGGTTGCCGGCGGCGAGCATGTCGATAAGCGGGCCGAACCCGATATCGAAGGGGAAGTTCCAGGGCACCATGTTGCCGATGACGCCTTTGGGCTGGTAGCGCACGGTTGCGCTCGCCGCCCCCCACATCCCCGGGTCGATTTCGCGACGATCTTCTGCCATCCACTTCGGCAATTCGGCGAGGGTGTACTGGGCGCGACTTGCCATCCCGAGCACCTCGATCAGGTCGGCGATGGGCTCGGGATGCCACCCGAAGTCGGCATGCAGCGCATCTTTCATTTCCTGCCGGTGGCTCAGCACCATCCCCACCACCGCGTTAACGAGTGCCTCGCGCTCCGCGAAGGTGGGATACGGGTGAGCGATGAACGCGCGCTTCTGCGCCTGGTGGATTTCTTTCAGCCGCGCAATGGCGGTCTTGTCGTCTTCTTCGACGTCGAGGCGATCTAGCGCGAGTGACATTTCTTTCTCCTTCATTGGAGTGCTGGGCACGGTTGGGGATCAGGCGGCCAGTGCGGCGAATATAGCGGAAGAGGGCGCGACCTCGGCATATAGCAAAGGTAGCGATGTTGAAGTGAGGCACGAAGGGGACCCATGTGTCATTCGGATTGCCTATCGAGCTCTCTCGCCGTGAAAACCGCTGCTTGCATGCTTGCATGTATGCAGCGAAAACACTAGCCCCGCATGCCGAGCGGTCACGGGGCCGGGGTGGCGATGAGAATTTCCGGCGCTTCCTTCGACATAGTCCGGAGTCTGGTGCATTCGAGTTTGTAGAACTGGCGAGAGTGCTTGGTGTCTTTACCTGCAGGCGAGTTGACGAAGAGCTTGGTGATGATGTCGATGGCTTCGAACATCCGGTTGATGCGTTCGGGTGCTTCTGGCCAGTACTGGCCGCCTCCCAGGGCGGGGCGTGGGTGCCGCATTACTACACTCTGCAGTGAGGCTGTGACGCCTTTCGACTTCATCGGGCGGGCGGGCGGTGGAGCTGGAGGAGCTCGACCACCTCTGCTTGAGCGCGGCCAGGGCGAGGCGCCCCTTGTCGCGCTCGAAAGTATTGATGGTGTGAGCAGGAACGCCCTCGTCAGTCGGTTCCTTCGGGATCATGCCGAGGAGCCCCAGCGGTCAGCCCTCGGGTTCCGCTGGGAGGCACCTGCCCATTCGCCGTGATCGAACGGAGGCTTCACCGCCGGGCGACCGGCGAAGCCCTGTCGAGGCAACGCAAACAACCGGCCGGCACCCCCACCCCCGACGGCGCGACCTCCACGACGCGACCTGGTCCCGCACGCGCTTCGACATCGCCCTGGCGCCCGAAAGAGCTTGAAACTGCCACCACAGCGAATCGGATCCTGTCGCCAAGACGAATGCCACAGGTGAGCGCTCCAAGTCTGACGCTCCGGGAGGGCCATCGAGAGCCCCCGAAGGACTAGTTCTCGAACGGGTTGTCGGCGTTGTTGCGGTGCGCGGCTTCCTTCCGGCCCCAGCCGCCGGGGCTCATCGCGGCGGAGACGACCGAGATCCGGCAGATGATCACCAGGTAGACCACAACGGCGTCGCTCGATCCCGTGGCGGCGAGGAGCCCGGTCGCGATCATGGGGGCGAATGCTGGGCCGGCGATCTGCGAGATGGTGTAACCGACGGATGCGCCGATGTAGCGAACCTCTGGCATGAAGATCATCGCGAACAGCGAGCCAGTGACGCCAGCGGAGGCTGACATCGTGATGCCGAAGATCAGAACGACCGCGAGCGTGAAGTTCCACGGGTTCCCGGTGTTGATGATCAGCATGAACGCGATGGGCGTGACGATCAGCATGCCCACGGCTCCGGCGAAGTACATGGTCTTCCGACCGAAGGTGTCCGACAGGGCGCCGAAGACCGGGTACAGCACCACGGCGATGACGGCGGACAGCATCACGCCGAGCAGTGCCGAGGTGCGCTCGATGCCGACCGTCCCCGAGTAGTTCACGAGGAACGCCATCGTGATGTACGCGAGTACGCCCTGGCTGAGGTAGGTGCCGGCGACCAGGAGGATCTCGCGCCAGTGGCGCTTGAATGCGATGACGACGGGCATCTTGACCAGCTCGTTCTTCTCGCGGCGGCCGCGAAGGCGGGGCTCTCGGCCAACGACATCCGAATGAAGAGTCCGACTCCGACCAGGACCACGCTGGCGATGAACGGCAGGCGCCAGCCCCAGGTGAGGACCTGGTCGTCGGGAAGCGGGGCGACGAGCAGGAATGCTGCGGTGGCGAGGAAGGTGCCGGCTGGAGCGCCGGTCTGCGGGAAGGCGCCGTAGAATCCGCGCTTACCGCGTGGCGCGTGCTCGACTGCCATCAGCGTCGCGCCGCCCCATTCGCCGCCGACCATGATGCCCTGGAACAGGCGCAGCACAGTGAGCAGGATGGGAGCCCAGATGCCGATTTGCGCATAGCCGGGCAACAGCCCCATCGCGAGCGTCGCGAGGCCCATCCCGGTGAGGGAGATCATGAGCATCGGTTTGCGCCCGACGCGGTCGCCGAAGTGACCGAAGATGACGCCGCCGAGCGGCGTGCCAGGAAGCCAACGCCGAAGGTTGCGAATGCGAGCAGCGTGCCCATGATCGGCGTTGCTTCGGGGAAGAAGATCGCCGGAAAGACCAGGGCAGCGCCTCTAAATCAAGCGGAAACAAACGAAAGTGGCCTGCACGGACAACCGCGTCCGGGCAGGCCACTTTCTTGCCTCCAAAGCGGTCAGTGACGCGAAGGGTTAACTGCTCTGACCTACATTGAAGTGGCGACCAAAACAACGTCTCGTTAGCCCCCCGTCCGATGAAGCGGGCGCTGCACGGCAGACACTCAAAAGCGTCCAAGCTGCGTCTGCCGAGCCCGCGGTCCCGTGCTCGTTCAACTCGGCGCATCAAAAACGATCGATACCGAGAAGCCCCTCAGCGACTCCATCTGCCGCTGTCTTGGAAAACAAAGGTTCTATAGACGGTCCCGGGCACTCCCGAACTAGCTGCGTAACGACCCCCTTACGGGAACACCAGGCAACGACGACCCATGACGCAGAACCGCCATTTTGAGCTGTGATTTGACCCCCATTCTGAACGAACAGTCACACCCTTGAGGCTGCCGCGCTAGGGTCTGGATAGCAGTTCCTGCGCGTATCCGCCGAACACTCTTAGGTTCAAACCTGACAGCCGGGTATTCGGGCTGAAGGTAGGCACCGCTGCCCACAACCGGGGACAATCCTCATGGATTATCCACCGCTACTGCTGCCGCGGGAGCTACCCCATGGCTCCCAATGTCCAGCCGTGGATAACCCGAATTGACCCCAACTATGGACAGCTTAGAGGCACCTAGTTTTTCCAGCGTCACCTTTACTGAA
>JAODMI010000076.1 GCA_025464755.1 Homoserinimonas sp.
GAACCTGGGAAGGTAATGACACCGATACGCACTAGTGCGTCTCCCCTGCGGCGAGGGACTCTGGGGCGGTGATGCTCACAACATCTTCGATCACCGAGTTTGACAGCATGGTTTCGGCCAGTTCACGTACGTCGGCGATGACCTCATCCGTCACCTCGTCAACCGTGATCTCAAAACGCTTGCCGACACGCACATCGGTGAACTTGCTCTTGCCGAGCCGGGCCAGGGCGCCAGCCACGGCCTTGCCTTGTGGGTCAAGAAGGACGGCTTTAGGCATAACCTCGACGACAATTGTGGGCATGACCCCAGTTTACCCGGCTTCGCTGGGAGATCGGGCCGAACCAGCTCGACCCGTGGGCCGCGTTGTTTTTAGCGATTCAAAACAACCAGTAGGGTGGATGCATGATTTCGCCTTCCGCAGAGCCGCTGAGTAGCAGCATCCGTGGGGCCGGACTCAAGGTGACCGAGCCGCGGCTTGCCGTTCTCGCCGCACTCGAAATGCAACCACATGCGGACGCCGATACGGTGTTCAGTCAGGTGAAGCGCCATCTTCCCGGTACTTCGCTGCAAGCCGTCTACGGTGTGCTCGCGGCGCTCACAGCTGCGGGGCTGCTACGCAAGATCGAGCCGGCCGGATCCTCGGCTCGCTATGAACGGCGCATCGGCGACAACCATCATCACCTCATCTGCACCGACTGCGGCACCGTGCAGGACGTTGACTGCGTCACCGGGGAGGCACCCTGCTTAACGCCAGCGGACACCGCTGGCTTCGCCGTGCACACAGCAGAGGTCACCTTTTGGGGGCTCTGCCCCACCTGCCAAACATCGAACAACCAGCGCTAACGACACAAGGAGAAACAGTGACAGTACCCACCACCACCCAGACCGGCACCCCGGTGGCGAGCGACGAGTTCTCGCTCACCGCTGGCGCCAACGGTGTAACCGCGCTGCACGACCGGTACCTGGTCGAGAAACTTGCGCAATTCAACCGGGAGCGCATCCCAGAGCGTGTCGTGCACGCCAAAGGTGGCGGAGCGTTCGGGGAATTTGTCGTGACGGAAGACGTCTCCGCATACACGAAAGCAGCGGTCTTCCAGCCTGGGACCACGTCGGAGATACTCATCCGCTTCTCCTCGGTGGCCGGCGAGCAGGGCAGCCCTGATACCTGGCGCGATGTCCGTGGTTACTCCATCAAGTTCTACACAACTGAAGGTAACTACGACATCGTCGGAAACAACACTCCGGTGTTTTTCATCAGCGACGGCATCAAGTTCCCCGACTTCATCCACTCGCAGAAACGCCTGCCGGGCTCGGGTCTCCGAGACGCCGACATGCAGTGGGACTTCTGGACCAACTCGCCAGAGTCCGCCCACCAAGTCACCTACCTCATGGGCGACCGGGGTCTCCCGCGTTCCTGGCGCGAAATGCCGGGTTTCGGCTCGCACACCTACCAGTGGATCAATGCCGCAGGCGAGCGCTTCTGGGTGCAATACCACTTCACCTCAAACCAGGGAAACCACGAAATCATTGGCGAGGAGGCCGAACTCCTGGCTGGTGCCGACGCGGACTACTACCGTCGGGACTTGTACGAAGCCATCGAGCGCGGTGACTTCCCTTCGTGGGATGTAAACGTGCAGATAATGCCGTACGAAGAGGCCAAAACCTACCGGTTCAACCCCTTCGACATAACGAAGACCTGGTCGCACAAGGACTACCCGCTGCACAAGGTGGGCACTTACACGCTGAACCGTAACCCGCGAAACTTCTTCGCCGAGATCGAGCAGGCCGCATTCTCGCCGGCCAACACGGTTCCAGGCATCGACATCAGCCCCGACAAGATGCTGATGGCGCGCGTGTTCTCGTACCCGGATGCTCAGCGCTACCGGGTGGGAACGAACTACAACCAGATTCCGGTCAACGCGCCGCACGCGGCATCCGTTCACAACTACTCGCAAGACGGCGCTCAGCGCCACGCCTTCAACGGCCCTGAGGTTCCGGTGTACGCACCCAACTCCTTGGGCGGTCCGGTGGCGGATGCTGCCGCCGCGGGTGCAGGCAGCTGGGAGAGTGACGGTTCGCTGGTTCGGGCGGCCGCTACCCTGCACTCCGAGGACAGCGACTTCGGCCAGGCTGGAACGCTCTACCGGGAGGTCTACGACGCTGCCGCCAAGGAGCGGTTCCTTGAAACCATCACCGGAGCCGTCGGGGGCGTGAAGAGCCACGAGATTCGTGAACGTGCGATCCAGTACTGGACCAACGTTGACGCCGACCTCGGTGCGAAGCTTCGCCACAACCTGTCGACCCCAGGCGAAACCGCCAACGAGTCGGCTGAATACGTGGGCGTGGGTTCGGCGGAGTAACAACCGCCGGTCAAGCTTGTCGAGACCACAAACGGCCGGTTCTCTGGGGAGCCGGCCGTTTTTTCGCCGTATGCCTTGCTGGTCGAGTACCTTGGGCAAATGGCATTCTGGGGCAGAAAGCAACTGGCAACTCCCATCGACCACACGGTCGGTGAGCGGGCGCAGGCGACTGGCGCCCCCGGTCCGCTGTGGACCGACTCTCTTGGGCGCCTCGCCATTCGTTGCGCTCAGATCTTCCTTGTGTTGCTCGTCACAATTGCCGTCGTGTATGGCTCCCTCCAGCTGACGCTCGTTCTCATCCCAGTGCTGCTGGCGTTGATCATCGCTTCGGCGGTGCGGCCGTTCGTGCGATGGATGGAGCGTCACCGGATCCCGAGTGCCCTGGCTACTCTGATCGCGATGCTTTCCGGGCTCGCGGTCTTCGGCGGTATCGTGACGCTGGTTGTGAATGGTGTGCGAAGTGAATGGGACACACTAGTCGACGCGGTTACCAGGGGTATCGATACGGTGAGTGACTTTCTCGCGTCGGGCGTGCTTCCCATCGACGCGCAACAGCTCGAAGATTTGCGCAGCACGGTGGTTGATTTTGTGACCAGCGCAGAGTTCGGCAGTGGTGCTCTCGCCGGCGTCGGCAACGTGGTTTCGCTCGTGACCGGACTGGTGCTGACCGTCGTGATTCTTTTCTACTTCATGAAGGATGGCCCACAAATTTGGTCGTTCCTGATTCGGCCGCTGCGCCCGGCTAACCAGATCCGGGCTCGCCGTGTGGGGCACCGTGCCGTCGATGTACTCGGCGGTTACGTTACCGGCACGGCGATTGTCGCCGCGGTCGATGCGGTCGTTATCGGTGGTGCGCTATGGATTTTGCAGGTGCCGCTCGCTCTGCCGCTGGCCATCATCGTGTTCGTTGGTGCCTTCATCCCCATCGTTGGTGCCACGGTCGCCGGCATCGTGGCGGCGCTCGTTGCGCTTGTCACCAACGACCTGACGACGGCGTTGATCGTTGGGGCGGTCGTGATCGGGGTCAACCAGCTCGAGGGAAACCTCCTTGCGCCTGTGGTACTGGGCAAGTCGTTGCGCCTGCACGAGTTGGTCATCCTGCTCGCGCTTACCATCGGAACCATCCTTGGCGGGATCGTGGGAACGTTCCTGGCTGTTCCCTTCGCGGCCGTTGGATGGGCGATCATCAAGGCCTGGAATGAGCCGGATGCCGCCTCGATGCCGGCAGTACCGCCGCGAACGTAACTCCGTGCGCTCTGTTCGGTCGCCGCGTGCGCGTTGCGCGAGAGCTACTCCGCGATTACTCGCACACTGTTCGCCCAGGGATCGAAGAACGTGAGTTCGCGACCGTCGTCGGTCAGGGGCACGCTGCGTGACCTCAGGCGCTCGGCCAGCGCCCCGAGGTCATCCGGTGTCGGTACCTTGATCGAGACTTCGCCCAGACCCAACGCGGGTGTGCGCGTTCCGGCGCCAGCGCTCTGCCAGGTGTTCATGCCGAGGTGGTGGTGGTAACCGCCTGCCGATACGAAAAGTGCCTGCGTTCCGTACTCGATCGTCACCTCGAAGCCGACGGTGTCCACGTAGAACTGCTTCGCCGTCTGGATATCGCCCACCTTGAGGTGCACATGGCCGACTCTTGTATTCCCTTGTAGGGCTGCAACCGAGCCGGCTTCGGTGAGGTTTTCCTGCAAAAAGAGATTGGGGTCGAGGTAGATGGTGCCCATCTTCACCTCGCCGTTGTTCCATTCCCACTCCGTCCGGCTGGTGTCCCAATACAGCTCGACCCCGTTTCCCTCAGGATCGTCGAAGTAGAAGGCGTTGCTCACATAGTGGTCTGAGCTGCCGGTGAAGGTGTTCGGAAATTTGCGTGCGACTGAGAGTACGGATGACGCCAGGTCAGCCTTGGTTTCGAAGAGGAAGGCGGTATGGAACAACCCGGCTGCGTTCACGGAGGCGTGCTGGAGTTCGGGCGCAACTTGCAGGATGAGGGATGGCTTGCCGGGGCGCCCGAGAATCGCCGAGTCACCCTCCTGGGCGAGGAGGGTCAAGCCGACACCGTCTTGGTAGTAGGCGATCATCGGGTCGAGGTTGCCGACCTTGAGGGTCACGGCACCCATCGAGGTATTTGCGGCGAGAATGTCCTGTTGCGCTGTACTCATGGGCTCACGTCCTTGAAGGTTCAAGTAATCTTACAGAGGAGAACCGGTGCGACGCCCCGCTATTCCCTGCCCGAAAATACGTGCGGTCGGAGGCGAGTCTCAGCGACGCTGTAGCAGTGTGCGCTCACTAACAACAAGCGCTCTTGTGCGTTCGTGGGCGCTAAGGCTGAGGTGGCTATACCAAGGCCCTGAGTGACTAACTTCTACTGTCCGGTCAACCGTTGGATCAGCTCGCGATAGCGCTCCGAGGTGCGCGCGACAACTTGCGGGGGTAGCGCGGGTGGCGTTCCTTCACTGTTCCAGTTGGCCGACAGCCAGTCGCGCACGATTTGCTTGTCGAAACTAGCGGTGCGGTTGCCGTCCGCGTAGAGATCAGCATCCCAGTAGCGGCTGCTGTCCGATGTCAGTACTTCATCGGCCAAGGTGATGGTGCCCTCCGCGTCCGCACCGAACTCGAACTTGGTGTCGGCCAGGATGATGCCCCGCGTCTCGGCAATGACGGATGCTCTCGCGAAAATGTGAAGAGAAAGGTCGCGAAGGGAGGTGGCCGCCTTGGCACCCACTAACTCAACTGTCCGCTCGAAGGTGATGTTCTCGTCATGCTGACCGAGGGGAGCCTTCCAGGCCGGGGTGTAAATCGGTTCGGGGAGGCGATCTCCGGCGGAAAGGCCGGCAGGTAGGGCCACGCCGCATACGCTTTGTGTCGACTGGTACTCCGCCCAGCCGGAACCGACTAGGTAGCCCCGCACGACGCACTCGATGGGGAACATTTCCAACCGGTTCACAAGCATCGCCCGCCCGGCGACTGCAGGGGGAATCAACGGATCGTGTGGCCCATCGGCAGCCAGGTGATTGGGCACATCCACCAGCTGGTCGAACCACCACATGCTGAGTTTGGTGAGTAGCTCGCCTTTGCCCGGAATGCCAGGCTCGAGTACATGGTCGAAGGCGCTCACCCGATCGCTGGCGACGACCAACGCTCGACCAGGCACCGACGGTGAGGTGTACAGGTCGCGTACTTTGCCGGAATAGGTCAGCTTCCAGCCATCGACCGTGGTGACTGGGTCGGTCACAGGTTAGTCGTCTCGTTCGGCATCTCGCCGGCACTTCCCCGCGGCACGTGCGGCAGGGGGGCCGGGACGCTGCCGTCATCGACTGCTGCCGCTGCTTCATCCGAAACACGCAGGGCGATGTCGGTCCGAAACTGTCCGCCTTCCAATTCGATCGCCTATAGTGCGAGGTAGGCGCGCGAGCGAGCCTCCGTGAAGTTTGCTCCGGTGGCGACGACGCTGAGGACGCGACCACCGGTTGACACGAACTCGCCGTCAGAGAGGGCGGTTGCGGCGTGGGCTAAGGTCACGCCGTGAATAGCCAGCGCCGTATCGACTCCAGAGATGCGCCGACCCGTGATCGGCGTTTCGGGGTAGCCCTCACTGGCCAGGACGACGGTGACGGCGACGTCGTCGGAAAACTCCGGACGAGGGAGGGCGGCGAGCCCTCCGGTGGCAGCGGCGAACAGCAGACCGCTAAGCGGGGTCACCAGTCGCGGTAGTACCACCTGTGTTTCAGGGTCGCCAAAACGGGCGTTGAATTCTATCACCCGAACGCCAGCGTCCGTCAGAATCAGACCGCAGTAGAGCAAGCCGATGAAGGGAGTCTGCTCGTCAGCAAGCTTTCGCACTGTCGGCAGAGCGACGCTCTCGATCACTTCGTCGATGAAGCCGTCCGGAAGCCACGGCAGCGGTGAATACGCACCCATGCCACCGGTGTTTGGGCCTTCGTCATTGTCGCTCAACCGCTTGTAATCTTGCGCAGGCGAAAGCGGAAGTACGCTGTGTCCATCGGACAGCAGAAAAAGTGACACCTCCTGGCCGTCGAGGAACTCTTCGATGAGGATGCTGCCCTGGTGCAGGTAGAACTCCGCGTGAGCTACCGCTGCGTCGCGGTCGACTGTCACAAGCACCCCTTTGCCGGCGGCGAGACCATCCGCTTTCACGACGTACGGAGCGCCATAGGAGTCGATTGCCTCGATGGCATCCTCGAGCGTGCCGGCGCGCGTGGCACGCCCGGTGGGAACGCCCGCCTCATCCATGATTCGCTTGGCGAAAGTCTTGCTTCCCTCTAACTGCGCTGCGGCCTTGCCCGGTCCGAAGACGGCGATGCCGCGATGGCGAAGCGCGTCAGCAACCCCTTCCACAAGCGGCGCCTCCGGTCCGATGACGACCAGTTCGATGTCATTGTCCAGCGCAAACGAGCTGACAACTTGCGAGTTGGTTGGGTCCAACTGAATGACGGCCACATCGGCTGCGATCCCGGCGTTGCCCGGCGCTGCCGTAATTTCATGCCCGGCGTTCTCTGCCAGAAGGGCAGTGATGATGGCGTGCTCGCGAGCACCGGATCCTAGGACGAGAATTCTCACGCTGACAGGCTACCGGTCGCGCATGAACGAAAACGCAGGAGACACTCTGTGAAAACGCCATGGGCGTGCGATAGTGACTGATTTTGGCCAGAACTCCTGCGTTTTGTAAACAGCGATTAGCGTTGTTGCATGGCGAAAGCAAGGATTGTTGCCCAGGTTGGTGAAGCGGCGGTGCGTCAAGCGCTGGCGGGCTCCGTCGACCGCGATGTTACTGCCACGGCGGTTCGCTACCTCCTGCAGCGGTTGGCGGATGCCGCGCCGGGTAACAGCGTAGAGGTGCGCGTACCGCCATTCGGTGCCGTGCAGTGCATTGAAGGGCCCACGCACACCCGGGGGACCCCGCCGAACGTTGTCGAAACGGATGCCGCGACCTGGGTTTCGCTGGCAACTGGTTCCACCGTGTGGGCTGACGCCGTGGCAACAGGGAGCGTGTCAGCTTCAGGGCAGCGTGCGAACCTGACCGATCAGTTGCCAGTGATCTGGGAGCGTCCGGCACAGGCATCGGCGACAATAGAGTCATGAGCGAGAACCGTGACGAAAGCCGCGCCACCATGCGGCGCGCCCCAAAGCTGCCCATCTTTTTGATTGTCGGCGGTGGACTGGGTGCGGTCGTAACGTTCATTCTTACCGGGTTGTTCCCGGTCGACCGCAACGTGGGCTTCGGCGCGCTCTTTGGATACTTCGCCCTTTATGGCATCCCGCTGGGTATCGTCTTCGGTGCGATCGTGGCGCTCATCCTTGACCGTTACTCACGCGGGAAAGCCGTCGATGTGATGGTGGAACTCGAAACGGTGCAGGGAGTTCCGGGTGCCGCCGACGCTGTCGCCGCTGACACTGTGGCACCTGAGGGTGTGGCCAGCGCCGCGCTGGAAGCGCCCGCGCATGAACCGTCCACGGAGGCTCGTCAAGCCTCCTCAGATGTGAACGACACGCAGGCGAACGACAGCAATAGCTCCCACAAGAGGCAGGATCCTGAAAGCCGCTAGCTGAGCTGGTTACGCTCCACCCAGCTGAGGTACTCGGGGGTGACCGTCCCGGTCACGTATTCGCCTGTGAAGCAGCTCATCTCGAGGGCCGTAACATCTGACCCCTCAAGAATTGCTGCTTGCATATCTGCCACTTCTTGATAAATCAGGTGGTCGGCTCCGAGCTCCGCATTGATCTCAGGAATCTTGCGGCCGTGAGCCACGAGCTCCAGGCGTGACGGCATGTTGATGCCGTAGACGTGCGGGTAGCGCACAGGGGGGGCCGCCGAGGTGAAGGTGACCTTATTGGCCCCTGCCTGCCGAGCCATCTCCACGATCTCCTTCGACGTCGTGCCGCGAACGATGGAGTCGTCGACGATGAGGATGTTCTTGCCGCGGAATTCGCTGCCCATGGCGTTGAGCTTCTGCTTGACCGAACGCTTACGCTCCGCCTGGCCGGGCATGATGAAGGTGCGGCCGACGTAACGGTTTTTGTAGAAGCCTTCGCGGTATTCGATTCCCAGCTTTTGGGCTACCTGCATGGCGGCCGGGCGTGAGGAGTCCGGAATTGGCATTACGACGTCGATGTCGCCGAGCGGCGCGTGTTGAGCGATGGTGTCTGCCAGCCGGTTGCCGAGGCGAAGCCGCGCTTCATACACCGAAATGCCGTTCATGATCGAGTCGGGTCTAGCCAAATAGACGTATTCGAACGAGCAGGGAACGAGCCGCGGCGAAGGCGCACACTGACGTGATGTCATTGCGCCATCCATGGCGATGAAGATCGCCTCCCCTGGCGCGACGTCGCGAACGAAGTTGTAGCCGCCACTTTCAATCACGAGAGACTCGGATGCGACCACCCACTCGGTTCCCCCGGTGCCGTTGGGTCGATTGCCGAGCACCAGCGGACGGATCCCGAAGGGGTCGCGGAAGGCGAGCAGGCCGTGGCCGGCCACGAGGGCAATAGCGGCGTACGAGCCTTCGACCCGCTGGTGAACGCGCCCCACGGCGGCAAAAATCTGGTCGGGGTCGATGGCGATGCCGGAAACCTGCTCCTGTAGCTCGTGAGCGAGTACGTTCAGCAGTAGTTCGGTGTCTGAGGTCGTGTTGAGGTGCCGGCGGTCCACATGGAACAGCTCTTGCGTTAGCTCTCGCGTATTTGTCAGGTTTCCGTTGTGCACGAGCACGATGCCGTAAGGCGCGTTCACGTAGAACGGCTGTGACTCCTGCTCGTTGGTTGCGGTGCCTTTTGTGGCGTAGCGCACGTGGCCAAGGCCCATGGTGCCCGGCAGTGCGCGCATGTCCCGCGTGCGGAACGCTTCACGAACTTGCCCTTTTGCCTTGTTGATATGGAAGGTTGAACCCTCTGCCGTAGCGATGCCCGTGGAATCCTGACCGCGGTGCTGCAGCAGAAGAAGGCTGTCGTATACAAGTTGGTTGGCAGGTTCCGAAGAAACGATGCCGACAATGCCGCACATTCGGTGCAGACTCCAGACCGTAGAGTTGATGGTGGTAACAGTCTTTCATGCCACAGAACGGCCTGCGAACGGCTCGGGAAAAGGATCACCAATGGCCAACAGCTATGCCGAAGCCGGAGTGGACACCGCTGCCGGTGATCTCGCCGTCGAACTGATGAAATCTGCGGTGTCTGCAACTCATGGCAGCTCCGTCATCGGAGGTGTTGGCGGTTTCGCCGGCCTATTCGATGTATCGTTCCTCACCTCGTTCCGGCGCCCATTGCTGGCTACGTCGACGGACGGCGTTGGAACCAAGGTGGCGATCGCCCAGGCGATCGACAAGCATGACACCATCGGGCAGGACCTCGTCGGCATGGTTGTGGACGACATCGTGGTTGTCGGCGCGAAGCCCCTGTTCATGACCGACTACATCGCTTGCGGCCGAGTCGTGCCCACCCGTATTGCCGACATCGTCGCTGGCATCGCTCGCGCCTGTTCCGCGACCGGCACAGCCTTGGTCGGTGGGGAGACGGCTGAACATCCTGGCCTATTGGGGCCAGATGATTATGACGTCGCCGGCGCGGCTGTTGGTGCCGTCGAAGCTGACGCGGTGCTTGGCCCGGACCGCGTTGAGGATGGTGACGTCGTTGTCGCATTGGCGTCATCGGGCCTGCACAGCAACGGATATTCCCTGGTGCGACACATTCTCGCGGGGCGTGGACTGGGGTACGGCGAACGGCTTGACGAGTTCGACGGCCTTATCGGTGAGACTTTGCTTGAGCCGACGAGGCTATACACCACTCCGCTCCTTGACCTTCTGGCCGCCCATCCCGGCGCGGTGCATGCGCTCAGCCATGTTACGGGCGGGGGAATCGCGGCGAACCTGGCGCGCGTTCTGCCCGTCGGTTCGTGGGCTGAAGTGGAGCGGTCGTCCTGGTCGCCGCAACCGGTGTTCCGTGTGCTGGCGGGCCTTGGCGAGCTTTCGCTTGAGCAGACGGAGGGCACGTGGAACCTCGGCATCGGCATGTTTGCTGTGGTGAAGGCTTCTACTGCCCGGGACGTTATCTCCTTCCTTTCGGGTCGAGGCATCGTCGCTTGGGTCGCCGGTGAGGTGTCTATGGGTGAGCGTGACTTCAGCGGCTTTGAGCAGGGAGCTAAGGGTGTTGACGGTGGCGCAGTGAGGCTGACCGGGGCGTACGCGTCGTAACAGCCGTCAGAGCGCAGCTAGCGAGCTTGGCGCGAAGTTCGAAGCTGTTGAATGACGGGTCGACCTCGTTGATGAGCCGTTGCGCGGCGAAAAGCACCTTCTCTAAAGCGACAAATCTGCGCGCTCCGGGCCCTGCATATAGAGCAACACATGGTGATTTCCTTCTCCTACGCTGAACCTACCGAGTCACGCGAAGAAGCCGATTCGTACGCGGAACGACGCTTGCAGAGATAGGAATAAACCCTATGGCAATACACCCAGACATCACTTTCGACTTGTTCGACAAGTACTACCGCGAGTGCTCAAACTGGGGGAGATGGGGCGAAGAAGACCAGCGTGGAACATTGAACTACATCACGCCGGCGACGATTCGCCATGCCGCGAGTCTCGTCAAGTCGGGCAAGGTTGTTTCCCTCCAGTTACCCCTTGATGCGAATGGTCCGCAGACGGGCGCGTTCGGGCGCGTGAACGCCGTGCATCAGATGGCCGCCACCGGTCTAGACCACTTGGCAGGACAACAGACGTACAGTGCCGATCCCTTGGGTTGGGGTTTCGCCGACGACAGCCTTTTTCTGTTTCTTCAGGGTGGAACGCAGTGGGACGCCCTCGGCCACATCTTTCGTGACGGAAAGATGTATAACGGATTCAGTGCTGGCGAGGTGACATCCTCTGGTGCCAAGCGTGGCGGCGTAGAGAACATGCCCACAGTCGTTTCGCGGGGAGTGCTCCTCGACATGCCGCGAGCCTTGGGCAAGACGCACCTCTTGCCTGGTGAATCAATCCAGCCGGAAGACCTCGACCGCGCCTGCGAGCTGCAGGGCGTGACTGTAGGGCCGGGGGATGTATTGCTCATCCGTACCGGCGACATGCAGGCGCGACGCGACTTGCCGGGTTGGGGCGGTTACTCTGCCGGTGATGCGCCAGGTCTTTCATTGCGCGTTGCGCCCTGGTTGCACGAACGACAGGTTGCGGCCATCGCGACCGACACCTGGGGTGCTGAAGTTCGACCCAACGAGCTTGAAGGCACTTTTCAACCGCTGCACCTCATTTTGATTGTCAGCATGGGGCTTCTCGTCGGCGAGATTTGGCAACTCGATGACCTGGCCAATGATTGTGCAGAGGACGGCGTCTACGAATTTATGTTCGTCGGCCCCCCGCTCGTTATCCCCAAAGCCGTTGGTTCACCGCTGAACCCGCAGGCGATCAAGTGACAGAACGGCATCGAGCTGATGCTGTTGACGCGCTTGTTGAGGGCCGGTCCCTTGATGGCACGCATGCTTGGGTGACCGGTGGCGGAAGTGGTCTTGGCCGGGCCAGCGCCATCGCGGTGGCCCGTCTTGGCGCCACCGTTCATCTGATGAGTCGTACCGAGCGGCAACTTAATGACACCGCAGAAGCGATCGCAGCACTGGGTGGATCAGCAGTTGTCACCGTGTGCGACGTCACAGACATGGAACAGGTTTCGGCGGTCTTTGCTGGGTCGACGGTTGACGTATTGGTCAATTGCGCTGGCGCGAATATCGCTCAAAACCTGGATGAGATCACGTCTGAAAGTTACCGAACCGTCATGGATCTGAATGTGCAGGCCACGCTTTTTGTGACGCAATCAGCAGTGCGTCGCATGCGTGCAGCTGGCCGTGGTGGATCAATCGTCAATATGACCTCGCAGATGGGACACGTCGGGGGCCCGAGGCGAATCGTTTATTGCGCCTCCAAATGGGCGGTCGAAGGAATGACCAAAGCACTTGCTCTGGAACTGGGGCCCGACCGAATTCGCGTCAACAGCGTCTCGCCAACTTTCGTTGAAACAGAGATGACGGCGAGTGCGCTGGCGGATCCAACTTTTCGGAGTTGGGCCCTCGGTGAGATACCGCTTGGCCGCTTTGGGGGGTTGGATGAAGTGGCCGCCGCCGTGGCTTACTTGGCGAGCCCCATGTCGAGTATGACGACGGGGGCGTCCTTGTCGGTTGATGGCGGATGGACGGCCCACTAAGGGCCCGACGGGTGTTACTGCCGAACATTGTCTAGCTCACTCATTGAGTTGATAGCCGGCGATCTTGGCCACGGCCAGTGCTGCGGTCACATTTAAGAGATCTGTTGGATGGGTGAGGCGTATATCGAGCAGGCCTTGTATTCTGCGAACGCGCTGACCAACGGTGTTGGTGTGCACGTGTAAAGCGTGCGCAGTCGAAGCTAGTTGCAAGTCATTTTCCAGGTACGTTCTTAGCGTCATGACCAACTCGGTTTTACGCAGGCGGTCATATTCGTGGAGCGGTGCCAGTACTCTGTCCGCAAATTTGAGTAACTGCTGCGGGTCGTCAATCTGGAGCAATAGGCTGTCGATTCCGAGTTCGTCGAGATTCACCGTTCTATTGGGGTTGTCGCCTCGGCGCGCAAGCTCAACTGCTCCCCGGGCAACGCGGAAGGCTGACGCATAATGCGTTGGGCTGTCGCAAGGGTGCGACACGGCAACAGTCCCGTTTTTCGCTGCGGTGGTTTCGGCGATGAGCTCGCGTATGTGCGCCGCGGCTGATTTCACATCCTTTGTCAGACCGGCATTGCGTCGGTTCGCCGTAGTTGAACTGGGCCATAGAACCACCAGGTACCCATGACGGATTGCTACAAGTGGCAACGGGTCTAGATTGGCTGCGAATCGAGTGACCGTCTTCAGCGCGTTCTCCAGGGGGGAAGGAGCGTCGCTGGATGCGCCCGCTTCCCTTCCTGCTGATCCGACCATGATCACATGTGGAGCCGATAGATCGTGCCCCAGCCTTTTTGCCCGAGTGCGTGTTGGCTCAGAAATGGCATCATCGCTAGAAAGAAGATCTGCCATAAGGGAGCCTCTGAGCCGCCACTCAACCTCAGTCGCGGTTCCTTCACGGAGAAGCTCAAGGGCTGTGACAACAGTCGCGTGTTCGATTGCCCTAGCGTCCAGTGGGCCGAGATCTGAAAGTCGGGTGGGGATCCAAATACGGGCGACAACCAGTCCGGCTAGGCGAACGCTGGCAACTACTACGGGTAGGCTTCGCGCGCTGCCAGGGCCCCGTAGTTCGAGGAGCGCGGAATCGCCCGGAGTGACCAGGGAGGGGTTGCGTTCCAGAGTGAGCGCCGTGGGCAAGTCATCCACATCAACACCCTCTGAAGCGGCGATTATGTTGCCCTGGGGATCGTCAATGATCAACGGCAGGTTTATTAGCGCGCTCAGTGCTCTTGCGACGCCCTGAACTCCTTCAGCTCGCAAGGCCACCGAGGTCATGCCCTTATGGATAGCTTCGGCTTTTTGCAAGACCGTGTGCTGTGCTTCCAAGGAGCTGTTGAGGCCCTGGAGCTCGCCGATGCGTCTCGTTTCAAGTTCACGAAGACGGGCCGTTCCGATAGCTATTGCCGCCTGGTTAGCCAGGGTCGCCAGCAATTCCAGTTCCCTGCCGTCGAAATGGTGGACGTCTGCGCGATAGCAGTTAATCGTTCCTACGATTGCATCCGCTGTCTTCAGCGGTACAGACACCATCGACCGGTAGCCTTGCTCCTTTGCAACACCGCCCCACGGGCGAAATAGCGGCTCGGTGGTTATGTCAGCTATGGCAATTGCGTGACCGGAGAGGAACGCACGGCTAGAAGGCGCCTCTCCGGGTTCATTGGATATCAGTCGAACCGGGTGGTCCGCGTTCACTCGGTCTATGTAAGACCGCGACAACCCGCTTGCTCCTTTGATGACCAGTGCATCACCTTCGCTGTTTGGCAAGAAGACACCACAGAAGTCATAGTTCATCAAGTGGCACGCAGTTTGGGCCACGCGATCAAGCAACGCTTCCACTGGACCGGGGGCGTTGACTGCTTCAGCGATTGATGCCACACCGGCAAGCCAGCGAGACAGCTCTGGGTGGGACAGATTCGATGGCAATGGAAATCCTCAGCGTGGTCGCGGACACATAAATCGACACAATCTATGTCTGAAGATACATTGCTCTCGGTCGGTCCTTGCAAGAAGCTGTCTGTAGCTGAGCCTGCCGGCACGGAGATGTGCCGCGGCCGCTGTTGTAAACATCACCGTTGGTGAATGCGCAAGGAGGCGCCATGACGTTGTACAGAAGGACCAAGCTGGTTGCGGGGGGACTCATCGTCCTTGCCGTTGCGGGCTGCTCACCCGGGCTTGGAGGGCCTCCTTCGTCGCGGGAAGCCAGGGACGGTGTAGTTCGTTTTACATTCGCGCCCGATCCGATCTGGGACTACATGCACGACGAGGGCATCATTGCCGAACTCGAGGCCGAGTCTGGCATCAAGATCGAGACGTCGGCTACGTGGGACGAGTTCGGCCTCTTCGCCGGCGGCCATGCCGACATCATTTCATCGGCGTCTTTCGAAGTCCCTGGGCTGGAAAAAGAGACAAATCAAGAAGCGATGATTATCGGCCGATATAACAGCGAAAGAAGCCGAATCCTCGTCAGGGATGACTCCACGGCAGAGTCATTAGCGGACCTCCAAGGCAAAAAATTTGGCGTATTTACGTCAGTCTCCGGAACTTTGGTGTGGAGCGCCTTGGTCAAACAGATGCATGACCTCGACCTGCGAAGTGGTGGTGGAGACTTCGACGTAGTTATGGCGGATATTCAAAACCTTTCAAGCTTGCTCGCTCGAGGCGAAATTGACGCCTGCATCTGCTACCCAGATTTGTCAGCTCGTGAGCTCAAGGATGGCTCGGTTCGAGCCCTTTACGAGGGCAAATCTTCCGCTGAAGTGTTCAGCGACCTCAACGCTCCCGGGCATGATGGCCCGATGGGGAACGTGTTCGTTGCGCGTCGAGACTGGGTAGCTAGCCACCCGAAGGAGGTTAAGTTCTTCCTCGACCTATGGGAGCGCGGCCTTCAAGAGTGGCAAGAGAACATGGACGAGATCATCGCTCGGTACCCGCAGCATTTCGCGGTCGAAGATCCTGATGACGTCGAATTTGTGACCAAGTATGTCCACGATCATGACTGGGTTGTTGACGAAATTCGTTTCGGTCAAACCTGGGTTGACAATGAAAGTAAGGTGTTCGATTTGATGCGCGAGACAGGTGCGGTCAGCGAGGACGTTCTCAATCCTAGATTCCTTCCGGCAGATGGTTTCTAAAGCGCCGGTCGTTGCCGGTACGCGACCGGTGATGTCGACAGTGTCGACATCAGCTCCTCGAAATGGATTACAACGCCGTGCCATCTCTTTTGTGGCACTCATTCTCGCTGTCGTGTTGTGGGCAGCAGCTGCCTGGTTGATTTCCGATAACATCCTGCCCTCACCTTTCACCGTCTTCGGGCGAATGATAGAACTTGTGGTTTCTGGAGAAGTGTTCGTCCACTTCTTCTCCAGCATCCAGAAGATTTTGGCTGGCTTCGGGCTGGCGCTCCTGTTCGGTATCCCTATCGGGTTTGCCATTGGCAAGAGCCAATTTATGGCGGCATACTTTGCAATTCCCCTCTTCACCTTCGGCAACATTCCCGGTCTGACCTATGCCGTATTTGGCTTGGTTGTCTTCGGCATCGGTGCTGGCGGGCCAATCACGGTTTCTGCCATGGTGGCCCTGCCCTTTATCGCGTTGAACGTTGCTGAGGGGGTGCGGTCGGTGGATGGCGGCCTGCTGCGCATGTGTCGGGCATACAAGCGGCCATTCGGGACCATCGTGCGACATGTTTATGCACCGGCCCTGGCAGCATTCGTGTTCTCCGGCGTTCGTTACGGATTCGCCATGGCGTGGAAGGTTGAGGCGCTTACGGAAGTTTTCGGTGCAGGAGAAGGCGTCGGTTTCATGATCAAGCGGGCGTACCAAGAGTTTCATGTGGGCGACATGCTCGCTTGGACCATGTTTTTCGTGATCGTAATGCTTCTCATCGAACAAGGACTGAACATGTTGGAAAAGCGGATCTTCGCATGGCGTAAGGACTTGGCATGACGAACACACTGAGAGATTCCCCGGCGATTTCTAACCCAGTTCCCGTTACAGGAAAAGCGCCTGGCCGGTTCGTCGGCAAGGGCACCTCAATCCTCGCTGGATTGCTGTCGTTGCTGTCGATCTGGGTGGTTTGGGAGATCGCCAGGCTGTGGGGTGGCCGATTGCCTTCTCTGGCCGAGACGCTGGCAAGGCTCGGAACCGAGTGGGCAGGCAACGAGATTTGGATCAACTTCGCCGTTAGCATCAACCGATTCGTACTTGGTCTGGTTTTGGCGCTGGTAGTCGGAGCGATACTGGGCGTCGCTATCGGGCTCTCCAAGTTCGCAGAGGCGGCCTTGTCGGATCTCACCATGGTGGGTCTGGCTGCGCCGGCTGTGATCTGGGCACTGCTGACCACGATGTGGTTTGGGTTTGGCTGGCTCACTCCGGTTGTCACGGTGTTTTTGTCAGGGTTGCCGTTTGTCGTGGTCAACATTGCTAAAGCCGTGCGCGCTGTCCCCGGTGATCTTATTTTGATGGCCCGGGCGTTTGAAGTTCCTCGAGTGAGAGGTCTCAGCCAGATTATCGCCCCGGCTGTTGCCGGGTCAGCGATTGCCGCGGTGCGCTTCGCAGTGATCAGTGCCTGGAACGGGCTGCTTCTTGCTGAGTGGTTTGGCTCGACGTCGGGAGTCGGCTGGCGCTCGCGGTACTGGTACGACGCAAACCAGATGGACGGCTTCTTAGCCTGGGTCCTTCTTTTCATGGCGTTCCTTGTGCTCGTCGACCAAATTCTGCTCGCCCCGATCGAGCGTCGCGCAACGCGGTGGCGTCGAGTGTGACCCCCGCGTCTCATCCGAATCCAACCCCTTTCCAGAAGAACTGAGATAACCATGGCAAATATCGAAATCAAGCAGCTTGAGAAGACTTACACGGACGCGAAGGGACGCCAGACGCGGGTGCTCGACAGCATCGATCTCACCGTCTCCGGGGATACCTTCGTTTCTATAGTCGGCCCGTCTGGCAGTGGCAAAACGACCCTTCTGAACATTGTTTCCGGCATCGAGTCGGCGACATCTGGGAGCGTCTCGCTCCGAGAAGGTGGACGGGATGCCAAAGTGGGCTACGTATTCCAAGATCCGCGCCTCCTTCCGTGGCGCACTGTCATGCAGAACTTGAGCTTCGTGCAGGACGACCGCTCTGATTGGGAAGTTCGCGCCCGCCACTATCTGGAGCTTGTCGGCTTGGGGCACCTGGGAGACCGCTTCCCGGCACAGCTGTCCGGCGGACAGCAGCAGCGCATTGGGATAGCGCGCGCTTTCTCTGTGGAGCCCGACATTCTGTTGATGGACGAACCGTTCAGCCACCTGGACGCCATGACCTCACGTTCGTTGCGTGAACACCTCGAACAGATCTGGCTGCAATCGCGGAAGACTGTTTTGTTTGTGACGCATGACATTACGGAGGCTGTGCAACTTTCAGACCGCATCATCGTGCTGGCGCCCGGTGGTCGCATCCACGAGACAATCGAGGTCGACCTACCGCGGCCACGGCGTGCCTCTGACCCACGGGTTGCTGTCCTTCAAGCTGAGGTCTTGGCCCGCTTCGAGGCGCTGGAAGCCGCCGCGTGAGCGCGGCCACAGACGCGTCATCGGTTGCAAGCACCGAGGGGGAGACACCCATCAAGGCGGGGGTCATCGATGTTCACGCCCATTGGCTTCCCCGCGAGCTTTATGATCTGCCACCAGGCTCGGCCCTGCCTCCGATGAACGACCGGAACGGGGAACTCTACCTCGGCGACCTTCCGCTGTCCATCGCGGCTGACGCCATGAGCGACGTCGATGCGATCCTCGCCGATAACGAGCGGGCTGGTATCGCGGTTCGGGTGCTCTCGGCGCCGCCGTTCGCTTTTCCTGTGGGGGGCTCTGGGCAAGCCGATGGTTATATCAGGGCATACAACTCGGAGCTGGCACGAGTCGCTCAGGACAGCGCCGGCCGTTTACTGGGCCTCGGTTTGGTTCGCCTTGACGACATTGAGGCGGCGCGCTCCGAAATGCGCGAACTCTCGCGGCTAGCAGGCATTAGGGGGATTGCCCTCCCGTCACTGGTGCCGGGGCAGTTATATGACGAAGGCGTTCTCTGCGACATTTTGAGGAGCGCGGTCGAGTTCGACTTGGCAGTACTTGTGCACCCAATGCAGCTGCCGCGTGCGGAATGGCCACGGTACTATTTGGCTAACCTGCTGGGCAATCCGGTCGAGACTGCGACCGCAGTCGCCTCCGTTGTGTTGGGTGGAGTTATAGACGAGCTCCCTGACCTCCGAATCTGCTTCGTGCATGGCGGCGGCTGCGCTTCGAGCCTGCTCGGGCGCTGGAACCACGGATGGCAGAACCGGCGCGATGCTAGTGCAGGCACGACGAAGCCCCCGGCGGAGGGTTTCAGAAAGCTGTACTTCGACACGCTTACTCACGATCCGGCTGCGTTGACACTGCTGGCATCCCACGCTTCACCAGATCACCTTGTCTGCGGTAGCGACTATCCCTTCGATATGGCCGAGGTGAATCCAGTGGATTTTGCCGTCAGCAACGGGGTTGATGCCGGTGCTCTGGAGCGGAACGCTCGCGCGTTCATAGGGCTGCGTCC
>JAODMI010000111.1 GCA_025464755.1 Homoserinimonas sp.
ACCGAATACACCGGTCAGCACGGCCAAAACGATGCCCATCGTCCCCATCGCCGAGACGAACAACACGATAGCGCCCACCAACAAGCCGATGCCCAGCACGGTGACAACGCTTAGCAGCATCGTCCAACCGACAAGCGCGCCCAAGCGACCGCGGGCCCGTCGCCAGAGCTGGCGGAGGCTCTGCTTCTCACCAAGCGTTGCCCTTTGCACTTCGAGCACAATGATGCCCTGCAGCAGTGCGGCGGCAACGCTCGCGAGGAGCGCCGGAACAACGGCTGCGAGGATAATGGTGCCGATCGTGCCTGCCGTGATTTCTTCCACGTTTTCGGCCGACGCCGAATCAAGTCGGGACAGAGAGAAGTAAGTCGCCAGGCCGACAATCACTATGGTGATCACCGTGAAAGCGCCCTGCATCGCCAGGGCAATTGCGAACGTGGGTCTTGGGTTGCGCCGCAGCACTTGAAACGAGGCGCCGAGAAGGTCGGCCAGCGTTAGCGGTCGCAGCGGAACCAGGCCAGGTTTCGGCGGGGGAGTCCATCCGCGCGTCGGGGGTGGCGGTACGAAACCGCCGACAACCAAGTGGGGCGAGTCGCCAGAACCGGGGGCAGGCTGTCCAGCAGGAGGTTGCCATTGCTGTGCTTCAGTCATGTGGTCCCCCTTGTCCCGCCCGCAGCATCCGGAGTCAGATCACTAATGTTTCCACACTCGGCTACTCTTGTGCGAAAGCTTGCCACCTTGCTCTTTCCCGGTGTTAATAATGTGAAGACAGGACGATGAACGCGCGCATCCTTGTAGTCGACGATGACACCGCCCTTGCCGAAATGATAGGCATCGTGTTGCGTACCGAGGGGTTCGAGCCCTCCTTTTGTGCTGACGGCGGCCAGGCGCTTGAAGCGTTTCGGACATCAAAGCCCGACCTCGTTCTTCTCGACCTCATGCTTCCCGGCAAGGACGGCATTCAGGTTTGTGATGAAATCCGCCGAGAATCCGGCGTTCCCATCATCATGTTGACCGCGAAATCTGACACCACTGATGTTGTGCGCGGGCTGGAGAGCGGTGCCGACGACTATGTCGTCAAACCGTTCAACCCCAAGGAACTGGTCGCGCGCATCCGAACCCGGCTGCGTCCGACACCCGAAGCCTCCACCGACACACTGAGCATCGGTGATCTGGTACTGGATGTCGTCGGTCATGAGGTGCGTCGCGGCGACACCAAAATCAACCTCACGCCACTTGAGTTTGAGCTGCTGCTCGCCCTCGCCATGAAGCCCCAACAAGTGTTCACCCGGGAAATGCTGCTGGAGCAGGTGTGGGGCTATCACTACAAGGCAGACACCCGTCTCGTCAATGTGCACGTACAGCGCCTGCGTGCCAAGGTTGAGCAGGACCCAGACAACCCCACCATCGTCATGACCGTGCGCGGTGTCGGCTATCGTGCAGGCTCCCGTCACTAGCCTTGCTGGCACGGGCCTCGGCGCATGGAGGAGGTTAGCTTTCGCTCGGGTTCGCCGGGTATGGCGCACCTCACTGCAATTTCGCACGGTAGCGATAACGGTGGTGCTCTCCGGCGTCGGTGTCATGGTCATCGGCGGGTACATGTCCGTAGTCATCGGAGATAACCTCTTCGATTCAAGACGCGAGCAGGTGGAGGCTGAACACGCGCGGGCGACACTACTGGCACAAGATCTCTTCTCCAGCGCGTTGGCGGCAGACCAGGCGAACCAGGCCGACCTTGAAATGCTGGCCATTGACGTGCAGAAAGACATCCTGTCTTCGACGGCCAGCCCCGGCGGCACAGGATTCGCGCTGCTCCGCACGGCCGGACAGTCAACCGCGAAGCGGGTTCCCACAACGACAACACGAGACTTTCCCGATGTCGTCACAGATGAACTTCGCGACCAGGTGGCGCAGAATCCGGGGCAGGTTTTTTTGCAATCGGTGACGTTGCCTACTTCGGCGCCCGGTCTGGTCGCTGGGTCGCTTATTGAGGTGCCAACCGCCGGCCAATACGAGCTGTACTTGGTCTACGATCTCTCGGACGCTCAGTCGACCCTGAACTTTGTGCAGCAGACGCTTGCCCTCGGTTTGGCGTCCCTGGTGCTACTGATCGGGGCCGTCACCTACCTTGTCGTTCGCCTCGTGGTGGCACCGATCCGCGTGGCGGCTGAAACCAGCGCACGGCTGGCAGCGGGCCAGCTTGAGCAGCGAATCCCTGAGCGCGGTGAAGACGTGATTGCTACTCTGGCGCGGTCGTTCAATGGAATGGCCGATAGCCTGCAACAAAAGATCACCCGCCTGGCCGAGCTGTCGCGCGTGCAGCAGCGTTTCGTCTCCGACGTGTCGCATGAGCTGCGAACACCACTCACCACCATTCGGCTCGCCGGGGACGTGCTATACGACCAGCGCGAAAATTTTCCACCGGCGACCGCCCGTACTGCCGAGCTGCTGCACACCCAGGTGCAGCGCTTCGAAGTTCTTCTCGCCGACTTGCTCGAGATCAGCCGCTATGACGCCGGGGCGGTCGAGCTGGAGCTGGAACCAACCAACCTTGTCAGGCTTGTTGAAGACGCCAGCGAGTCAATGAAGCTCATCGCCGACGGACACGGCTCCGATATTCGCCTGGTTGCTCCGGGGGGCTATTTCGAAGCGGAAGTGGATGCGCGTCGCATCCGTCGCATCCTGCGCAACCTGCTCGGCAATGCCATTGAGCACGGCGAAGGCAAGCCCATAGTTGTCACCGTCGACAGTACAGCCACAGCCATTGCCCTTACGGTGCGCGACTACGGCATCGGGATGACGGCAGCTGAGGTGGAACGCGTCTTCGACCGGTTTTGGCGTGCAGACCCGTCCAGGCGGCGCACCATCGGTGGCACGGGCCTCGGCCTGGCAATCGCGTTGGAGGATGCGGTCTTGCATGAAGGTGCTCTTGAGGTCTGGTCCGAACGCGGTGTCGGCACCTGTTTTCGGCTGACCCTTCCCCGCCAGCGCGGGAAAGCGATGGGTAGCTCGCCTCTTCCGCTGCGGCCCGACGACACATCGACTCCGCCGATCAGCCTGCCGGAGAACCCGCGCGGGACAACCCAGCGTGATGCCGCCCAGGAAGGCGAACGATGATTCGACACCGCATGCGACGGGGGGTCGCAATCGCGCTCGCCAGCCTGGTCGCCGCCACCCTCAGTGCCTGTGTCGGCATTCCGACATCCGGGTCGGTCATTGCCGGTCGCGCTGTCAGCGAGCAGGAACCGGGAGGCGTCGAGTTTGTGCCCGAGGGCCCTGTCAGCGGTGCAGACCAGGAAACCATTCTGCGAGGCTTTGTGGCGGCCTTCAACGGATCCGGCGACTATGAGGTCGCCCGCGAGTTTCTGAGCGGGGGTTTCGCCGGCCAATGGAACCCGCGCGAAAGCGTACTGGTACGAACCGGATCGGTTCGCTACAACCAGGTCGATGACGCAACGATGGACTACACCATCAACACAAGCGCGGCCGTAGACGCCAACGGGACGTACACCGCGTTTCCCAGCGCCCCACAGACGCAGCGCTTTCACTTCGTCCAGGAGGAGGGGGAATGGCGCATCAGCTCAGCGCCAAACGGCATCGTCTTGTCTTCCGGCACTTTCGCCACCATTTTCAGCGAGCACATCCTTTATTTCCTCGACCCGTCGAGACAGTCGCTGGTTCCCGACCTGCGTTGGTTCCCCGGGGGCACGGCGGCGACCCGCATCGTGTCGGCGCTATTGGCCGGTCCGCCACCGTGGCTTCTGGGAGCCGTTGGTACCGCGTTTCCGGACGGGACGCAGCTGACCTCCCCCAAACGTGTTGCCGTAGATTCGGATGTCGCCATAGTCGACCTCACCGCGGACGCTCTTGAGGCTAACCGCGAGCAACGCCAGCTGATGCGTGTGCAGCTAGAGGCGAGCCTCGGCAGGCTTGCCAGCATTTCAACCGTAAGTATTTCGGTTGATGGTACGCCTCTCGTGATCGCAGACCTGGGGGCGGACGCGCCTCAGTCGCATCCGCAGGTCGACGGACGCATGCTTGTTTTCAAAGACGGCCAGTTCGGCTATTACGCCAACGGGCGGTTAGCGCCGATCAGTCAGATCAGTGAGCAGGTGGCGGCCACGAGCCCCACGGACGCGATTCTCGGTGCGGGAGGTGCGGTCGCCGCGACGCTCGGCAAAGCCGGCGTGTACATAGTCGTAGCTGCGGAACCGGACAGCGCACCCCCCCAAGCCATGCTCGTTGACCCGAGACCGGGCCTCATCGGGCCGTCGCTCGATCCTTACGGTTATGTCTGGTCGGCGCAACGATCCAGCCCGGCCAGCATTCGGGTGTTCACTCAGCAGGGTGTAGCCCAGGATGTCGTAGCCAACCTCCCTGCGGGTGCACAGATCGTGTCCCTCGACGTTTCGCGCGACGGCGCACGGGTCGCAGTCCTGCTCGACACCGACGCGGGACCACGGATGATGGTGTCGGCAATTGCGCGGGACGCCACGCGAAACTTCGCTCCGTTGTCGCTCGGCGAACCAAGGCTCGACGCGATCGTCGAGGCAGAAACTGCTGTGGACGCTACCTGGCTGGATGAGGTCACCGTAGCTGCGCTAACCGCTACCGGTGGCGAGAGTTCTGTTTTCGGTTACCGCATCGGCGGCCAGCGCACATCCCTTGGCAGCCCGCAAGATGCTATTTCGATTGTCGGCGGCAATGGTGAGAACGCTCTGCGGGTTGTGGATGCGGATGGCGTTGTGGGAGCGCGACGCGGCAATGGCTGGCAGAGCACACAAGTAAAAGTGTCGTTTATCGCCGGGCAGCGGTAGGGCTGCCTTCCCTCCCCAGCGCGCACTGGCCGCACTTGTGCTCACTTTGAGTCGTCGCAGCGCGACGAAGCGCGTGCACGGCACTGTGGGCAGATGATGCCTTCCTCCGCCCTTATCCGCACCGCGCTCTTCGACGCGTGGGCGGTGATCATGCCGGTTACCTGCGCCGGATGTGGTGCAGCGGACCGCGCCTTGTGCGAGAGTTGCCGGCCGCAACTCACGCCACATGTGGTGGTGCATTCGCTCACCGACGGTACCCCCATCTCGACAGCCCTAGGCTATGACGGCGAGGTGCGCAGCATGATCCTGGCTCTCAAGGAGCGCGGTCGAACTGACATCGCCCACGCCCTGGCAGCACCGTTGCGCGCGGCTGTACTCGCCGCCGTACACGGGCAGGTGGAACTGATACCTGTGCCGTCCAGTCGCGCGGCATACCGCCGACGCGGATACGATCCGGTGGCCCTCGTGCTCACACGCGCGCGCCTGCCGTCGGCGCACGGTGTGCTCGCATTCACCCGCAAACCCAGTCACCAGAAAACTTTGAATCGGCAGTCGCGGGCGCGCAATCTCGCAGGGTTGCTGGAGGCGAAGCATCCACTTATCGACCGGAGGTTCGTCATGGTCGATGACGTGTTCACCACCGGAGCCACCCTCACTGAAACAGCGCGGGCGATACGGGCCGGCGGCGGGGAGGTCATTGGTGGCGCGGCGCTGGCCTACACCGAACGGCGCACCCCCCTTCTCACGTCATTCTGAGAGGTCGGCTAGTGACTTACACGGGCAGCCGGTCTACGGTTGGCGAAAGAGGCGCGCACACTCGCCTGGTTTCGCAGGCGGCGCGCCATAGGAACTGGGAGGACGCCATGGAAATCACCGTCAACGGACGCAATCTAGGTATCACCGATCGATTCCGGGAATACGCGACCGAAAAGTCAGAAAAGGTCGCAACCCTGGCGGAGAAGGCGCAGGTCTTCCAAATCCGGGTAAGCAGGCACAACGAGAAGAACGGATCGGCCGGTGAAGACCGTGTCGAGTTGACGCTTGTCGGGCCAGGAGCGCTGGTGCGGGCGGAATCGGCGGGGGCAGACAAATACGTCGCCTTCGATCTCGCCTTCGACAAGCTGCTGCAGCGGGTGCGTAAAGCCAAAGACCGCCAAAAAGTTCATCGCGGGCAACATCGGCCGGTATCACTGGGGGAGGCCGCCGCTGCCGGGTTCGATGGCATCGACGTCGTGCCAGCAGACCCGGACATTATGGAGAAGGTGCGCACCGGCTCCATACCCATTCAGAACGCCGAAGAAACCGAGGAGCAACCGTGGAGCCCGGTTGTCATTCGCCGCAAAGTTTTCGCCGCCACCCCGATGACCGTCGATGATGCGCTCTACTACATGGAGCTCGTCGGCCACGATTTCTACCTATTCATCGACGCGGAGACCAACCGACCCAGCGTGGTCTACCGCCGCAAAGGATGGGACTACGGTCTGATCGGGCTCGATGATGCGGCGACCGAAGTGCAGGAAGCGGCAACCGCGGCGCGGAAGATGCTCCGCTGACAACACGGCAGCTCACAGTGTGACTGCCAACCGACGGGCGCCGGGTCACCCCGGCGCCCGTCGCATGCCACCGCCGCGTTGGTCATGCTGCTTGCGCTACCGGCGAACGCGCCTCCCTTTCAAAGCTCTCCAGCACGTCAACAGCTAGAATTGCTACGGTTTAGGCGGTACCGCGTAAGCGGCGCCGATCCGTGCGTGGCCTGCGGGTAAGAAGCACCGGGCGACATCAGGCACGACCACTATCAAATTGGAGTTAATTCGGTGGCCAATGTTCTAGAACGCGTACTTCGTGTCGGTGAGGGCCGTACCCTCCGCCGGCTGGAACGCTACGCGGCGGCAGTAAATCACCTTGAAGACGACTTCAAGGAACTCAGCGATGAAGAGTTGAAGAACGAAACCGCAGTGTTGCGTGAGCGTTACTCCAACGGCGAATCATTGGACGACCTGCTGCCCGAGGCCTTCGCGGCCGTGCGCGAAGCATCCGTCCGCACCCTTGGCATGCGTCATTTCGACGTTCAGCTGATGGGTGGAGCAGCACTTCACCTCGGCAACATTGCCGAAATGAAAACCGGCGAAGGCAAGACCCTGGTGGCGACGCTGGCCGCGTACCTGAACGCCATCACGTCCCGTGGCGTGCACATCATCACGGTCAATGATTATCTGGCCAGCTACCAGTCTGAGCTCATGGGACGCATCTTCCGTACCCTCGGCATGACGACCGGTTGCATCGTTTCCGGACAGACACCGGCCGTTCGGCGAGAGCAGTACGAAGCCGACATCACCTACGGGACTAACAACGAGTTCGGCTTTGATTACCTGCGCGACAACATGGCGTGGCAGGCGAGTGACATGGTGCAGCGTGGCCACCATTTCGCCATCGTGGACGAGGTCGACTCCATCCTCATCGATGAGGCGCGCACGCCGCTCATCATCTCCGGACCGTCATCAGGTGAGGCCAACCGCTGGTTCACCGAGTTCGCGGGCCTTGCAAAGCGGCTGACTCCCGGAGTGGACTTCGAGATCGATGAGAAGAAACGAACTGTCGGCGTTCTTGAACCCGGTATCGAAAAAGTTGAAGACTATCTCGGCATTGACAACCTTTATGAGTCCGCAAATACGCCACTGATCTCGTTCCTCAACAACTCGATCAAGGCTGCCGCCTTGTTCAAGAAAGACAAGGATTACGTCGTCATGAACGGCGAAGTGCTAATCGTAGATGAGCACACCGGTCGCATCTTGATGGGCCGTCGGTACAACGAAGGAATCCACCAGGCGATTGAGGCGAAGGAAGGTGTCGCGGTTAAGGCCGAAAATCAGACACTGGCCACAGTGACCCTGCAGAACTACTTCCGCCTGTACAAGAAGATTTCCGGCATGACCGGTACGGCCGAAACTGAGGCCGCGGAATTCATGAGCACGTACAAGCTTGGCGTGGTGTCCATCCCCACCAACAAGCCCATGCTGCGTATGGACAAGTCCGACCTTGTGTACAAGAACGAAGAGGTCAAGTTTGCTCAAGTCGTCGAGGACATCGCCAAGCGCCATGCCCTAGGGCAGCCAGTTCTCGTGGGAACCACGAGCGTTGAGAAGAGCGAATACCTGTCCAAGCTGCTGGCTAAGCGTGGTGTGCGGCATGAGGTGCTGAACGCTAAGAACCACGCACGTGAAGCCGCCATCGTCGCCCAGGCGGGCCGCCTAGGCTCCGTCACGGTAGCAACCAACATGGCTGGCCGCGGAACCGACGTCATGCTCGGTGGTAACGCCGAGTTCCTGGCCGTCGCCGAGATGAACCAGCGTGGCCTCAGCCCGGTGGACACGCCGGAAGAATACGAAGCCGCGTGGGACGACGTCTATGCGCGCGTCTCCGCCGAAGTGAAAACTGAAGCAGCCAAAGTCGTTGCCGTCGGTGGGCTGTACGTGCTGGGAACGGAGCGTCACGAATCGCGCCGTATTGACAACCAGCTGCGCGGTCGCTCTGGACGCCAAGGTGACCCCGGCGAAAGCCGGTTCTACCTGTCCTTGACCGATGACCTCATGCGACTGTTCAATTCTGCGGCCGCGGAGTCGCTCATGGGTCGCGGCAATGTGCCGGACGACCTGGCCATTGAATCGAAGGTCGTGAGCCGCGCCATTCGCAGTGCACAGTCGCAGGTCGAGGGGCGCAACGCGGAGATTCGCAAGAACGTGCTCAAATACGACGACGTCCTCAACCGGCAGCGCGAGGCAATCTACGGCGACCGTCGTCACATCCTCGAAGGGGATGACCTGCAAGATCGTGCCCAGAAGTTCCTCGAAGACGTCGTCAACGAGATCATCGACGTGCACACCACAGAAGGTCACGCCGACGACTGGGACCTGGACGCGCTCTGGACAGAGCTGAAGACCCTGTACCCGATCTCTATCACCATCGACGAGGTGCTGACTGAGGCGGGTTCACGCGGCCGCGTCACACGCCAGTTCCTCGGCAACGAGATTTTATCCGACGCCAAGCTTGCGTACCAGAAACGTACCGACTCGCTGGGCGAGCCAGCCATGCGAGAGCTTGAGCGCCGTGTTGTATTGTCGGTCATCGACCGTCGCTGGCGCGATCATCTTTACGAGATGGACTACCTGAAAGACGGCATTGGCCTGCGCGCCATGGCGCAGCGCGACCCGCTGGTCGAGTACCAGCGCGAAGGCTTCGCCATGTACCAGACGATGATGAGCCAGATCCGGGAGGAGTCCGTCGGTTTCTTGTTCAACCTGGACGTTGAAGTGACGCCGGGCGGAGCAACGGCCGCGGTGCCGACCGTTGCCGCTAAGGGCCTTTCAGGTTCCTCGGCTCCAGCGGCCGCGCTCAGCTACTCCGCGCCTAGCGTCGAAGGCGGCGTCGAAGTGCGAAACCAGCGGGGCCAGATCGACAAGGCGTCGACGGCGAAAGCCCAGCGCGCGCAGGAGTCCCTCTCTCCGGCGGCGGGTGGGGTGAAGACCCAGCAAGCTTCAGCCCAGCGCGGATCGTTCGGCCAGAGCACCGGGACCGCGGCGCCGGTCAACCGGGCGCAGCGTCGTTCCCAAGACAAGAAGGGCATCCGCTAGCGGCTGCTGTACGGCTCGGTCGGTGATGTACGGCGTCAGGCCGTAGTCCCTTCGATCGAAGTGACCGGGTTGGCCCGAAAAGACTGCGTGTGTTCATGCCGGTGCAGGCGCCACCTGATGTGCAATGGCAGGGGTGCCTGGCGGGCACCAGCAGATGCGGGCTAGAGCACGTTGATGGCAGTTGCCCGCCAGCGTTTGTCCATGCCTTCCAGCCGAAGGGCAACGGCGCGGGTGCGTGCCCGTCCGCGCACGATGACGACAGCTTCAACAACACCGTCCCGCGGCTCGCACAACACCGTCGAACCGATGGAGAACGCTGGCCGGGCGATGGGCTGCCCCTTAGCCTGTCGGGCTCGAGCTGACAGCACGACCCGCTTCAAAAGGTGACGGTATACGTCGTCGGTGACCCAACGCGAGATCTGCTCAAGGTCACGGGCACCAGCGAGAATTTCGATCTCACAGCGGGTGAGGTTCTCGAGGAGGGGCGTTGGGTTCGGCAGCGTCGATCGTGGCGCGGGTTGATGCCCGAAGAACTCGTCAGATTGGTATCCCGCCGTGGCTTCTGGCGTGTCAGCTGGCAGGGTCAGGACAGTTCTCATAGCTTGGCTCCGAGATCGCGTCATAGCTGATGACGTCTTGCCCGATAGCTGGCGACGTCCGGGATAGGAACTCAACCAGTAAAATGAGGAATAGTCCATACCGGATTCTGATGCTGTGGATAAGACAACCGAAATCTCGGTGTGACTCGTTAACGTCACACCATGCGCTGGGACAATCTGTTTGATGACCTCGAGAGTCAACTCGAATACGAGATCACGGTCGAAGACGTCACCCTGCAGGCAGAGGAAGAGCGGCTGCGGCTCAGCCGTCTCGGCATGAGGGACCGCATCGTCGCCGCTCAGCAAGCCCCGCAGCGGGGGTCGGCGAGGGCGGTGCGTCTTATGCTGACAGGGGGAGCGGTGATCGACGACAAGCCGGTACTCTTCGGCAAGGATTGGCTCTCTGCCGATCTGGTCAGCGACTCCATCAAGCGGCAACAGTGCGTCGTTCCGCTCGCCGCGATCAGCGCACTAGTGCTCGAGCGTGAAGACATACCAAGAAGCCTCAACCTGGCTGCGCCTGAGCCGGAGACGGGAAGGCTCGCTGACCGTCTGGGATTGGCTTTTGTGCTTCGGGACTTGTGCCGCCGTCGGCGGCCGGTCGAAATTCTCACCGGATCGGGCGCCCATCACGGCACCATCGACCGTGTCGGTCGTGACCACCTTGATCTGGCCGTGCACGAACAAGGGACGCTGCGGCGCGAGTCTGCGGTCACCCAATACCGCATCATCCCGTTCCCGCAGATACAGCTGGTGAGGCTGTGACACGCGAGATGTGAGGATCCGGCCGTGAGGTGGGGGAGCTGAACGCGAAACTACCCCAGAGTAATCTCGCTCACATTGCCGAAGTCAGACTGGATCCACAGGCTACGGCGGCGGCTCTCCTCGTACTTGGCTTCGATATATGACTCCAGCACGACGCGTTCGACTCGCCAGTGGCCGCCTCCGCCGACCTTGATAGCAGGCAGCTCACAAGTGCGGACCAAAGCGTACGCCTGGCTGATGGAGACGTTCAAAATCTCGGCGATATCCGCGATCGTCAAGAACCGCCCCAGGGCGTTCAGCTCCGCGCCGGACTTCTCGTTCATGCTTCGATTATGGGCGAGCGCTCTTGTCCGCAACCGCATTGTGGATAACTTTCGACGCTGTGGTGCCCACGCCCAGACCATTGGAGGCAACTCAGATTCAGGCACGCGCGTTATGACCGGAGGAGTCAGATGGTACGCACGACGGAGTCAGCACAAAAGGAGCGGAAACCACGGTCCTTCTGGTTCGACCCTCGCTTCGCGATCGGGCTGGTACTGGTGATCACTTCGGTGCTCGGCGTCCTCGCGCTGGTGACTGCGGCAGATGACACAGTCCGCGTCTATGCCGCCCGCAGTGCGCTCAGCGTTGGCGACCGGATTGAGGCGCAAGACCTCACCGAACAGGGCGTGCGCTTAGGCTCACTGACGCGGCAGTACCTTGTGGCAGGCGATGTTCCCGCAGAAGGCTTGGTGGTAACCAAAGGGATTGCCGAAGGCGAACTTGTTCCCACATCCGCCGTGGGCGACAGCGCCGGGACACGCCTCACATCGATCGTGGTGACGACAAGCCTGCAATTGCCTCGATCCGTGGACGCCGGCGCCGTGGTGGACCTGTGGGCGGCGCGCGAAACATCTGCAGGCCTGTACGGGCCGCCATCCGTTCTGGTCCCGTCGGCAACGGTGGTGCGGTTACTTGAAAGCGACGGACTCATGGCAGGCGCGGGCGTTATCAGCGTCGAAATCCTGGTTCCGCGACCCCGGATCGCTCGAGTTCTGGAGGCGCTGGCCAATCGCGACGCCGTCTCTCTGGTGCCCGTAAATATGCCTGCTCGGGGCTGAGATGCCGAGAATCGCCCTTGCGCTGCCGCTGGACATGGAGGATCGCATCCTGCCTCACCTAGTCCGCCACGGTTATGACGTGGTGACCAGGTGCGACAGCGCGAACGAGTTGTCGTCGCAACTTGCTGCAGCGTCCGCAGATGTGGCTCTGGTGGCATCCATTCCTCGCTACCTCACCGGTCGATTGATTGACGAAGCGGATGCTGCCGGGGTGCGGGTTGTGGCGCTCGCAGCCACCGCCGACGCCCACCGGCACGCCGCGAGCCTGCATCTCCGTGAAGTCATCGAGGCCGAAGCCGACTGGGAACGCATCGAGGCGGTATTGAACGGCACGCCGCTGCTTGCGAAACAGCACACGTCGGGGCCTCCGCCGGGCCAGGTGATCGCGGTGTGGGGCCCGGCCGGTGCCCCTGGGCGCACCACCCTGGCAATCAACATCGCCGCGGAGATCGCCGCAGCTGGCTTCACCGTTGCCCTTGCCGATGTCGACACCTACAGCGGTTCAGTTGCCCCGGCATTAGACCTGCTCGATGAGGCCCCCGGTTTTGCTGCCGCGTGTCGCCTTGCCGCAACAGACAGCCTCGACTCCCATCAACTGGAACGCATCGGCCAGCGCTATTCTTCGGCTCGTGGGAGCTTCTGGGTGTTGACGGGCATTGGACGCTCCAGCCGTTGGCCGGAGCTGTCGGCTGACCGCGTCGTGGGGGCGCTCCGTGAATGCCGCAGTTGGGTTGATTACACCGTCGTCGACACCGGATTCAGTCTTGAGCACGATGAAGAAATCTCGACTGACCTTTTCGCGCCCCGCCGTAATGCCGCCACAATCGCCGCGCTGCGGGAAGCTGACCAGGTGATTGCCGTCGGATCCGCCGACCCGGTCGGGCTGTCCAGATTTTTACGGGCCCACGTTGACCTGATCGAAACTTTGGCGACGGACCGCGTGATCGCCGTCATGAACAAAATTCGGGCGGGCGCGATTGGGTTGAATCCGGGCGGGCAGGTTCGCCAATCACTGGAAAGGTTCGGTGGCATCACCTCACCTGTGCTTATCCCGCTTGACCAAGGAGCGCTCGATTCGTGCGTTCTCAGCGGCAAAACGTTGATGGATGCGTCGATCCGATCGCCGGTGCGGGCCGCGATCAGTGCCATGGTGGTGCAACGGATCCTTCCGGTGGCAAAGCACAAGGGACGTCGCCGCAATCTCTTCCGGCCACCTGCACGTTAACCGGCCAACATCGCCGGGCTAACCTAGAGGCGTGTCGACCCTCTCAGATATCGTTATCGCCCATGCCCGCTCCGATGAGGCCGATATCGAGTGGCTGCATCTGCTGATCGGTGACTGGCAACTCCTCGCCGACCTCGCATTCGCGGACATTGTTTTGTGGGTCCCCACCACCGACGGTAGCTTCGTGGCGGTCGCTCACGCCCGGCCGTCCAGTTCTGCCACCTTGTTTTATCGCGACTTCGTCGGCCAGAAGATCAAGCCGGAGTGGAAGAAGCAGGTGACGGATGCGTACGATACGTCGCAGATCATCGATTCGGCTGCCCCGGACTGGTTTGAGGAAACCCCTACACGCGTGCGTGCCGTGCCTGTGCTGCGGCGACTTGCGCCGAGCGGTGTCGAGACGACGAAACATCCCGTCGCCGTGATCACGCGCCATACCAACCTGAGTGAGGCGCGTACGCCGAGCCGACAGGAATTGACGTTCAACGACTGCGCCAACGATCTGTTCCGGATGATCGCCGGGGGAGACTTTCCCGATCTTGGGGCACCGACCGGTCCGCGCAGGGGGGCGCCGAGGGCATCCGACGGTCTGCTGCGTCTCGATGTGGACGGCATGGTGACATTTGCTAGCCCGAACGGCCTTTCCGCGTTCAATCGGATGGGGTTCTCCGGCGAGCTCGAAGGGGAGTCGCTTGCCGAGGTCACCACCTCGCTGCTCACAGGCAAGCTCATCATCGACGAGTCGCTGCCTCTGGTGGTGACGGGCAGGGCCCCGTGGCGTACCGATATCGAGGCCAAAGGGGTGACGGTTTCGCTGCGCGCCATTCCCATTCGTGACCACGGCGAGCGGATTGGCGCCGTCGTTCTCTGCCGTGATGTGAGCGAGTTGCGTCACCAGGAGCGCGAACTCATCACCAAAGATGCGACGATCCGCGAAATCCATCACCGGGTCAAGAACAATCTGCAGACGGTTGCGTCCCTGCTGCGTATCCAAGCTCGGCGGTCACACTCCGATGAGGCCCGCGAATCTCTCAATCAGGCCATGCGACGGGTTGCGGCGATCGCTGTCGTGCACGACACCCTGAGCGGGGGGCTTGATCAGAACGTGAATTTTGATGCAGTCTTCGAACGGGTGCTGCTGCTGATCGCAGAAGTGGCGTCCACGCACAACACCAAGGCGCATCCCACATTCTCTGGCAGTTTTGGTGAATTGCCGAGCGCTTACGCTACCCCGTTGGCGTTGGCGTTGACTGAATTGGTGACCAACGCGGTCGAGCATGGACTTGCCGGACGTGAGGGCAATGTGGAGATCATTGCCGATCGCACGCCCGAAACTTTGAGTGTTGTGGTGCGTGACAACGGTAGCGGCCTACCCGAAGGCAAAGTGGGTTCGGGTTTGGGGACGCAGATCGTGCGCACCCTGATCCAGGGCGAGTTGAGCGGGACGATCGACTGGCACACGCTGATGGGTAGTGGCACGGAGGTAACGATCGAGATACCGCTGGCGTGGTTGACCAAGGAGTAGCGGTGAAGGTTAACGACACCGGCCACGAGCTGGGCTGCACAAGGCGGCCGGCTCGTGGCCGATGTTGTTGTTCTGCTTGTTAGGAGGCGCGGCGGGCGCGTGCGGCGCGGCGCTTGAGGGCGCGGCGCTCGTCTTCACTCAAACCTCCCCAGACACCGGAGTCCTGGTTCGTTTCGAGCGCGTATTGCAGGCACTGTTCGCTGACCGTGCATCGACCGCAAACGGTCTTTGCTTTCTCAATCTGGTCGACTGCTGGGCCAGTGTTGCCAACCGGGAAGAATAGTTCCGGGTCAGCCGTTAGACATGCCGCTTTATCGCGCCAATCCATATGCGTGGTGCTCCTTTGGTGAAATGCGCAGGGGTCTTTCTCCCGCGCAGGATTACAGAAAACCTAAAGTTAGGGAAAAACTTGGAGGGATTTCGGGATTCGTTCACTGCCCTGTAAACGCAAATCAACCTCCAATAGACTCTCATAAAGGTTGTAGAAGATCAACGATTTTTGTATGGGATAACGCTGTGAATGACATATACCACCCGAACGGGGGCCATGAATCGCAGCTTCCGCGCCGCTCTGCGCAACTCGTGTCACTTTCTGTGCTGCTTTTCGCGGAGGCGGGGGCCCTTGCCGCCGCCGCGGTTTACCTCGTTGTAGAGCTTCTCGTGGATGTGCCGTCGTCTTATCCGGCCGCCATCTTTGTGCTTCTGCTGGCCATTCTCGCCTGCGTCTGGGTGGGGCTGATAGCGGTTAACGCTCTCCGTGGGGCTTCGTGGATTCGCGGTGCGGCAGTCGTGTGGCAGGTGCTGCAAGTGTCTTTAGGTGTCGGCAGCATGCAGGGTATCTTCGCCCGCCCGGATATCGGTTGGCTGTTGATCATCCCCGCACTGGTGGTGCTCGTCCTGTTGTTCACCCGCCCAGTGCTTCAGGCGACCATGCGCCGCGAGTAGCGATCCGTTCAGGCTCAGGCGGCTGTGTCGATCCCAAGCTTCTTGCGCAACATGGCAACATGACCGGTCGCTTTAACGTTGTAGAGGGCGAGCTGGATGACGCCGTCCTCGTCGATGACGAACGTCGAGCGTCGCGTTCCCTGGATCAGCTTCCCGTAGAGCGACTTCAGTCCGTACGCGCCATATGCGACGTGAACTTCCCGCTCGGGGTCGCTGAGGAGGGGAAAGTTGATGGCTTGCTTCGACTTAAACTTCTGCAGGGCGGGCAGGTCATCCTTTGACAGCCCCAACACCTGATATCCAGCGGATGCCAGAGAGTTCACGTTGTCTCGGAAGTCGCAGGCCTGCGTGGTGCAGCCGGGAGTGCTGGCGGCGGGGTAAAAATACAGGATTACCTTTTTGCCCTGGTAGTCCGCCAGCGAAACCTCATCACCGTCCTGGTTGCTGAGGGTGAAGCTTGGGGCCACGTCCCCTTTGTCCAGTCTGATCTCGGTTTCTGACACGCAAATGCCTTTCTGCTTGGATATGGCCGCACGGTTCGTCGAGGCCTTTTA
>JAODMI010000120.1 GCA_025464755.1 Homoserinimonas sp.
TTCTGGTGGCCTGGTTTCAATCTGATTGGGGAGTTTGACGGTCGTGGCAAGTATTTCCGAGATGAGTACACCCAGGGGCGATCGACTGCCGACGTTGTCATCGCGGAAAAGGTCCGTGAGGACCGACTGCGAGCGACCGGTCCGAGCGTGACACGATGGGGCTGGAAAGTCGCCCAGTCGTTGCCGCTGCTGAGAGCTCATCTCATGTCCGCCGGCCTCCGTTGAGCAGTAGCGCCAAGCGGCTCCGCGCCCGAAATGTTGCAATTGTGCCGTGTCTGGCACATGCGAGATGGGCGCAGCGGCCGCAATGGGCTGACGCGCGTGCAATTGCGGCGGCTTCCGCACATCGGGGGCGCGTGGTGTCCTTTGGCTGCACATTGGCGGCGCGTCGGTTGGTACTGACTGACGGGGGTGGAGCGAACAAGAGCGGACGGCGACGGCCCCACTCTGCACGCAGCGTTGCACGTAACCACCCTGCACGCAGCGCTGCACGTAACCACCCTGCACGCAGCGCTGCTACGCCATCACAACTGCGAGTTACACGATATTGAGCAGCAGGTGCCCGGAAGACACCGTTGCACCCACTACGGCGTTTATGTCCGCGATGGTGCCGTCTTTGTGCGCTGTCAGCGGTTGTTCCATTTTCATCGCCTCGAGCACGAGGATCAGGTCACCCTTAACAACTTTGTCCCCGTCCGCGACTGCGAACTTCACCACGGTGGCTTGCATTGGTGCCTTCACCGAGTCGCCGGTCGCGGTGACGATGGCACCACCTCCTGCGCGTCGACGGGGTGCCGGTCCGAGCGTGTTTCCGGATGCCACAGTCGACGTGAGCTTGGCCGGAAGTGCCACCTCAATCCGCTTGCCATCGACCTCGATCACGACGGTGCGCCGCTGCGCGGGGGCTGGGGTGTCTTCGAGGGACCCGCTCCATGGTTCGAGGTCTCCCGAGAACTCTGTTTCAATCCAGCGCGTGTACACGGAGAACGGGGAACTGGTGAAGGCGGGGTCGCGCACGATGGCACGGTGGAACGGGAGCACGGTGGGAAGACCGGCCACCTCGAATTCGTCTAAGGCTCGGCGTGAGCGTTCGAGGGCATCCGCGCGGTCGACACCCGTGACGATGAGTTTCGCCAGCAAGGAATCGAAGGCACCGCTGATGACGTCGCCGGCGGTCACCCCACTGTCGACGCGCACGCCTGGGCCGCCCGGCTTGCGCATGACGTGCACGGGCCCTGGGGAGGGCATGAAGTTACGGCCCGGATCTTCACCGTTGATGCGGAATTCGATGGAATGTCCACGCGGCTTGGGGTCGTCGTAGTCAAGGGTGCCGCCCTCAGCGAGGCGGAATTGCTCGCGGACCAGGTCGATTCCGGTGACCTCCTCGGATACCGGATGCTCCACCTGCAGTCGCGTGTTCACCTCCAGAAAGGAGATGGTTCCGTCACGGGCGACCAGGAATTCGCAGGTGCCAGCCCCGACATAGCCGACCTCGCGCAGGATGGCTTTAGATGAGGTGTACAGCAGTTCGTTCTGTGCATCGCTAAGGAATGGTGCGGGTGCCTCTTCAACGAGCTTCTGGTGCCGTCGCTGGAGTGAACAATCCCGTGTGGAGATGACGACAACCTTGCCCTGCGCATCGGCGAGACACTGCGTTTCGACGTGGCGAGGCTGGTCAAGATATTTCTCGACGAAGCATTCGCCCCGGCCGAAAGCTGCGATGGCTTCCCGTGTTGCCGACTCGAAGAGTTCCGGAATTTCTTCGCGCGTGCGGGCTACCTTGAGGCCACGGCCGCCGCCACCGAATGCGGCTTTGATTGCTACCGGGAGTCCGTGGGTGTCGACGAATGCGAGCACTTCCGCGGCGCCTGAGACCGGGTTTAGGGTACCCGGAGCCAGAGGTGCACCAACTTTCTCGGCGATGTGACGCGCAGAAACTTTGTCACCGAGCTGCTCGATAGCCGACGGTGACGGGCCAATCCAGATCAGGCCGGCGTCGATGACGGCGCGCGCGAAGTCGGCATTCTCTGCCAAGAAGCCGTAACCGGGGTGGACGGCGTTGGCGCCGGACCGGCGGGCGATGGACAAGATCTTTTCAATGACGAGGTAGGTTTCGGCGCTGGTGGACCCGTCGAGGGCGTACGCCTCATCGGCAAGTTTCACGTGTCGCGCGTCGCGGTCCTGGTCGGCATAAACGGCGACGGAGGCAATGCCGCTGTCCCGGGCCGCTCGAATCACCCGCACCGCTATTTCGCCGCGGTTAGCAATGAGCAACTTTGAAATACGGGGCATAGTTGTTCAGCTTATTCGCCCTCGGACCGCACCATTTGGACCTTGCCTACAAAAATGGGAAAACTTGTAGTGGGGGAGCCTACAAAGCGCTGCGGGCCGAGCATGTCGTTGCCGTGTGAATTTCAACGACTTGGCTCAAATGGATGCCCGGTCAGTAACCGTGGTGTGAGAGCTCAGCGGTTCCACAACTCGTGCCAACGCACCCCAAAGCCGTCATGAAGGAGCCTGCGTAGCAGGGGGATCGACAATCCGATGACGGTACTCGGGTTGCCTTCGATGCGACGGATGAACGCCTGGCCTCGACTATCGATTGTGAACGCGCCCGCCACGGCCAGCGGCTCACCGCTGGCAATGTAGGCAGCGAGCTCTGTTTCGTCTACGTCGGATGCGAACTCAACCACCGCATCCTCCACGCCACCAATGCCGCCGCGAAGCATGCCGCCGCGATGGTCGATAACCCAGTGGCCGGAGTGCAGTACGCCGGTGTTGCCGATCATGGCACGCCACCGCTCTTGGGCGATTTCTGCCGTGTGCGGCTTGCCGTAGGTGATGCCATCAAGTTCGAACGCAGAGTCGCCGCCGAAAATGAATCCGTCGATGGGTGCACCGTCGACGAGCTCTCCGACCACGGCTTCCGCCTTGGCCCGGGCCAGCTCCAGCACCATCTCCGCTGCGGTCAGTGGCGCGCCACGTTCCGCAGCGAGTTGTTCTACCACTGCGTCCTCGTCAACGCCGGGACTGATAAGTCCCGCCGGCTCGACTCCTGCCGCACGCAGTGTCGCGAGCCGGGCGGGTGAGGTCGAAGCGAGATATAACCGCACGGCAAGCTCCTATGCTCGAAGGATGGGTGAATGGCAGGGCAAGACGGTCGAAATCGACGTAACCAACGTAGCTCACGGCGGAATCGCGGTGGCCCGACATGAGGGGCGCGTTATTTTCGTCAGTGACGCGATTCCCGGGGAGCGGGTGCGCGCGCGGATTAGCGACGACTCCAAGAAGTCGTTCTGGCGTGCGGAGACCGTCTCGGTTGTCGCCGAGTCGGAGCACCGCCAGAATCACATTTGGGCTGCAGCATCCGTCGATCGTGCACCCGAAAATCGCGCCGGCGGCGCCGAATTTGGGCACATCGCTATCGCTCATCAGCGCGAACTTAAACGTCAGGTACTTGCAGATTCGCTGCAACGCATGGCAAATTTTCAGAGCGACGTTGTCGTTGAACCGATCGACGGGGAAGCAGACGGTTCCGGATGGCGCACTCGCCTCCGCCTGCACGTTGCGGATGATGGAACGCTCGGGCCGTACGCCGCCCGCTCCCACCGGGTCATCAAGGTGACCGATGTGCCACTGGCTGCGCCGGAGGTTGCAGCCATCGCACCGCTGGACGAGACATTCCGAGGCTCGACTCACGTGGACGTGGTGGCGCCGTCAGTGGGCAACGCTTTTGTGCTCTCCGGGGACACCAACAGCAAGGTGAAGGCCAAAAACCAGCGCATCGCTGAACGTGTCGGCGACCGAGAGTTTCGACTGGATGTGCGCGGATTCTGGCAGGTGCATCGCAATGCCGCCCAAACGCTGACGACTGCGGTGCAGGAAGCCATCGATGAGACACTCTTTGATCCGCGAGCGGCCAACCATGACCTGTATGGAGGAGTCGGCCTCCTCGCGGCTGCAGTAGGTGACCGGTTTGGCAACCACACGCGCATAACTACAGTGGAGAGCGACGCGCTTGCCACCGACCATGCTGCAACAAACCTGTCTGAATGGATGGGGGCATCCGCCATCACTTCGCGGGTCGATCGCTACCTGCGGGAGCTCGCCAAGTCGCGCAACTCGCTGGAGTCGGCCACGGTGGTACTCGATCCGCCACGCTCAGGCGCGGGCAAAGAGGTGGTCGATTCGCTGGCTCGCTTCGGCCCTGCCCAAGTTGTCTATGTTGCTTGTGACCCGGTGGCCTTGGCTCGGGATGTGGCGCTGTTTCGTGAACGAGGGTATGAATTGACCCGGCTCCGTGCGTTCGACCTCTTCCCGAATACTCACCATGTTGAAGCGGTGGCGACCCTACAGAAGGTGTAGATGGTGTAGATGGTGTGGGTCACCCGGACAGAGCTGTCTGCATTGCCCACTACCATGATGCTAGGGCTGGTCATCCAGCTACCCCGGGGGGAGACAGATCGACCATGGGTCAGAGCGAATTACCGGACACCCGTGCCGGGAACTCGGCCAGACGCGTGCGCGTCTCGGTCGTCGATGACCATGAGTCTGTGCGGCTGGGGCTCAAGGCCGCCTGTTCGGAAGCCGGCTTCGATTTCATCCTGGCCGCCGCATCCGTAAAAGAGTTTGTCAAAAATTTGAACGGCCGAGAAAACGATGTTGTGGTCCTGGACTTGTCGCTCGGTGACGGCTCGACGGTAACCGAAAACGTAAAAAGTGTGCAGGCGACCGGCTCCGCGGTGCTGGTGCACAGTATTGCTGACCGCGTAGCCTTGGTCCGTGAAGCACTCGCCGCGGGGGCGGCCGGTGTGATCCCCAAATCTTCGGCCACGCAAATCGTTATGAGTGCTGTAGAAACGGTGGCGCGTGGCGAGGTGCTCAACAACTTGGAGTGGGCGACCGCAATTGATGCCGACCGCGACTTTGCTAAGGCGCAACTTGGTCGTCGCGAGCGCGAAATTTTGCACCTG
>JAODMI010000134.1 GCA_025464755.1 Homoserinimonas sp.
GTCGGCATCGTCGACCTGGAAATGGATTGGAACTTGCAATCGTGGATGCGCCGCATGGCAGCTGGCTCGCGCTCCCTGCGCGTTGAATTCGGTGTTTACACGCAACACCTCGACCGCGCGATCCAGATCGGGCTTCGAACTGGGCAGCGAATCAATGAGCTGCTAACGGTTGGACCGTACAAGGTGATCACCGACGGTTCGCTTAACACTCGCACGGCGTTTTGTTATGACCAGTACCCGGGGCTCCGAGGCGACCCCCATCCACACGGTTTACTTACTGTGCCGCCAGCGCAACTGCTTCCCCTGATGCGGCGTGCCGTCGCAGCCGGACTTGACCCGGCCGTTCACGCCATAGGGGACCAGGCGAGCACTCTTGCCCTGGATGCATTCGAGGCACTGGGATCCGGTGGGCGGTTGGAGCACGCCCAACTACTCGCGGATGAGGATGTGCCGCGCTTTGCCCGGTTGGGTGTGACCGCAAGCGTTCAGCCCGAACACGCAATGGACGACCGCGACATGGCGGATACTTTTTGGGCCGGCCGGACAGGTCGTTCCTTCGCCCTGCGCAGCCTGCTGGAGGCCGGTGCCCAGCTGGCGCTCGGCTCCGATGCTCCGGTCGCTCCGCTTGACCCGTGGGTTACGGTCGCGGCGGCGGTCGGCCGCAGCCGTGATGGCCGCGTACCGTGGCATCCGGAGCAGTCCATCACATCCGAGGCCGCTCTTGGCGCGTCAACACGAACGACGATTTCGGTCGGGCAACCGGCTGATCTGGCGATCCTCGACGAGAATCCCCACACCGCCACCCACGGCACCCTTCGCACCATGCCTGTCGCGGCGACGTTACTGGCCGGAAACTTCACCCACCGGCAAGTATGAGGTACACCTGTTCAGGGCCGTCATGGCCCGCGCAGAGAGGCCCACGGTCTGACCTGCTAACCGGTCCTGATGCTTCACGGTAGTAACAACACCTCACGGTATTGGCAGAGGCAGCTTCACGCGCCGGAGCCAGCCGTACGGTCACACACCACCATGGGGTGCCCCTGAGGGGGAGCGAAGCAGACGGGAGAACTCAGCTGCATCACGGCGCATCAACCAAAGACGTGTGGTACGCGGAGGAAACTTGAATTTCCGGCCGCGGCGCCTGCACGTCGTTCGTCCACAGCGAACCGTTCCACCAGCGAACCTGCGGGAAGCCGAGGGGGTCGTGATACCAGCCGGGGGGTGCAGCATTTTCAGCTTGGAGAGACATCGGGTATGACTCCTGAGTGAGCGTCTGCGGGTACAGACAAAGAAATGGGTAACCCGATGCTAGTCCCCTTTTAGGAGGACCGCGAAAAAATTTCAGAAAATGATCGCGAAGTCCGCGTGGGTCTAGCCGCGAAAACGCGAAACCAGTGGCGTAGCACTATCCGCGCACAATAGCCTGCACGCTCGGTCCACGGTCATTTTGTGTGTGCTGCAGTCGGCGCACAGTGTGCGTCCAGGTGGAGGGGCTGACGGGAATCGAACCCGCATCATTAGTTTGGAAGACTAAGGCTTTACCACTAAGCTACAGCCCCGAATCCGACGGCTCACCGCCGGAATATACCTATTAAGTTGTTGACCGATGTTTCAAGCCTATGCCATCACTGAGCACTCGCCACCAGCTGAGCACGCGACAAGTTAACCATGACCGGCATGCCCGCCACCGCCGATTGCCGCACCAGTACTGCCGAACAAGCCTAATGCATTGACGGGCGAGCGAATGTCGCCGCACAACTCGGCTAGACTTACCGAGGTCAATTTTTGGGGCGTAAGCCCCGCATCCTTTGACCGCGAATCTCTCAGTAAATTTCGGGGCGTAGATCAGCTTGGTAGAGCGCTCGGTTTGGGACCGATAGGCCGCAGGTTCGAATCCTGTCGCCCCGACAAAGACACAGATACAGACAAGCCCCAGCACGTCGCACATGAACGTCGAACACAAACAGGAGAAGCCACCTCGTGAAGACCACGGTTGAACAACTGACCCCCACGCGCGTCAAGCTCACCATTGCAGTTACGCCTGAAGAGTTGCGTCCAAGTATCGATCACGCGTATAGCCACCTGGCTGAGCAAATCAACATCCCCGGCTTTCGCAAAGGTAAGGTCCCCGCTCCTATCATCGACCAGCGCATCGGCCGTGGCGAAGTTCTCAACCACGCTGTCAATGATGGTCTCGATAAGTTCTACCGGCAGGCTGTTGAAGAAAACAAGATTCGTGCTCTTGGTCGTCCGGAGGCTGATGTCACCGAGCTTCCCGAGATCAAAGACTTCTCGGGCGAACTGGTAGTCATCGTAGAGGTGGATGTCCGGCCCGAGTTCACGCTTCCGGCGTTTGACGGCCTTGAGCTCACGGTGGACGCCGTCGAGGTTACGGACGAAGAAGTTGAAACCGAGCTCGAGAACCTTCGCGCACGGTTTGGCACGCTCGTCACGGTTGAGCGCCCCGCCAAGACCGGCGACTTCGCGCAGATCGACCTCAACGCCACCATCGGCGGTACCGAAGTTGATACCGCGAAGGGCATCTCCTACGAAATTGGCTCCGGCGACCTCATCGACGGTATCGATGAGGCTTTGGATTCCCTCAGCGCCGGTGAAACGACGACGTTTGAATCGCAGCTGCTCGGAGGAGACAACGAGGGAGAAGCGGCAGAAATCACTGTGACGCTGCTCGCTGTCAAGGAGCGCGAGCTTCCCGATGCGGACGACGACTTCGCTCAGATTGCCAGCCAGTTCGACACCATCGATGAGCTAAAGGCTGACCTCAAGGAGCAGGTGTCTCGCTCCAAGGTGTTCAGCCAAGGTGCCCAGGCACGCGATCAGATCGTCGACAAGCTTCTCGAGTCGATCGAAATTCCCGTTCCACCGAAGCTGGTGGAAGACGAAGTTCACCGCCACTTGGAGAACGAGAAGCGGCTTGAAGATGAGGCTCACCGGGCCGAAGTAACCGAGTCAAGCGAAAAAACTTTCCGCAGTCAGATTCTGCTTGACGCCATCGTGGAAGCTGAAGAGATCAAGGTCAGCCAGGAGGAACTCACCCAGTACCTCATTCAGGGTGCTGCCCAGTACAACATGGAGCCTGGTGAATTCATTCAGGTTCTCGACCAGAACGGTCAGATTCCCAGCATGATCGGCGAAGTGGCGCGCAGCAAAGCACTGGCCAGTGTTCTGGGCAAGGCTAAGGTTGTCGACTCCAACGGAGATGCCGTCGACCTCACCGCTTTCACCACGTCAAACGACTTGCCTGAAGGATTTGCTGAGGCCGTCGCCGGCGACCACGACGACCATGAAGGTCACAACCACTAAACCACTCCATTCCACAAGGGTCCGAAAGCCGCTTGGCTTTTGGGCCCTTCTGGTTTAATCCCCGGCGTCAGGTTCCGGTCGCTGGAGAAGTGTGCAGGTTGCTGGCCACGCGCGGCCTGTGCACGCCCGGTGCACGGTGTCGGTAGAAACAAGGTTTGACCGTAGAGTCAATCAAAACTTCACGCAAGCTCGTTCGGGCCCCATTCGGAAACATGCGAGATATTCTCGTAGAGTCAGCAGAGTCTGTAGTGTCAATAACCGAGACACGTGCAACCGCTGCACGCACGGGGGAGGGATCAGTGACGCTTCGGCGCAGGTTTGCGCAGGTTGTTGCGGTCGGTGCCGTTCTCGTACTGACCGCCTGCAACTCTCCGGCTGAGCCCCTCGCTTACGGCAAAGGCCCCCTTATTGTGGGTTCGTTGCTGCCGCATACCGCGTATGGGGGCGCGGGCACGGCACTGGTTGCGGCTGTTGACTTGGCCATTGCAGATATCAACGCAGCAGGCGGTGTCTTCGGGGAGGATGCCCAGGTTCACCATGCTGACTCGGCAGACACATCCGATGCCGCCGCCGTAGCAATCGAATCGCTCGCCGCTGTCAAGGCGCATGTGGTTATCGGCGCCTACACCTCGCAAATGACGTTCACTGTTGTGGACAGGGTCACCGAATCGGGAGCCGTCATGTTGTCTGGCTCTAATGCGTCTGCTGGGTTAACCGGGCTCAACCCGCGGTTCTTCCGGACAAACCCGACTGACCTCCTGCAGGCGGACATGATCGCAACGACTGTCGCCGTCGATGGCCACAAAACTGCAGCCATCCTCGGTAATGACGACGCTGCAGGGATCGTGTTTCTCGAGGGCCTGGCCGCAGCACTGCAGAACTCCGGTGTTGAGGTGGTGGCCATGCCGCGGATGGATCCCGCATCAACTGACCTGGCCGCGCCCGTGGACGCCGTGGTAGCTGCGGCGCCGGAAGTTGTCATTCTTCTGACAGACCCGGCGCAGTCGGAGCCGCTGATCCAGTCCCTGGTTGCCACCCATGGGTACACGGCGGACAGCCTGTTTCTCGCCGACTCCGCGATCGCCCCATATGCGCTCGAGCGGGGGATCCTGGAAGGTTTACATGGCTTCATCGCGGGCCCAGCACCTAAGGTGGCAGCACGCTTCAACGCCAGGCTAATGAAGCTTGATCCGCACATCAAATCTTTTGAGTTTGCGGCTTCAACGTATGATGCCGTCATCGTGGCGGCGCTTGCGGCGATGTCAGCCGAATCAACCAAGGGTGCAGATATCGCGGAAAAAGTTCCGGATGTGTCAGGCGGTGTTCCCGGAGGGACGCTCTGCGACAATTTCAGCGACTGCGCCGATCTCCTCGTTGAAGGTAAGAGCGTCGACTATGAGGGATTGACCGGCGATCTTGCATTCAACCTTGAGGGGGATGTCACAAGTGCGCACTTCAATCTGTATCGCTATGCAGAAGATGGTGCCCTCGTCGTCGTCGAATAGCGCTGTTTGGAGGGCACCTCGGGGATACCAGATTTGCCTAGAGCGAACGCAGCCATTCGCGGGCGTTAGCTCCGATAGATTCAGATAACCGCGATTACTGAAACGGAGCGCAACAATGGCCCAACCGGCATTGGTCAGCAGTGTTTTCGACCAACTCCTCAAGGACCGCATCATCTGGCTTGGCTCAGAGGTGCGAGACGACAACGCCAACGAGATTTGCGCGAAGATCCTCCTCCTCGCTGCAGAAGACCCGAAACGCGACATCTACCTATACATCAACTCGCCAGGCGGCTCTATTACCGCTGGCATGGCCATCTACGACACGATGAAGTTCGTTCCGAACGATATCGTCACCGTCGGAATCGGACTGGCGGCATCAATGGGACAGTTCCTGCTGTCCTCCGGCACGCGTGGCAAGCGCTACATCACCCCCAACGCTCGTGTGCTACTGCACCAGCCGTCAGGCGGCTTCGGTGGGACATCAGCCGACATTCAGACGCAGGCCAAAGTCATCCTTGACATGAAGAAGCGAATGGCAGAGCTGACGGCTGAGCAAACGGACAAGTCGATCGAGCAGGTGCTCAAAGATGGTGACCGCGACAATTGGTTCACTGCCAAGGAAGCACTCGCATACGGCTTCGTCGATCACCTGCGCGAGTTTGCCTCGGATGTCACAGGGGGCGGGGGAACGGACGTGCCGCTCACTGGAGCCGCTGCACCCGACGGTCCCGCGTCGGACCCCGCGTCCGACGACGACCAGGCCAAGAACTAAGGATCGGTAGATAAACCCATGGAATTCACCACCCCCTCGGCTCTGCGTGAGAGTCGCTCTGCCGCCCCGGCAGGGCAGGCGACTGGCGCAGGCATGATGCCCGAATCGCGCTACATCCTGCCCAGCTTCGAAGAGCGTACGGCCTACGGCTATAAGCGGCAGGATCCGTACGCGAAATTGTTCGAAGACCGCATCATCTTCCTCGGTGTGCAGATTGATGATGCATCAGCGGATGACGTCATGGCCCAGCTTCTTGTGCTCGAGAGCCAAGACCCCGACCGGGACATCGTCATGTACATCAACTCTCCTGGCGGCTCGTTCACAGCCATGACGGCGATATACGACACAATGCAGTATGTGCGCCCCCAAATTCAGACGGTCGTCCTTGGACAGGCAGCGTCAGCCGCTGCGGTGATCCTTGCCGCAGGTGCCCCTGGCAAACGTCTCGCCCTGCCGAACGCGCGCATTCTGATCCATCAGCCAAGCGCTGGCGATTCAGGTCGTGGTCAGGCGTCCGACATCGAGATCCAGGCTCGCGAGATTCTGCGTATGCGTGAGTGGTTGGAAGAGACGCTGGCCAAACACTCAAACCGTACGAAGGAGCAGGTCAACAAGGACATTGACCGTGACAACATTCTCAGCGGCGCCGAGGCGCTCGAGTACGGGCTTGTGGATCAGGTTTTGACCTCGCGCAAAAATCTGCCGGCAATCATGAAGTGACGTGATGTGCTAACAGGAAAGGGCCCGTCGACCACTTGGTCGACGGGCCCTTTCCTATGATCGACTAGCCGCGCTTGCGACGCAGCAGTACCGTTGCGGCTGAGATTGCCACCAGGACGGCCGCGATTGCTCCGGCAATCCACAGGGCGTCGGCTATCGCGACGCCGCCTTCCTGCATGGGCATTGTCTTAGCAGGCTCGGTCGGGACGGACTCTGCGGTCGCTTTCTCTGAGAGCGCCTCACCGCAGACAGGCGGAGTCGATGACCCCTCGCTGATCACTGCCTTGCTGGATGCGGGATCCCACACGAAGTCGATTGATCCGGAAACCGTGTGCGCGTCAGCGGAGAGAATCTGATAGGTCAACGTGTAATTGCCAGCGGGACCAATCTCGGCGTGGGTGGACGCGGTTGCTCCGTTCACGGTCACGCATCCATCGCCGTAATAAAGGCCGTCGGCATCGTGCACCAGCAATCCGAATGCCTCGCCGCCCGCAAGATTTAACAGCGGCTCGTTGGCAGTCACAGAAAACTCTGGGGGTAACTCGGTGAGACTTTCACCGGCCTGTGGGTTCGAGTCGACGACGAAACTGTGCGCTTGCGCGGGCGCAGCAAAGCCGATGGCAACCAGCAACCCCACGGACGCGGCCAGCATGCCCATGCGTCCCAGCCGGGCGGTGAAGGGCTTCATGGCTGGGCCTTTCGACGGCCGATTAGCGCTACAACGAGCGCAGCGGATCCAAGCACCAGGCCACCGATTCCGAGCACACGGCCAAGCGGATCGGCCCTCATAGAGGTGGTGGGGTAATTCGCTGCAGTTGACTCTGTCATGAGGACGCTGGGTGCCGGGTGTTCCGGTTCTTTCCCGTCGCTGTCGGCTGCCGTCCAGGCGGTGAAGCCGACCTCGCAGCTTTGCAGCACAGGGAAGACGATCTCGGTACCCGCTTCGCCTTCCGCCAACTTCACCGAGAGCTCAAACGTGTCGCGCTGCCCGTCGGGTAGCGGAGTTAGAGCGGTGTAAACGACCTGGTTGTCCTCAACCGAAATGGTCCAGTTCGGATTCACTGTCGGGGATACTGATTCGATCTGTTCGGGAACGGTGATAGCGACGGAAGTTGTGGGTGAGCCCTCACATCCGTGACTGGCGGAGAAAGACAGCACTGCGTAAGAACCTGCGTCAGCGTCGGTCGGTGTGACGGTGATGTGGGCGTGGGCGGCGATCGGGCTGCTGATGGCGATGAGTGTGGCTGCGCCGAGGGCCAGGCCGATCTGTAATGGGCTTGCGCGTTTCATGACGTTGTCCTCTGTTCGTGATGCGGCCGCGCGTGACGGCGGCATAAAAAATTCGATGAGCGCGGAAGGGCTCGTTGTTAGGCGATCCCGGGCGCTACTGGTGGACCGCGGTGACGCAGCATCGAGCAGAGCAGGGTAAACGATCGGGGACGACCGCTTTGGCCGTAGATGCGAAGGAGACGCGTCCGATTCCGTGCGGCTGGGGTTCCCGGCAGCCGTCTCAGGGCGATGTGCATGACAAAAGCTGTGCCGGTGGAAAGGCTTCGGCACAGTCGTTCCCCGTAGAGCAGGCAAGTGATGGTGGCGAGGGCCGCCGCGCCGTGAGCCAACCACATCCACGGAGAAGTTCCCGTCGGAGAGGCGTCAGCGCCCGTGACAAGGAACACCGTGTGGTGGTGGCTTACGACGGTGCTCACAGCCGCGGTGCCTGTCCCGAACAAGGAAAAGAGCCCGTGGTAGAGCAACTGGCTGATCACGACGGCAAGGGAAAGCCGCACCGGCGAAGGGGAACGGCCACTCAGAGCGATGCTGGCAATACCCGAAAATGCGAGTGCGAGTGCGATAGCGAACAGTGGTGGATGAGCGCCACCGGCACCGCCGTGGGAGAGGGCAGCCACGAAGGTGGCGAAAGAAGCGGCAACCCAGCCGCGCACGAACCTCGTCCAACGTGGCGTCATCCGATGATCCCAGCCTCTCAACCAGTCATGCCTCAGTTTACGCAGCCGCCGCTGAACTCGCCCTGCGTACAGCGGCGATGATTTTCGTGCCGATTACTCGTATTACGTGTTGTCGGGTTACATTTCTTCCCGATGCATAACACTGTCGGTAGGGCGGGTTAGGCTCGAACACAGTATTCAGGGTCGACTAGGAGGCTGCGCATGGCTCGAATTGGCGAAAGCGCTGACCTGCTGAAGTGTTCTTTCTGCGGAAAGAGTCAGAAGCAGGTACAGCAGCTCATTGCCGGCCCCGGCGTATACATCTGCGACGAGTGCGTT
>JAODMI010000090.1 GCA_025464755.1 Homoserinimonas sp.
ACCTGGCGGAGGCCGAACGGCTCGGCGTGCGTATCGTCGTTCCGACCGACACGGTTGTGGCCTCGAAGTTTGGTGCTGATGCGCTGTACGAAGTAAGAGCAGTCAACGAGATCGAAGACACACCGTGGGGATCCTCAGGTCTTGGCTTGGATATCGGACCGGAAACAGCCGAGACATTTGCCGAAGTAATTCGGGCCTCCGCAACGGTGTTTTGGAACGGCCCAATGGGCGTCTTCGAACTCGAGCCCTTCTCGGCTGGCACGAAAACGGTGGCGGCCGCACTAACGAAAGTTAGCGGCCTTTCGGTCGTCGGCGGCGGCGACTCCGCTGCCGCTGTGCGCGCACTTGGATTTACAGATGACCAGTTTGGTCACATATCAACCGGGGGCGGTGCAAGCCTCGAGTTTCTCGAAGGCAAACGTCTCCCAGGACTGGAGGTACTCGGATGGCAGCTTTGACAAACGACGGTGCACGCACGCGAGTTCCCCTTCTCGCTGGCAACTGGAAAATGAACCTTGACCATCTCCAGGCGATTGCCTTCGTGCAGAAGCTTGCGTGGAGTCTGAAAGATGCCCGACACGACTTCGCCTCGGCGGAGGTTGCAGTGTTCCCTCCATTCACGGACATCCGATCGGTACAGACGTTGATATCTGCTGACCGGCTTCCGCTCAAATTCGGCGCGCAAGACATCTCCGCACATGACTCCGGCGCCTACACCGGCGAAATCTCCGGCGCCTTCCTCAAGGCCCTCGACTGCACTTACGTCATCATCGGCCACTCCGAACGTCGAACTCTCCACAATGAGAGTGACGAACAGGTTGCCGCCAAAGTGACCGCCGCCGTCAAACACGGCCTCGTTCCTGTGGTGTGCGTTGGTGAGACCGCGGAAGACTTGGAAGAGCACGGTCCAAGTGCAGTGCCTGTCGCGCAGCTCAGGGTTGCTTTGGCGGGGCTCCAAGCTGGAACGGACGTCGTAGTTGCGTACGAACCGGTCTGGGCTATCGGCTCGGGTCAGGCAGCCACACCAGAGCAGGCCGAGCAGGTTGCAGCAGCGCTACGCTCCGTTGTCGCCGAACTGCTCGGCGACGAAACGGCAGCCGAAACGCGTATCCTTTACGGCGGTTCTGTGAAAGCTAACAACATCGCCGGCTTCATGCGTCAGGCCAATGTCGACGGAGCCCTGGTGGGTGGTGCCAGCCTCGACGTCACGGAGTTCTCTGGCATAGTACGGTTCCAAAAGCACGTGGGAACCTGAACCCCGATTGCGGGCGCGCGTCCCCTCCGGGTCGCGGATATACTGAACAGCGGTCATCCGCGGTTGTGAAAGGTTTTTTGTGCAAATTCTCCAGGTCGTCCTGCAGGTATTGCTCGGTATCACGAGCCTCCTGCTGACCCTCCTCATTCTGCTCCATCGCGGTCGCGGTGGCGGCCTCTCCGACATGTTCGGCGGTGGTGTAACTTCCAACCTCGGAGCCTCCGGCGTTGCTGAGCGCAACCTCAACCGCTTCACTGTCATCCTTGGCTTGGTCTGGATCACCTGCATTGTCGTGCTGGGACTCATTACCAAATTCGATTCGGCTGGTTAGGACAACCCATGGCTTCTGGTGGTAGTGCAATTCGTGGCTCGCGTGTTGGGGCAGGTCCAATGGGCGAGCAGGACCGTGGCTTTCACGCGGATCGTGTTCAAGTCCATTATTGGTGCAGCAACGGGCATGAACAGGCCCGGTACTTCTTGGCGACGATTGAGCCTGAAGAGATTCCTGAGCAGCTCGATTGCCCGCACTGCGGGACTCCTTCTGGCCGCGATCAGGCGAATCCTCCCTCGGTTGCGAAGCTTGAGCCGTACAAGACTCACCTCGCCTACGTCAAGGAGCGTCGCACTGAAGAGGAAGCAGTGACACTTCTCGATGAGGCCCTGCAGCAGTTGCGCGCGCGCCGCGGAGTTGTGGCGTAGTACCTAACACTTGAGAGAAAGAGCAGCTGGCAACGTGCCGGCTGCTCTTTCTCTATATTCAGCCCATGGCTGACGCGGATCAGTAGGTCGATGCGATGAGTTCGGCAGCAACCTCGGCAGCAGCGTCCTGATCGACGAAGAAAGCCGTACGTCGACGGCCGACAGCGCCAGCGGCCGGCACCTGGTAAGGGTTGGCGCCGGCAAGGGCGAGACCCAAGGCCGATGCTTTGTCGGCTCCAGCAACGCACAACCAGACGCGTTCAGCGCTGTTGATGGCCTTGAGGGTGAGGCTGAGCCGCTCCGGGGGAGGTTTTGGTGAGTCCCGCACCGCGACGACAGTGCCCTCAGCGTCAAGAAGCTCCGGACGGTCAGGAAAAAGGGAGGCAATGTGGCCGTCGGGCCCGATGCCAAGAAGAAGAACATCGAACCGGGGGAGCGCCCCCCCATCGCTCGCCGCTCTGGCTAGCACACCCGCATACTCCAGCGCGGCTGCATCCAAATCAAGGTCGGCAGATACGCCAGGAAACGGATGCACGTTGCCCGCAGGAATAGGGAGATGGTCGAGCAAAGCTTCGCGCGCCTGACGGTCATTGCGATCTTCATGCCCGACGGGCACCCACCGCTCGTCTCCCCACCAGACGTGCACGCGTGACCACTCCACATCGTCTAACTGCGGCGCGTTTCTGACAGCCGCAAGCACCGCGATGCCAGCAGTCCCGCCAGTCAGCACCACATGTGCGGTCTCTTGCGATTTGAGCACTCGGACCAGTGTCCGCACCAGTCTGGAGCCGACGGCGTCCGCCATCTCAGCCAAGGTCGCGTGTATCAAAACCTGGCGTGTCATCAAGCCTCCAATTTCTGGCGTGCTGCCGGCGACGGCAGGCCCATCTCTTTTAGGCCGACCCGGATGACTTCGCCGAAGAGGTCATCGGGGGACAACCGCCGCAGCTCCTCGGCCAGACAATCTCGCAGGTTGCGCCGGGGAAGAGTGATGTCGTGCACCGGCTGCCCGGGTTGCGTGAGAGTGGCGATGCCCGGTTGCAGGCGATCCAGGCTAATGGGTCCAGACGCGCGGTCCAATGTGACACCGTGGATACCGCTCGGTGCTAACACCGGCGAAACGAGGGCGTAATCTACAGGGAGCCGCAGCTGATGCTGCAGCCAGGCCGCCAGCAGCAACGTCGACGGCGAGTCGGATGAGCCGGCAACGTGAACCCCGATGACAGGCTCATATGGCGGCTGGTCGAGAACCGCAGCGAGCTGCGCGCGCCACAGCGTGAGCCTCGTCCAGGCGAAATCGGTGTCGCCGGGCGCATAGGTGTCGGAGAGACGCCGCAGGAATTCGCTCGGATCTGCCTGCGCAGCAGCATCGGTGATCCGACGCTGGGCGATTCGCCCGAGAGGAGACTGAGAAACCTGTTCAGGCGCCTCACCTGGCCACCACGCCACTACGGGAGCGTCGGGCAGGAGCAGACCCATCACCAGGCTCTCCTCGGTGGTGACATTGTCGCCGTACACCTTGAGCACGATGACTTCGCTGGCGCCAGCGTCGCCACCGACGCGGATCTGAGCATCCAACTTGGCGTCGGCCGAGGTAGTGGGGTCATCAGTGCCGCGAGAGACAACGATCACACGCATCGGATGCTCGCGCGACGCATCATTGGCGGCCTCGATCGCGTCCTCCTCGTGGCCGAGCTCAGTTGAAATGACGAGGGTGAGGACACGTCCAAGGGCAACCGCGCCGCCCTCCTCACGGATGCGCACTAAGGTCTTAGAAATCTGGCTCGCGGTCGTGTTCGGAAGGTCAATGATCATGGTCTTCTCCAGCTTCTGCCATCCCGTGCAAGTAGCTCGTCAGCCGAGGCAGGGCCCCAGCTTCCTGGCTGGTACTGCTCTGGTTGTCCCTGCGTGGCCCAAAACTCTTCAATAGGGTCGAGGATTTTCCAGCTGAGCTCGACCTCCTCGTGCCGGGGGAACAACGGAGGGTCGCCGAGAAGTACATCCAAAATAAGACGTTCGTAGGCTTCTGGGCTGGCCTCCGTGAACGCGTGGCCGTAGCCGAAATCCATGGTGACGTCCCGCACCTGCATGCCCGCGCCGGGAACCTTCGAGCCAAAACGGATGGTGACGCCCTCATCGGGCTGAACGCGGATGACCAGTGCATTTTGTCCCAGCGCTGAGGCCTGACTCTCAGCGAACAGGTGTTGCGGCGCACGCTTGAACACCACGGCGATTTCGGTGACGCGCCGACCGAGCCTCTTCCCGGCCCTCAGATAGAAGGGAACGCCCTCCCACCGGCGAGTACCGATATCGAGACGGATGGCCGCATAGGTCTCGGTTGTGGACTCTGGATTCATTCCCTCCTCATCGAGGAAGCCGGTAACCTTCTCACCGCCCTGCCAACCACCGGCGTACTGCCCGCGAGCGGTCGAAGTTGAAAGGTCACGAGGAGAGGTGATGGCGGAAAGGACTTTTTCCTTCTCGGCACGCAAGTCTGCCGCGTTGAAGGACACTGGCTCTTCCATAGCGGTGAGCGCCAGTAGCTGTAAGAGGTGATTTTGAATGACGTCACGCGCTGCGCCGATGCCGTCGTAGTAACCGGCCCGACCACCGACGCCAATATCCTCCGCCATGGTGATCTGGATGTGGTCAACGTGGTGAGCGTTCCAGATGGGTTCGACCAGCTGGTTGGCGAAGCGCAGCGCCAGGATGTTCTGATCATTCTCCTTGCCCAAGTAGTGATCTATGCGGAACACTGAATCGGGCGGGAAGACCGACTCGACGACGTTGTTCAGCTCGCGAGCTGTTTTCAGGTCGCTGCCGAACGGCTTCTCGATGACAACCCGACGCCACTGGCCTTCTTGCTGGTCGGCCAGGCCTGAGCGCCGAAGTTGCTCGGTGACCAAAGGAAACGCCTTAGGCGGGATCGACAAGTAGAAGGCATGGTTGCCCATGGTGCCGCGTTTGGTGTCCAGTTCGCTCAACGTCTCGCGCAACATGTGGAACGCATGCTCGTCGTCAAATTCGCCCTGAACGAAGCGGATGCCCTGAGCAAGCTGCGCCCAGACATCCTCGTCGAAGGGGGTACGCGAATACTGCTTGACCGCATCATGCACCTCCCGTTCGAAGTCCTGATCCGCCCAATCACGTCTGGCAAAGCCGACCAGGGCGAAGCCGGGGGGAAGCAGGCCACGGTTGGCAAGGTCATACACGGCCGGCATGAGCTTCTTACGCGACAGATCGCCGGTGACCCCGAAAATGACCAGGGCGCTCGGACCTGCGATGCGGTTGAGCCGACGATCGGAAGGCACCCTCAGTGGGTTGGATTCCGCTGTGATTTCCACCGGCGACATTACGCTCCTCATTGCGTGTGGGTGATGCAGGAAACTCTGGCCGGCCGACAGGTCAGCCGAGCGCGTTACGGAGCACTGCAGCATCCGTCGCGGGGTTGGACAAAGTGAGAGTGAGAACTGGCCGCCCATGTTCTTCCAGCACGGTCGCGTCCCCCAGGGCCTGCGCCTGTATCAGCTGACCGAAGGTGAAAGGACGATCGGGAATCTCAAGGTCAACAAGCGGCTTGCTCGTTAGCTGCAGGAACACGCCGACAGCTGGGCCGCCTTTATGATACTGGCCTGTGGAGTGCAAAAATCGCGGGCCCCAGCCGAAAGTGACCGGCCGCGAGGTTCGGGCGGCGATCAGATCGCGCAACCCCGTTAGTGCTGGATGCGCAGTTCGGTCAAGATATGCCTGAATTGACACATACCCATCCGGACCGAGCTGGGCAAATAGGTTGTTCAGCGCCTGAGAAAGCGAGTGCGTGTTGACTACAACGCTATCTGAACCGCGGATCTCGATGCCCTCCGTCACAAGAGCGGGAGGGGACGGCTCCGGGCGTGCGTCGAGAAGCCCACGCGTGGCGATTTTTGCCGACTCGACGTCGGGCTGATCAAACGGGTTGATGCCGAGAAGGCGTCCGGCCACAGCAGTGGCGTATTCCCAAACGAGCAACTGCGCCCCAAGAGTCCCGCTTATTTCAATTTCGCCTTCGCGTACTTCGTGAGTCTCACGCGCGCTCTCGACAAGACGGACTACCTGCACATCGGGTAGACCATGCGAAACTTCGGGGGAGTGAGCGCCGACCACAACAGGGAGGATGCCTTTGCCCGACTTGCCCGTGGACTCAGCGATCAGCTGCTCAGCCCAATCCGCGAATCCGACGATATAGGTGCCATCGGCAACGATAGCGAGCTTGTCCCGCAGCGGACGTGTCCCAGCGATCGCCGCGCCCAGAATAAGGCCTGGGTTGTCTGAGTGGTCGACGGCGAGTCGACCGGAGACGGATGACGCCTCATCGAGCAATGACTCAAGGTCGACACCGGCGAGGCCGGATGGGACGAGGCCGAAGGCTGTCAGTGCCGAGTAGCGACCTCCGACATTGGGGTCAGCGTTGAAAACTCGATACCCGGCCTGGCGGGCCGAAGCATCAAGCGGCGAACCTGGATCGGTGACAACGATGATGCGCCGAATCGGATCGATGCCGGCATCCCGGAACGCTTTCTCATAGGCACGACGCTGGCTGTCAGTTTCAACCGTGGACCCCGATTTCGATGAGACGACGAGCACGCTGGTGTGCAGGCGATCGTTGAGGGCTGCCTGCACCTGCCCAGGATCCGTCGAATCAAGAACGGTCAGCTCGACGCCCGCAGTGCGGGTGATCACCTCCGGCGCAAGTGATGATCCCCCCATACCGCTCAGCACAATATGGTTGACGCCCGCATGGTGTAACTCGTCGCGCAGCGCAATGATGTCAGGAACTAAACCTTCAGCGATGACAACAGATTCTGTCCAGCCGAGACGCTTGGTCGCCTCCTCTTCCGCGTCGGGCCCCCACAGGCTGGCGTCTTGTGCGGTTATTCGGGAAGCGACGAGGTCGCTCACCAGCTGCGGCACGATTCGTGCCACAGCCTCCGCAGCAGCACCGCTCACCGTAATGTCGAAGCTCACCGTGCTGCTCCCGACTTAGCCGCCTCGAGTGCAGCGCTCACGGTGTCGAGCAGTTCGTTCCACGAGACGATGAACTTTTCGACGCCCTCTTTTTCCAGCAATGCGGTGACCTCGTCGTAGGAGACGCCGAGTGCATCGATCGAATCCAGCACCTCGTTGGCTTCGGCGTAGGAACCGGTAATAGTGTCACCCCGAATGTCGCCATGGTCAAAGGTTGCTTCCATGGTTTTCTCTGGCATGGTATTGACCACACCGGGAGCGACAAGTTCAACGACATATGTCGTGTCGAGCACGTTAGGGTCTTTCACGCCGGTGGAGGCCCAGAGTGGGCGCTGTGCATTTGCCCCAGCCGCCAAGAGCAGCTTCGCGCGCTCACTTGCGAATGCCTGCTCGAAGACCTGGTAGGCCAGCTGGGCATTTGCCACACCAGCCTTGCTCTTCATCGCAAGGGCAGCGTCCGTTCCTATCGCCTGCAGCCGCTTGTCGATCTCGGTATCGACACGGGAAACGAAGAACGACGCCACGGAGTGAATTGTCGACAGGTCGCGACCGGCGGTCCGGGCCTGCTCGAGTCCGGTCAGGTAGGCGTTGATGACTTCGCGGTAACGTTCCAGGCTGAAGATGAGCGTCACGTTGACGCTGATGCCTTCAGCCGTCAGGGAGGTAATCGCTTCCAGACCTTCGATCGTGGCGGGAACCTTGATCATGACGCCCGGTCGGTTCACCTTCTTCCACAGTTGAGTGCCCTGCGTGATAGTGCCTGCTGCATCGTGCGCCAGCCCGGGCTCGACCTCGATCGAGACGCGACCGTCGACACCGTTACTGGTGTCATAGACGGACTGCAAGATGTCACAACCATTGGCAACGTCGTCCGTGGTGATCTCGAAAACGGCTTCGGTAACCGACCTACCTGCTGCGCTCAACTCGGCCACTTGAGCGTCGTAAGCGTCGCCCTTGGCAAGCGCCCCGGCAAAAATTGTGGGGTTGGTAGTTACGCCAACGACGTTGCGCTCGTCGATGAGCCTGCGAAGCCCGCCAGATGTGATGCGGTCCCGTGAAAGGTCGTCAAGCCAGATGCTGACTCCTGCGGCCGAGAGGGCGGCGAGGGGACTCGTGCTGTTGCTCATGCTCTGTTTCCTATTCCTGATGACATTGTCGAGTGTGCCGTTGGTCAGACCGCGGCAAGGGATTCTTTGGCTGCGGCGACGGCATGTTCGGTCGTGATACCGAATTCCCGAAACAGCGTTTGGTAGTCGGCGGATGCCCCGTAGTGCTCAATGGAGACGCTGCGTCCCGCATCGCCAACGTAGCGGCGCCAAGAAAGGTCAAGTCCGGCTTCGATGGAGACCCGGGCCCTGACATTCCTCGGAAGCACCGACTCCCGGTACTCGTCGCTTTGCTCCTCGAACCACTCGAGACTCGGAGCAGAAACGACACGTGCGTTGATACCGTCGGCCTTCAACTGTTCACGAGCATCGACGGCGACCTGTACTTCGGAACCGGTGGCAATGAAGATCAGGTCGGGAACGCCGTTGGGCGCCTCAGCGAGCACGTAGGCTCCACGAGCCACGTGTCGAGCAGACGCGAAAGTTTCGCCGGAGGCCTCGTCGTCCCCGCGGGCGAAAACGGGAATGTTCTGACGGGTCAAAGCGATACCAGCCGGACCGTTGCGACGCTCGAGTATGGTCTTCCAGGCCCAGGCAACCTCATTGGCATCACCGGGGCGGACGATATCCAGGCCCGGGATAGCGCGCAAGGTCGACAGCTGCTCGATCGGCTGATGGGTCGGTCCATCCTCGCCTAGAGCCACAGAGTCATGGGTCCAGACAAAAATCGATGGCGCTTTCATGAGAGCGGCCAGGCGAACTGCGGGGCGCATGTAGTCGCTGAAGATGAGGAAGGTGCCCCCGAATGGGCGAGTATTCCCGTGCAGCACGATGCCATTAAGAATTGCTGCCATGGCGTGCTCACGGATACCGAAATGAAGCACGCGGCCGTATTTGTCGCCGCTCCACTCGTTCGTGGAACGCTCAGCAGGAATAAAGGACGATGCGCCGGCAATAGTGGTCAGGTTGGACTCTGCAAGGTCCGCTGATCCTCCCCAGAGTTCCGGAACCACAGCGCCCAGGGCGCCCAGAACCTTGCCCGAAGCGGCGCGGGTGGAGACATCTTTACCTGCCTCAAAGACGGGCAGGGCCGCGTCGACTCCCTCGGGCAATACTCCTGAGAGAACACGATCGAGCAGTTCTTTCTTCTCCGCATTGGCTTGGGCCCAGGCGTCGAACTGCTCCTGCCATTCGGCATGAGCGGCATGGCCGCGTTCGACCGCCTTACGCGTGTGAGCAATTACGTCGTCGGCGACGTCGAACATTTTCTCCGGGTCGAAACCGAGAACCTCTTTAACCGCGGCGAGCTCTTCGGCACCCAGTGCGGAGCCGTGCACTTTACCGGTGTTCTGCTTCTTTGGCGCTGGCCATCCGATGATGGTGCGCAAGATGATAAGGGATGGCTTGTCGACCTCCGCCTTCGCGGCTTCGATGGCGGCGTGCAACTCGTGCACATCTTCGGCGTACTCACCGGTTTTCTTCCAGTCAACGACCAGCACATGCCAGTTGTAGGCCTCGTAACGTGCCTGCACATCCTCAGTGAAGGCGATGTCGGTGTCGTCTTCGATGGAGATCTGGTTGCTGTCGTAAATGGCAATCAGGTTGCCTAGCTGCTGGTGACCGGCGAGTGAGGATGCCTCGGCGGTGATACCCTCCTGCAAATCGCCGTCACTGCAAATACTGTAAATGAAGTGATCGAACGGGCTGGTTCCGTGAGCGGCATCCGGGTCGAACAGTCCCCGCTCGAAGCGTGAGGCGTAGGCGAAGCCGACGGCGGAAGCGAGGCCCTGCCCGAGCGGTCCGGTGGTGATTTCCACACCGTCCGTGTGACCGTACTCCGGGTGGCCCGGAGTCTTGGATCCCCATGTGCGGAGAGCCTTGAGGTCGTCCAGCTCAAGGCCGTAGCCGCCGAGGTAAAGCTGCACGTACTGGGTGAGGGATGAGTGGCCAGCAGACAGAATGAAACGGTCGCGGCCGAGCCACTCATTGTCGCTGGGATCGCGTCTCATAACCTTCTGGAAAAGGAGGTACGCGGCCGGGGCCAAAGACATGGCAGTACCCGGGTGGCCGTTGCCCACCTTTTCAACCGCGTCCGCCGCGAGGATCCGCGCCGTGTCTACGGCCCTATTGTCAATGGAATCCCATTCGAGAGCTGCCACGTGATTGATGACCCTTCTGCTGCGGTAGTAAACACCCTGGGAGCTGTTCCACGGTGAGGTTTCTTGCCGTTCTGCTTGCCCGGACATCATCGGCACTGCCGCAGCACCGTGAATCGCGGTTTCGACGCAGCTCAGGGTTTGGCGGGTGGCAAGCTCTTCAAGTATAGGGACGAGCCCAATATCAGCACCCCTGTAAAGGGTGCTGTCGCACCGGGCTTGCGCACTACGCCATTGTCTTAGACTGGGCACTGATTACCACCACGCGTTAGAGGAGCAATGGACGTAGCCGTAGACACCCGACTTGAGTCTGGCCGGGCTCACGGAATGGCACGCGTGAAGGCGTATATCGCCCTCACCAAGCCACGCGTCGTCGAGCTCCTGCTAGTTACCACGGCACCTGTCATGATTCTCGCGGCAGGCGGTATACCCAATCTGTGGCTCATGCTGGCTACCCTGATCGGCGGTTCGCTCAGTGCGGGGGCGGCCGGAGCGTTCAACTGCTACATCGACCGGGATATCGACCGGGTAATGAAACGCACCAGCGCGCGTCCTCTGGTGACAGGGGCTCTGAGCGACCGCGAGGCACTCGTCTTCGCATGGGTGCTTACGGTTATATCCGTGGCGTTCCTCCTTCTGACGACGAACTGGCTAGCGGCAGTGCTGTCTGCCGCCGCAATTTTCTTCTACGTCGTCGTGTACACCATGGTGCTCAAACGTCGCACCTCGCAAAACATTATCTGGGGCGGCATCGCCGGATGCTTTCCGGTCCTGATTGGCTGGGCCGCCGTCACAGAATCCATCACCTGGGCGCCCATCATTCTTTTCGCCGTTGTGTTCCTGTGGACGCCGCCACATTATTGGCCGCTGTCCATGAAGTACCGCACCGACTACGCGTCCGCCAACATTCCCATGCTCTCCGTGGTGAGGGGGCGCACCCAGGTTGGGTTGCAGGTCATCCTCTATGCGTGGGCCACGGTGGCATGCTCGCTGCTCTTAATCCCGGTGGCTCCTATGGGGTGGCTGTACACCATCGTCGCTGTCGCAGCGGGACTGTGGTTCATCATCGAGTCGCACAGACTTTATGCGATGGCTATCCGCCACGGCGAGGTGAAGCCGATGAGGGTGTTCCACAGCTCGATCAGTTACTTGACACTGCTGTTCCTCGCCGTCGGAATAGACCCGCTGCTGCCGTTCTAAGGCAGCCGACCGGTCGCACACGAGGTAAACGCCACCGAGCAGTTTAGGCGCCGCGCCGGTGCACCACCGAAGTTACGCTCGCAGTTCAGCATCCCGCATCGACAACGCAACTGCCGTCATCGCCGAGACCAAGACACAGGCGAGCAGCATGTGGCTGGCCACCAGCAGTTCCGGTAAGCCGAGGCGGGATTGCGCGATTCCCACGACAATCTGCAGGCCTTCGACAACCAGCAGGCCGCCGGCGAAGAACAGGGTCTTCCGCAGGCGCAGAATGAGCGCGGATGCCACGATCGCGAGTGTCAATATCAGGGTGATGTATGCCGGCCAGCTGTGAACATGCTGCAGCAGTTCAGGGTTCAGATTGTTGCGTGCTGCACCATGGTCGCCAGCGTGCGGACCGGAACCGGTGGTGAGTACGCCGACCAGTACGGTGATCCCGACGAATGCGCAAGCCGCGATCGTTACTGTAACTAACCACCCAGGTGCAATGGTGTGGCGCTGAGCGTTGCCGTTATACACGCGCCACACCAGGATGGTTGCCAGTACTACCAGGATCGTTGAGAGGACGAAGTGCAGCCCGACCACATAAGGGTTCAAATTCGTCAAGACGGTAATCCCGCCAATCACCCCCTGGAAGGGGATACCCAGGCCGAGAGCAAGCGACAGCGCGAACAGGTCACGCCGTTCCTGACGCAGTCGAAGCACGTGCAGAAACATGGCCAAGGCAATGGCGATGAGCACGACGGTCAGCAGGCGGTTGCCGAATTCGATGACCCCGTGAATTCCCTGCTCTGGAAGAGCGACGAAGGAATCTTCGGTACAGCGCGGCCACGTCGGACAACCCAGACCCGAGCCGGTAAGTCGAACCGCCCCGCCCGTCCCAACAATGAGGATTTGAGCGACAAGCGAAAGCCACGCGAGAATTCTGGTGCGACGCTCCAGTGACGACGGCAGCCGGTGATAAAACCGGGATGCTGTGCGTCGAACCGATATAGACAGGCCCTTCACAGCCATCCTTTCCCACAATTGCGATCGCCTACCTGTAGAATTGACTGGTTCAGGAACACAGCCACTACCGGGGCGTCAACGCAGATGCCGGGAGAGAAAACCTCTTCCCGTTTCCTCGATCATTCTAGGCAGGGTGGAGCTGTGAAGTATCCGCTGAGGTCAAGCCATTCAGATCATCGACTTGGTAGTGCGTGCTGTGCGAGCGACAACCCTGGTCTGCGTCGGGAATGATCTTCGTTCCAGAGTAGTTATGACCAGTAAGGAATGAGGTTACTTATGTCAGACGTGCTTATCGAGCGACCGGAGCTCTCAGGCCTTGGGATCTATGAGTTTGGGTGGTCGGACTCCGATGTTGCCGGAGCGTCCGCCAGGCGTGGACTCTCGCCGGAAGTCGTGGGCGATATTTCTGCGCTCAAGAATGAGCCGGAATGGATGCTCAAAAACCGCCTGAAGGCGCTTGCGCTCTTCTACAAGAAGCCCATGCCCGCCTGGGGTGCCGACCTGTCTGGCATCGACTTCGACAACATAAAGTACTTCGTCCGCTCAACTGAGAAGCAGGCGACCACTTGGGAAGACCTTCCCGATGACATCAAGAACACTTACGAGAAGCTCGGCATACCAGAGGCTGAGCGTCAACGCCTGGTATCCGGCGTCGCCGCCCAGTACGAATCCGAGGTGGTTTATCACACGATTCGCGAAGACCTGGAAGCGCAGGGCGTCTTGTTTCTCGATACCGACACCGCGTTGCGCGAGCACCCAGAGATGTTCAAGGAATACTTCGGAACGGTCATTCCGGCCGGCGACAACAAGTTCGGCTCGCTGAACACAGCCGTCTGGTCGGGTGGTTCGTTCGTGTACGTGCCTCCTGGAGTGCACGTCGACATTCCCCTCCAGGCTTACTTCCGCATTAACACGGAAAACATGGGTCAGTTTGAACGCACACTGATCATCGCCGACGAGGGCAGTTACGTCCACTACATTGAGGGGTGCACGGCGCCCATCTACAAATCAGATTCGCTGCACTCCGCCGTGGTTGAGATCATTGTGAAGAAGAACGCGCGCGTTCGCTACACCACCATCCAGAACTGGTCGAATAACGTCTACAACCTGGTCACCAAGCGCGCAATCGCGCATGAGGGGGCCACCATGGAATGGGTCGACGGCAACATCGGCTCCAAGGTCACGATGAAGTACCCGTCCATCTACCTCGTCGGTGACGGAGCTAAAGGCGAGACCTTATCCGTGGCGTTCGCAGGTCCGGGTCAGCATCAAGATGCCGGTGCCAAAATGGTTCACATGGCTCCCAACACGCAGTCATCGATCGTCTCCAAGTCGATTGCCCGCGGAGGCGGTCGCACCGGTTACCGCGGTGAGATCCGTATAGCCGCTGGCGCACACCACTCAGCCAACACGGTTCGCTGTGATGCGTTGCTTGTCGACACCATCTCCCGGTCGGACACCTATCCGACTACAGATATTCGCGAAGATGACGTGCAGATGGGCCACGAAGCCACGGTTTCCCGTGTCAGCGAGGAGCAACTGTTTTACTTGATGTCGCGCGGCATGCCAGAGGACGAGGCCATGGCCATGATCGTGCGGGGGTTCATTGAACCTATCGCGCGGGAACTTCCTATGGAATACGCAATGGAACTCAATAAGCTCATTGAAATGGGCATGGAAGGATCAGTCGGGTAGATGTCTGCACCTGTCACATCTACGCACATTCCGGTTGTGAATCCTGCGATCGAACACTCGCGCCTTGGCTCTCGCCAGCACAGCGCGGGCGGCGAAGGTCTCATCCCCATACAAACTCGTTCTGAGCGCTTCACCTCGTTCGACGTCACTGACTTCGAGCCCGTGTCGCAAACGGATGCCGAGTGGAAGTATTCCCCGCTCGCCAAGTTCCAGCCGCTGCTTTCCTCGACACCGTCGGGCGATCCACTGCAGCAGGAGACCTCCGTCCGTGGCGCTGCCACTGTTGACCTGGTGCCTCGCGACGATGCTCGAATCGGTACGGCCGGGGCACCAGAAGACCGTGCATCGGCAAACGCGTGGAGCACGTTCCAGCAGGCAACTGCGGTGACCATCCGGGTGGACGCCGCCGGTATCACCGGAACACAGGCCGGCGAGGTCATCATCACGCGGTCGAACATAGGGGCAGAGCCACGCGCTGCCCACACCGTCATCACCGCCGAGCCTCATAGTCGCGGTTTGGTCATCATTCGCAACTCCGGTCCTGCGATGCTGACCGAGAACGTTGAGATTGTGCTTGGAGACAATGCAGAACTCACCGTTGTAAGCGTGCAGGAGTGGCAGGATGACGCCGTTCATTTGGCTAGCCACTTCGCGAAGATCGGCCGCGGCGCACGCCTGAAACACGTAACCGTTACGCTGGGTGGCGCGGTCGTGCGACTTAACCCCTCTACCCACCTCAACGGTGAGCGAGGTAACGTCGAGATGCTCGGCGTGTACTTCGCGGATGCGGGTCAACACATCGAGCACCAGGTCTTCGTCAACCACGACGCCCCACACACCGTCTCGCGGGTCAGCTACAAGGGCGCGTTGCAGGGTGACGGCGCTCACACGGTATGGATTGGTGACGTGCTCATAGGTCGTGCCGGTTCTGGGACCGACAGTTACGAGCAGAACCGCAACCTCCTGCTCACCGATGGCGCCCGTGCCGACTCCGTGCCCAACCTAGAAATCGAGACGGGTGACATTCTCGGCGCCGGCCACGCAACAGCGAGCGGCCGATTTGATGATGAACAGCTTTTCTACCTGCAGGCTCGCGGCATTACCGAAGAAGAGGCCAGACGACTTGTGGTCCGCGGATTCCTCTCCGAAATCAGTCAGAAGATCGGGTATCCCGAGCTTGAACAGCGGCTGGAACTTGCGATCGAAGCTGAACTGAGAGTGAGCTAATCGTGGCAGTAAAAATTTGCGCACAAGATGAGCTTGAGGCAAACGCAGCAGTTCGCGTCGTCATTGATGGCACGGCCATAGCGCTAGTCAAAGACTCAGCGGGAGCAATACACGCTATCGGCGACACCTGCACGCACGGCGATATTTCGCTGGCAGAAGGTTTCGTCGAGGACGACACCCTGGAGTGCTGGGCGCACGGCTCCAAGTTCGACCTCAACACCGGGAAGCCCCGAACCCTGCCGGCCTATGAGCCGGTCCCCGTTTACGCGGTATCGATTGTCGACGGCGACGTCTACATCGACCCCAACGACATTCTCGAAGTATAGGAAGAATTCATGTCAGTCCTCAGCATTCACGATCTTCACGTAAGCGTCGAAACCGACCAGGGAACCAAGCGCATCCTCAATGGCGTCGACCTCACCGTCAACGAAGGTGAAATACACGCCATCATGGGCCCGAATGGCTCCGGCAAGTCCACCCTTGCGTACACGATCGCAGGTCACCCCAAATACCACGTTGAGGGCGGATCAGTCACCTTGGACGGGGTTGACCTGCTTTCGCTGAGCGTGGACGAACGCGCCCGCGCCGGACTATTTCTTGCAATGCAGTACCCGGTTGAGATCCCCGGCGTGACGGTCACGAACTTTCTCCGCACCGCAAAAACCGCCATCGACGGTGAGGCCCCCGCCATTCGCGGGTGGATCAAGGACATCCGCGAATCAATGAAGAACCTCCGGATGGACAGCACCTTCGCCGAGCGCAACGTCAATGAGGGGTTCTCTGGAGGCGAGAAGAAGAGGCACGAAATATTGCAGCTTGAGCTCCTCAAGCCCAAGTTCGCGGTATTGGATGAGACCGACTCCGGTCTGGATGTCGACGCCCTTAAAATAGTTTCCGAGGGCGTCAACCGGGCCAAAGCAAATACGGGCCTCGGTCTCCTCCTCATTACGCATTACACGCGGATTCTGCGCTACATCAAGCCTGACTTCGTGCACGTTTTCGTCGACGGCCGCGTGGCTGAAGAGGGCGGTCCAGAGCTTGCGGATCGCCTCGAAAATGAGGGATACGATCGATTTCTCAACCAGTCAAACGTAGGTTAGAGGTATGGCTGTTGCGCTGGAACCGGCGCTCTTCGACAAAGTTGAAGAGGCGCTGAAAGATGTCATGGACCCGGAGCTCGGGGTCAATATTGTGGATCTTGGGCTCATCTACGACCTCACCTGGGACGAAGAGAACGACGCACTGATCATCAGCATGACGCTCACCTCAGCGGGCTGCCCCCTGACTGATGTAATCGAGGACGAAACGGCGCAGTCCCTCGACGGGATTGTTGACCAGTTCAGAATCAACTGGGTTTGGATGCCGCCGTGGGGTCCAGAGAAGATTACGGACGACGGTCGCGACATGATGAGGGCGCTCGGCTTCTCGATGTAGCAGCCGCATCACCTCGACCCACAATATTCACCCTACCCACCGCCGTCGGGCGGTAAACGAAATGGACTTTGCCTGTGCTCAGCGTGCATGAACTCGAGATACGAGTGGGAGCGCGCACCCTTATGGAAGGCGTGACGTTTCGTGTAGACCGTGGCGATAAAATCGGCCTAGTCGGACGCAATGGGGCGGGTAAGACAACGCTAACGAAGACCCTTGCGGGGGAGTCTCTTCCCACGGCAGGCACGATCGATCGCTCGGGCGAGGTAGGTTATTTGCCGCAAGACCCCCGCTCGGGAAACCCTGAAGACCTCGCACGCACGCGCATCCTTGATGCCCGGGGCCTCGGCCAAATCATGCTGGGCATGCAGAAGGCCACCGAGCAGATGGCCAGTGGTGACAGCAAAATAAGCGAAGCGGCCATGAAGAAGTACAGCAACCTGAACGACCGGTTTCTGGCATCTGGTGGCTACGCGGCCGAAGCAGAGGCGGCATCCATCGCCAGTAACCTCAGCCTGCCAGATCGTATTCTCGATCAGCAGCTGTCGACTCTCTCTGGTGGTCAGCGACGACGCATTGAACTCGCCCGTATCCTTTTCTCCGGTGCAGACACCATGCTTCTTGACGAACCGACGAACCACCTCGACGCTGATTCCGTCACCTGGCTGCGGGAGTACCTGAAAAACTTCACCGGTGGCCTCGTCGTGATCAGTCACGATATCGAACTCGTTGAAGAAACGGTCAACCGGGTGTTCTACCTGGACGCCAACCGTCAAGTCATCGACATCTACAACATGAATTGGCGCAACTATCAGCGTCAGAGGGAAGCCGACGAGGAGCGCCGCAAAAAGGAGCGCGTCAACGTGGAGAAGAAGGCGTCCGTATTACAGCTGCAAGCGGCGAAATTTGGTGCGAAGGCTTCCAAGGCGGCCTCCGCCCACCAAATGGTTCGACGCGCGGAAAAGATGCTGTCAGGTCTCGACGACGTACGCACCTCAGACCGAGTCGCCAAGCTGCGCTTCCCCGAGCCTGCCCCCTGCGGACGCACGCCACTGATGGCCTCGAACCTCAGCAAAAGCTATGGATCGCTAGAAATTTTCGCCGCCGTCGACCTGGCTATCGACCGCGGCTCTAAGGTCGTAGTGCTCGGCTTCAACGGTGCAGGCAAGACGACGCTGCTGCGCATGCTGGCCGGCGTCGACAAACCAGACACGGGACAAATTGAACCAGGTCACGGACTACGCATTGGTTATTACGCCCAGGAGCACGAGACGATTGACGTCAAACGAAGCGTTCTCCAGAACATGGTGTCCTCGTCGCCGAATATCACCGAAACCGAAGCCAGACGCGTGCTGGGATCGTTCCTCTTCACTGGTGACGACTCGCACAAGCCGGCCGGCGTGCTCTCCGGTGGAGAGAAAACCCGTTTAGCGTTAGCGATGATTGTCGTATCCGGTGCCAATGTTTTGCTGCTTGATGAGCCCACCAACAACCTGGACCCGGCAAGCCGTGTAGAAATCTTGGACGCGCTTGCCAACTATTCTGGCGCCGTCGTTCTTGTCAGCCACGATGAGGGTGCCGTCGAGGCACTGAATCCAGAGCGGGTGCTCATTCTCCCGGATGGGGTTGAAGACTTCTGGAACCGCGAATACGCGGATCTCATTTCACTGGCATAACTAAGAGCGTGCGGCGTCACCGGTCGACGTGCGGCGTCACCGGTCGATCAGGGCGTCTTCGGCCTCGGCATCGGTCGGCGCACGCAGCGCTTTCTTACGGGCGCGCTCCTTCGCGCGTTCCTGCTCGTCAGGGTCGGTCGCATTGACCAGACGGTATTCCTCCCGCAAAGCCCACCCCAAACCTGCGAAACCAATCAGCGCGAACACGAACCATTGCAGGGCGTATGACAAGTGCGGCCCCTCATCTGGTTCAGGCTTGACTGTCACCGCGTTGGTTTCAGCAGGCGCGGGACTTTCGGTGCTCACCAGCCCAAAAGCAGCGGTATATGTCGGCCGATCTAAACGGTCAGCGATCTCGTCAAGGTGAATTGTGGCTATTTGATTGGTACCCTCGGGGGAACGGCGCCCATCCAGCAGTGGTTCGCCGGCACGCAGACGCGCGGTTACCGTCACACTCCCGGTCGGGGCATCGGCGACATGGTCTGGCGCGTCCTGAGCAGAGCCCACCGGCACCCAACCGCGGTTGATGACGAACACCGTGCCGTCCTCCAACAGCAGCGGAGTCAGCACCTCAAATCCGGGCCGGCCCTGCAGCGGGCGGTTCCTCACAAGCATTTCCTCATCGCTTAGGTAGGTCCCACGCAACAGCACGGGTGTCCACTGCTGGGACGGCTCATAGTCGTCCAAACTATCGAGGACATCTGTTAGCGGAGCCGGCGTGCGTTCATAGTTTGCCTCGACGAGGTCGATCGCCGCGCGAGCCTCCGCTCGGCGATCGAATTGCCACATTCCAAGAAGGGAGCACACGAGCGCGAAGAGAACGGCCATGGCAAGGTAGCCGACCCACCGAGCGCTCAGCGCGAAGCGCCATCCGTTCATTATGATCCACCGTTCGTTGTCCGGGGTGCCGCTCCTGGCCCCAGAGAGGTGACTGCTTCACCCAGCGGGGTTACCCGCACCGGGAAATCGCGAGCCTCAAGAAATTGTTGCAGGAAGTCACGGTGCTCCTCGCAGGCAAGCCAGATCTTGACGCGGCTGGCATCGTGAATGCGGGGGTTGCGCCAGTTAACGTTCCAGCGTGCAGACTCGTGGCATCCAGCGCGTGAACAGGTGGGCGTTTCAGGACCAGAAGAAACGAAAAGACTCATCAGATCCTCCCGTTCCTCGGCTCTTCGGGCGCGATGAAGGGGGGAAGCGTTGTCAGAGCCGCACGACCGGGATCGACGACAGTGGTAACCCTGGAACTCGACACGTTGGCCAGCACCACAGCGACGTAGGGAAGCAACACGGCACCGAGCACGGGAAGTACCAGCCACCAGCCGTCAACAAAGAAACAGGCGATGATGCAGACCAACCGAATCCCCATTGCAGCGCTGTAGCGGATCATGCGCGCGCGTCGGTCATCCTCGGGAGACCGGGGGAGGGACGTGATCGACTGTTGCTTGGCCATGAGATTCTCACCTCAAGCCTAAGACTAAGATTGTCGAATTATGACGACGGCCAAAACAGTTCTCGTGACCGGCGGCAACCGAGGAATCGGTTACGCAATCGCCCAAGAATTTATCGCGCAAGGCTACCGCGTGGCCGTCACGGCACGGTCGGGCGAGGGGCCCGCCGGCTCCCTCACGGTGCGCGCCGACGTTACCGATTCCGCATCCATCGACGCGGCATTCACGGTCATCGAAGCAGAGCTTGGACCGGTTGAGGTTCTCGTCGCGAATGCCGGCATTACCCGAGACATGTTGCTCATGCGGATGAGCGAGGACGATTTCACCACGGTCATCGACACCAACCTCACCGGCGCATTCCGCGTCGTCAAGCGTGCGTCGAAGGCGATGCTGAAGGCCAGGCGTGGTCGTATCATCCTTGTGTCGAGCGTCGTCGGTTTGCTAGGTGGAGCCGGACAGGTCAACTACGCCGCCTCAAAGAGTGGCCTGATAGGTCTTGCCCGCTCGATCACCCGTGAACTGGGATCGCGCGGGATCACTGCCAACGTCGTCGCCCCCGGATTTATTGAAACCGATATGACAGCGGAGCTTCCCGAGAATACGCAGGCCGACTACAAAAAGCAGATTCCCGCAGGCCGTTTCGCAACTCCTACCGAGGTGGCGCGCGTGATCGCGTGGCTTGCGAGCGATGATGCGGCCTACATTAGTGGAGCGGTGATCCCGGTCGACGGTGGGCTAGGGATGGGGCACTAACCCGGCTGCTTTTTCGGAGCGGCAGGAAACACAATTAAGGCCATGCATGCCGAGCCGTGTCGCGTCCCTCGATTCGATCCGCGGAACGCTGGAGAGAACGATTAGCCGCGCAGACCGAGGAGCGGCAAAAGCTGGCTCAGGTCGCGCACATCCATCAACACATCTGCCTTGTCACGAACTGGCGCCTTCGCATCGAATCCAACGCTGAGGCCAGTTATAGCCATCATCCGCAGGTCGTTGGCTCCATCTCCCACCGCCACGGTCTGTCGCAACGGGACACCGAAGTCTTTCGCCCATTCGATCAGAGTGGATGCTTTCGCAGCCGCGTCGATGATCGGGCCAGTTAAACCGCCAGTCAAAGCACCGTCGGCTACTTCAAGCCGGTTGGCCCGCCAATAGTCAAGACCCAAAGTTTCGGCCAGAGGATCGATGATCTCGTGGAAGCCGCCAGAGACCACCCCAACGCGGCCGCCTGCAGAGCGAACGCCGTGAATCATTTCCGGCACACCGGCGGTAACACGCACCTTGCTGCGGGCGCGGGCAAGCGCCTCAGCAGAGAGGCCAGCCAGTGTCGCGACGCGTGAACGCAGGCTCTCTTCAAAGTCGAGTTCGCCATTCATAGCGCGAAAGGTAATCTCTTCAACGTCACGAAGCGAACCCGCCTCATCCGCAAGGAGCTCGATGACTTCGTTCTCGATCAACGTGGAGTCAACATCGAGTACGACGAGGAATCGGGACATAGGTTCTTCGCCATCCAGGTTGGGCCCGGCCATGCGCGGGCTATGTAACGCGGACGCCCTTGCCCACGACGGTGATACCGCTGTCTGAGACGATGAAACCTCGGGCTCTATCGGCGTCGCGGTTCACCCCCACGGTCGCACCGGCCTCGACAACAACTTCCTTGTCAAGGATAGCCCGTTGGACGTGCGCGTTTGGGCCGACGCGAACACCATCGAAAATTATCGAATCAACGATCTTCGCCCCGGATTCCACACTCGTCCACGGTCCCAGCACACTGCGTTCGAGGTGCGCCCCCGACAGCAGGCACCCCAGGGACACGATCGAGTCGATCGACGTCCCCAGGTTGCCGCTGGCGTCGCGCACGAATTTCGCAGGGGGAGCATTCAACTGCTGGTTGTAGATCGGCCAATGCCGGTTATACAGGTTGAACACGGGTAGGGCCGAGATAAGGTCCTGGTGTGCGTCGAAATAGGACTCGATGGTTCCAACATCGCGCCAGTAATACCGGTCACGGTCGGTGGCGCCGGGAACCTCGTTGCGGTTGAGGTCATAGACGGCGGCGTCCCCTCGCGATACGAAGTCGGGGACGATGTCGCCGCCCATGTCATGGTCTGACGAGGCAAGCTCACCGTCGCGTATGACGGCATCCATCAACACATCCGCATCGAACACGTAGTTGCCCATGGACGCCAGAACCTGGTCCGGGGCGTCCGCCAGCCCCACAGGGTTCTCCGGCTTCTCCAGGAAGGCTTGGATACGTGTTGGATCGTCGGGGCTGACCTCGATGACGCCGAACTGGTTCGCCAGCGCAATTGGCTGCCTAATGGCCGCAACAGTGACACCGGCGCCGGATTCGACGTGCGCTTGAATCATCTGGCCGAAGTCCATGCGGTAGACGTGGTCAGCGCCGACAACGACCACGATGTCTGGTTTCTCGTCGCGAAGAAGGTTGAGACTTTGCAGAATCGCATCGGCGGACCCTGCGAACCAGCGTTTACCTAGCCGTTGTTGGGCCGGAACGGATGCAACGTAGGAGTTGGTCAGGCCAGACAATCGCCAGGTTTGCGACACGTGACGATCGAGGCTGTGTGACTTGTACTGCGTCAGCACGACTATTTGGCGCATCCCGGAGTTGATCAGGTTCGATAATGCGAAGTCGACCAGGCGGTAATTCCCCCCGAAGGGGACTGCAGGCTTCGCCCTGTCTGCCGTCAACGGCATCAGCCGTTTGCCCTCTCCACCTGCAAGGACGATGCCGAAGATCTTCTGGGAAGCCATGTCACCACAGTAGATCAGCGGATTGGACTGTACTAGGTTCACTCTCGTGAGAGTTGACCTGTTGACACGTGAATATCCGCCAGAGGTATACGGGGGAGCTGGGGTGCATGTCGCAGAGCTTGTGCGCGCCCTCAGACGCGACATCGATGTGCGCGTTCGATGCTTTGGCGCGGACAGGGACGAGGATGGCGTTGATGCGTACCGAGTGCCGGCAAACCTGTCTGGAGCCAATCCGTCACTGGCGACCATGGGTGTCGACCTCGAGATGGCTGCCGCGACGGGAGGCACTGACCTCGTGCACTCGCACACCTGGTACGCAAATCTCGCGGGTCACCTGGCCTCGCGGCTGCACGGGGTCCCTCACGTGGTCACCGCGCACAGTTTAGAGCCGCTGCGACCATGGAAGGCCGAACAACTTGGCGGCGGCTACCGCATCTCCCGCTGGATAGAGGAAACCTCCTTCAGCGGCGCAGACACCGTCATCGCAGTGAGTGATGGAATGCGCAACGACATCTTGCGCTGTTACCCCACGCTTGATCCGGACAAGGTAGCAGTCGTGCACAACGGAATCGATCTCGAACGTTGGAAGCCGACACTAAATCACGATGTCGTTCGCTCGCTTGGTATTGACCCGGACCGGCCGTCGGTCGTGTTCGTCGGCAGGATCACCCGACAAAAGGGCCTGCCATACCTGTTACGTGCCGCGGCAACTCTTCCGCCGGAGGTGCAGCTCGTTCTCTGCGCCGGGGCACCGGATACACCCGAAATCCTCAAAGAGGTGCAGGAAGGGGTCTCGGAGTTGCAGAAAACCCGTCACGGTGTGGTGTGGATTGAGAGACTCCTCGACCAGCCAGAGCTCGCCGCTGTGCTGACCTCTGCGACCACTTTTGTCTGTCCCTCCATCTACGAACCGTTAGGCATCGTCAACCTGGAAGCGATGGCCTGCGGCGTTCCTGTCGTCGGCACGGCAACGGGAGGGATTCCTGAAGTCGTTGACGACGGAGTTACCGGACGCCTTGTCCCCATCGTGCAGGCGCAGGATGGGACGGGGATTCCACTCGATCCGCAACAGTTCGTTACGGATTTGGCACGCACACTCACCGAAGTTGTCTCCGATCCCGCGCGCGCCAAGATGATGGGCAGCGAGGGCCGGGCCCGTGCAGAGCGAGATTTCAGTTGGGACAGCGTATCGGTGCGAACGCAGGAAATCTATCGGTCTCTCACGTGATGCCGGTGCCGTTATCCCACTAGCCACACGTTAGGGTTTATCCATGGCCAGCGTTCTTGAACTTTCCGACGTCACCGTCGTTCGCGGTAGCAACCCCATCCTCTCCAAAGTCAACTGGACCGTCAAAGATGACGAGCGCTGGGTTGTTTTGGGGCCGAACGGCGCGGGGAAGACCACGTTGTTGCAGGTTGCCGCGGCTCTGATCCACCCGACGGCCGGTCAAGCCCGGATATTGGACGACACCCTCGGCACGGTAGACGTGTTCGAGCTTCGTCCCCGCATCGGCTTCGCCTCCACGGCCATGGCCAAGCGCATTCCCAGAACCGAAACAGTGCTCGACGTCGTGCTTACAGCCGCCTACGCGGTAGCCGGACGATGGAACGAGAGCTACGAGGATGTAGACACGCGGCGCGCGCAGCGGGTACTCACCGAGTGGAAGCTTGATGGCCTGGCCCAACGTCGCTTCGGAGATTTGAGCGACGGTGAGCAAAAGCGGGTGCAAATCGCCCGATCGGTGATGACCGACCCTGAACTGCTCCTGCTTGATGAGCCGGCTGCCAGCCTAGATCTCGGGGCCCGGGAAGAACTTCTTAGCCTCTTAAGCGGTTACGCCATGGCCCCAGAGGCTCCGGCGATGGTGATGGTCACGCACCATGTAGAAGAAATCCCGCGCGGTTTTGGCCACGCCGTACTGATGGCCGCTGGCGAGATTACTGTAGCGGGGCCCATCGGCGAGGTTCTCACATCCGAGAACCTCAGTGAGGCATTCGGGCTGTCCCTTGAAATTGAAGATCGCGACGGTCGTTACGCCGCACGAGCGTCATAACTCTGATAATGTAGATAGTCGGCCCAAAGCCATCGTCTTCGTTTTACAGCACATCTCTCATTACAAGACCCCCAACATTCAAGGAACCACCATGAAGTCTGGCATTCACCCCGAGTACGCCCCCGTAGTTTTCCGCGACCTCGCGTCGGGTGCTACCTTCCTGACCCGCTCGACGGTTACCAGCGCCAAGACCATGGAGTGGGAAGACGGAACGACGTACCCCGTCATCGACGTCGAAATCTCCTCAGAATCACACCCGTTCTACACTGGTAAGCAGCGCATCATGGACTCCGCGGGACGCGTCGAGAAGTTCAACAGCCGCTACAAGGGTTTCGGCAAGTAACCTCAAATTTTTCGAAGAGGCGATCGGCTGCGGCTGGTCGCCTCTTTTTCGTGATGCACGGATGAACGTGGTCAGCCAGGCGGCTTCCTCTCTCGCTTAGCTGAGCCAGAGAGAGTATCGCGAGCGTTGTCACCAACGCCGCGCTGACGCTCAACAGAGCCGGTAACCCGGCCCGACTCTGCGCCGGCGCCGAAACACAGCGTCACCGCGTCTCGCCTCAGCGCTCGGGCCACGCTCCGGACGTAGTGAACGAGGGATCCTTGGTGCGCCGCATATACTCCTGGAAGCTGGCCGACTGCTCCGCGCACCACTGAATTTGCTGGCGATGCAGCAAGTCGATATTCGATTCAAGGGACGACGCGTATCTTCGCGCGATAGCCTGGGCGACTCGTCCCGCTGCCACCGCATCGGCGGCAGCATCATGTGCGTCATCGAGAATGACACCATACTCGCGCGCGGAAGCCTCCAGCGTTCGTTTACCCTTGCGCCACCTGTCCACGGCCTTATCGATGACGAGGGGGTCGATGATGGGCAGGGGTTCGTGCAGCGGCTCGATGCCGTAGCGACGCGCCTCACGGTTGAGCAAGGTGAGATCGTAAGGGGCATTGAAGATAGTGATCGGGATGCCCCGGGCCACCAGTAACCGCAACTCCAGCACGATCTCATGCACGACCTCCTCTGCTGGGCGGCCGAATGATCTGGCGTGCTCTGTGCTGATGCCGTGAACGGCAGTGGCCTGCACCGGGATTTCCACTTGCGGGTCTGCCAGCCAGGTTCGCTGCTCTATCGGGTCGCCGTCAGCGTCGATCACCCCCACGTGGGCTGAAACAATCCTGCTTGACTCCACGTCGATCCCCGTGGTCTCAAGATCGAACACACCCAGGGTCTCGTACCACTCATTGCTCACAAACCAACCCTAGAGGCGGCCACCGGCATTTCCGGGCGTGCCGACGTGCAGCCAGTAAAAGCTTTGCGTGGCCAGTGTCAACGTCAATGAACCGTCATCCCCGAACGATGGAAACTCTCCCCCGCCGAACAGGTCATAGAGGTGCGACCCAGCAAACTGCTCGCCCTGAATCGACACCGAGACGGGATTGTGCGCGAAGCTGAACACGCACAGCACATCTTCGGCCGCGTCACCGAAGCTCGTACCCGAGCCCGCATACGAACGCACAAAAGCTAACACGGAACTGTGATCCGTCTCGAGAACGGTGATAGTACCTAGGCCGAAGACAGGATGTGCCTTACGGACATGAATGACGTTGCGCACCCAGTGCAGCAGGGAGCGCGACTGCGCTAACTGCGATTCAACGTTTGTGAGGGTGAAGTTGTACACGAGGGACTGCACGACGGGAAGGTACAACTTACCCGGGTCCGCTGAGGAGAAACCGGCGTTCCGGTCGGGAGTCCACTGCATGGGGGTGCGGGAGCTGTCGCGGTCTGGCAGCCAAATATTGTCGCCCATCCCGATCTCGTCGCCGTAATAGAGGAAGGGACTGCCAGGGAGCGCGAAGAGCAGTGCATGCGCCAACTCGAGCTCTGCGCGGGAATTGTCGAGCAGTGGTGCGAGGCGCCGTCGAATACCCACGTTGACACGCATCCGCGGATCGTAGGCATACCAGCCATACATCGCCTGTCGGTATTCCTCAGAGACCATCTCAAGGGTGAGCTCGTCATGGTTGCGCAGGAACACGCCCCAACCGGCACCCTCGGGAATATCTGTTGTCTCCGAGAGCACGCGCACCAACTCATCCGCCTGCTGGGACCGCAGGGAGTAGAAGATTCGCGGCATCACGGGGAAATCGAAGGCCATGTGACATTCAGGCTCATCCTCGGTGCCGAAGAATGCAGCAACCTCACGCGGCCATTGGTTGGCCTCGGCGATCATGACTCGACCTGGGTAGTCCTGGTCGACCATGCTGCGCAGCTTCTTGATGAACTCGTGCGTTGGGGGCTCGCCCTCGCCGTTGCCTTCATCAGATTCGTAGAGGTAGGGGATAGCATCCAGCCGAAAACCGTCCACTCCCATGTCGAGCCAAAAGCGCACAACCTCGAAGATTGCCTCATGCACGGCAGGATTCTCGAAGTTCAAGTCCGGCTGGTGCGCGAAGAAGCGGTGGAAATAGAACTGGCGACGGGTTGCGTCGAAAGCCCAGTTCGATTCCTCATAGTCGGTGAAGATAATGCGCACATTCGGATATTTCTCGTCCGTGTCACTCCACACGTAGAAGTCACCGTAGGGGCCATCAGGATGCTCACGCGACTGTTGGAACCAGTCATGGGCGTCAGAGGTGTGGTTGAGCGGCAGGTCGATGATCACCCGCATGTTGCGCTCATGCGACTTGGTCACCAAGTCTTTGAACTCCTCGAGCGTGCCGAACTCGGGCAGGATCGCGCGGTAGTCGGCGACATCGTAACCGCCGTCCCTCAGCGGGGACTGGAAGAAAGGGGGAAGCCACAGCGCATCAACGCCCAGCCATTGCAGGTAGTCAAGCTTGCCCACCAGCCCGGCAAGGTCGCCCGAACCGTCACCATTGCTGTCGACAAACGAGCGCACCATCACTTCGTAGAAAACCGACCGGCGATACCACTGGGGGTCCAGTGTCAGGCCTGGTAATTGAATTGGTGCCGTGAAGCTCATCGGGCTCCTTCCGACCGCAGCGATCAATGACATTGTGCAACGGAGACATTACGCAATAAAGACATTGCGCAATACAAGCACTGCGCAATGCAATCGAGTCTAGGTCGGTCACACGCGTTTGCGCAGGCCCGCTATCCCTAGACTGGCTCCTGATGAATGTTGAATCGCCCTTCGCCGCCCAGCTCCAGGCCCGACCCGTCGAGAAGCGGGAGCTTGCCATCCTCGGAAGCATCACCCGCTACTGGGTATACGGCGAAGCTGATGCAGACATCACCGTAGTCGTCACTCACGGATACCGCGGTGAACACCATGGACTCGAGCCGATCGTGGCGCAGCTGCCCACCGTGCGATTCGTCAGCCCTGACCTTCCCGGCTTCGGAGAATCGACGCCGCTGACAGAACGACGGCACGACGTCGATGGCTACGCGGCATGGCTGACTCAATTCGTCGAAGCCCTGGGACTCTCAGGCAAGGCTGTCATCCTCGGCCACTCGTTCGGCACTATCGTCACGTCTTCGGCAGTTGCCAACGGCCTTGCAACCCCCGGCTTAATTCTGATCAATCCCATTTCCGTTTCGGGATTGAAGGGCCCACGGCCGCTCGCAACTCGTGCGACTGTTTGGTATTACAAGCTTGCCAGCCGACTTCCCGAAAGACTTGGCCACTGCATCCTGGGCAGTTGGTTCATCGTGCGGGGGATGAGCCTGGTACTCATGAAAACGCGAGACAAGCAGGTTAGGCGGTGGATTCACAGCGAACATCACACCTACTTCAGTCGGTACGCTAACCGTGACGTGGTGATCGAAGCGTTCCACGCATCCATCGCCGATTCCGTCGCAGACTTCGCCGATCAAATCACCGTCCCGACACTGTTGGTTGCGGCAGAACTAGATGACATCACCCCGTTGTCTGCGCATCCGCCGATCATCGAGGCAATCGGCAACGCGCAGCTGGTGGTAATTCCAGGTGTCGGTCACCTCATCCATTATGAGACTCCGGTTCCCGCAGCCGAGGCCATCACCCAGTTTTTGACAACACTCAAGCTGCCATGAAAATTGTCTTCGACTGCCGGTACACGCGCACCGAGCGTCATGATGGCATCAGCCGCTACACTGCTTGCCTGGTGGCTGCCCTCGGCAAGCTACATCCAGTCACCATGCTCATTAGCGATGAACGCCAACTGGCGCTCCTGCCCGAGCTGCCCTGGATCAAGGGCAGCGATCCAACCAGCCTTCGTGAGCCGTGGGTATCTAAGGTAGTGAATGCTGCGAAACCGGATGTCGTGTTCACTCCCATGCAAACGATGGGCTCAGCAGGGCGGAAGTACAGGTTCATCCTCACAATCCATGACCTGATCTATTTCGAGAACCGCACGCCCCCTCATGAGTTTTCCTGGCTTGTGCGCGCCGGCTGGTGGGTGTTCTACTCGTGGAAATTTCCGATGAAGATGCTCTTGAGGCGAGCCGACGCGGTGGTGACGGGTTCGTACACCACGCGCGAGGAACTGATCGCGGCGGGGCTCGATGATCGGCCGATAACGGTGATCCGCAGCGCTGTGGAACAACATGCCGTTAAACCACGCAGCCGCCCCGCCAAACACACACTCGTGTACATGGGTTCATTCATGCCGTACAAGAACGTGGAAACGGTTGCCCGCGCCATGCACCATTTGCCCGGCTATTCACTAGAGCTACTCAGCCGCGTTTCGGTGGCAGAGCGGACGCGAATTGAGTCCCTTGCGCCCTCCGGGACTGTCGTGTTCCGCAATGGTGTGAGCGATGATGAGTACCGGCAGTCGTTGGAAGGTGCAACCGCGCTCATCTCTGCCTCCCGTCAGGAAGGTTTCGGCATCCCACTGGTCGAGGCAATGAGCCTTGGTACCCCCATCGTCGTGAGTGATATCCCCGTATTTCACGAGATCGGGGGAGACGCTGCATGTTTCTTCGATCCGGATGCACCGGGCGATCTTGCTGCCGCGGTGAAGTCGCTTGACCGCGAAGGTGAGTGGGAGCGGCGATCGGCCGCTTCTGTACAAAAAGCTGCCGAATTCACCTGGGAGGCCTCGGCCAGAACGCTGTTGGAGCTCGCTCGGTCAGTAACCGAAGCTGGGCGCGCGGGGTCAGCGAAAACTTAGCGAAAAGTTTAGGCGTCCCGCCTCTCGAGGGCGTTTTGCTCACGGAAGTTGGCCGTTGCGAGGGTGTGGGACTCGTCTTCGATCGGGTCGTCGAAGGCAACGAGAACCAGTTCACCTTCGATGTACTGAAAACTGTGAATAGACCCGTTCGGGATTGTGGAGGTCCGATGCG